>NZ_JBFODD010000063.1:0-55032 GCF_040908115.1 Aeromonas sp. R7-1 | reverse complement strand
GGGGGCCCCTTCTGTTTTTTACGCGCTTGCCGTGACTCAACCCAGCATGTAATCCCCTGGCAGTTCGATGCGGGCCACCCCGGAGGCAACCGCCGCCAGTGCCACGGCACGGGCAACCCGCGGCAGCAGGCGGGCGTCCATGGGCTTGGGAATGACGTAATCCTTGCCGAAGGCGAGTTCACTCACGCCAGCGGCGGTCAGCACCTCGGCGGGCACCGGCTCCTTGGCCAGAGCCCGGATAGCCTCCACTGCCGCGATCTTCATGGCATCGTTGATGCGGCTGGCACGGGCGTCGAGGGCGCCGCGGAAGATGAAGGGGAAGCAGAGCACGTTGTTGATCTGGTTCGGGTAGTCCGAGCGGCCGGTTCCCATGATGAGATCCCCGCGCACTCCGTGAGCCAGGGCAGGCTTGATCTCGGGGTCCGGGTTGGAACAGGCGAAGATCACCGGGTTGGGGGCCATCAGGGCCACCGCCTCGGCGGGCAGTACGTCCGGGCCGGAGACGCCGACGAAGACGTCAGCCCCGTCGATGACATCCATCAGGGTACGCAGGGGGGTGTCGTTGGCGAAACGCTGCTTGTACTGGTTGAGATCGGTGCGGCCACTGTGGATCACACCCTGGCGGTCCAGCATGAAGATGTTGTGCGGCGCAGCCCCGCACTTGATCAGCAGATCCATGCAGGCGGTGGCGGCGGCACCGGCGCCCATGCAGACGATGCGGCTGGTGCCAATCTCCTTGCCCTGTACTTCCAGCGCGTTGAGCAGCCCGGCGGCGGTGACGATGGCGGTACCGTGCTGGTCATCGTGGAACACCGGGATGTCGCAGCGGGCGATCAGCGCCTCTTCAATCTCGAAGCACTCGGGGGCCTTGATGTCTTCCAGGTTGATGCCGCCAAAGGTGTCGGCGATGGCGGCCACCGTATCGATGAACTGGGCGCTGGTCTCGTGCTTCACCTCGATGTCGATGGCGTCGATGCCGGCAAAGCGCTTGAACAGCAGGGCCTTGCCCTCCATCACCGGCTTGGAGGCCAGCGGGCCCAGATTGCCCAGCCCCAGGATGGCGGTGCCGTTGGAGATGACGGCCACCAGGTTGCCCTTGCCGGTGTAACGGTAGGCATCGGCCGGATTGGCGGCGATCTCGCGTACCGGTTCGGCTACGCCCGGGCTGTAGGCCAGCGCCAGATCGCGAGCGGTCTCGGCGGGCTTGGTGAGGGCGATGGCGATTTTGCCCGGAACGGGTTGGGCGTGGTAGTCGAGTGCCTGTTGGCGGAGATCGTGCTGCTGATCGGACATGGGGGACCCCGATACGGAAATGAATGAGTGATGCGTTGGCTCGCCAGCGGGCGAGGGCTGAGGATCATAAAGAAATCCCCCGCCCTTTCACAGCATAAAATATCGCTGGATAGCAATGACACGCTAGTCAGTAGCATGTCATGCCACCCATAATTACCCAATTAGTTATAGATTCGATTTCAATCCATGACTGGAATGCCGGCTTTTGCCTCTGCCTGCCGGGCGATGGCCTCCGTCATCCCCTGGAAGATGAAGAGGTGAAACGGCAGCATGGCAAGCCAGTAGGCCAGCCCCCAGGCCCCCTGCGGATGCCAGTGGGCCGTCACCCGCAGCCGGGTCAGGCCGGACTCCAGGGGCTGGATGTTGAACTCCAGCCGACCGACGCCGGGGGCCTTCATGTTGAACAACAGATCCAGCCTGCGTCCTTCATCCACCCCGAGGATCTGCCAGGAGTCCAGCATGTCCCCCTTCACGAAGCGATCCGGGTTGGTGCGTCCCCGGGTCCGGGCCGGGCCGCCGATCAGATGATCCATCCACTCGCGCACCACCCACAGCTCGTTCATGTAGAAGTAGCGCTGCTCACCCCCCAGCTGCTGCAACACCTGCCACACCACCTCGGGGGCGGCGAGGCAATCCGCCTCCCCGCTGGCGGTGCGGTCGTAGAAGCCATATTCGGGATGGCGCCAGCGCAGACCAAGGGGCGTCTCCTCCCCGTGCTGCTCGGCACCGAGCCTCTGCTCCAGCGCCAGGCTCTCCGCCAGCGCCTCATCGAAGCTGAGCAGATGCTGGGGCAGCAGGGCGCGCAAGGGGCCGTCATCCGCCGGGATGTCGTGCTTGAGCCCCCCCACCAGCGCCTTGGCGATGGGCTGGGGAACCGAGGTGGCGAACTGCAGCCACCAGGCGGAGAGCCGGGGGCTCAAAAAGGGGATCGGAATGATGGGGCAGCGTTTGCCGATGTGGGCGGCGAACGTCTGGAGCTGCTGCTGGTAGCTGAGCAGCTCGGGGCCGGCCGCATTGAAGATCTGGCCATCCACCCCGTCGGCTTCCACCAGCCCGCCCAGATAGTGCAAGAGGTTGGAGAGGGCGATGGGGGGCGTGCGGGAGCGCACCCACTTGGGCGTCACCATCATGGGCAGGTTGTACACCAGATCCCGCATCACCTCGAACGCCGCCGAGCCGGGGCCTATGATGATGCCGGCACGCAGCTCTACCGTGGGCACCCCTGCGCTGCGAAACAGCTCGCCACAGTAGCGCCGGGAGTTGAGGTGGCGACTGTTGCAGGGCTCGGGCTGGATGGCCCCGAGATAGACGATGCGGCGCACCCCGGCGGCACGGGCGGCAGCGGCGAAGTTCTTCACTCCCTGCTGCTCCAGCCGGTGAAAACCGGCCCCCGCCCCCATGGCGTGTACCAGATAGAAGACGGTGTCGACCCCCGCCAGCGCAGGGGGCAGGGTGGCAGGCTTGAGGCTGTCGGCGAGGCGAAACGCCACCCCCTCCGGCAGACGGCAGGGACGACGGGCCCCGGCGATGACCCTGTACCCCAGACCCTGCAGATGGGGCACCAGGTAGGATCCTATGTACCCGGCAGCTCCCATCACCAGACATGTACGCATCGGCTCTTCTCCCTTGGTTGAGCCAACACCATAGGGCAAAGCGGGGAATTACAGAATGGCGGCCAATAAAAAAGGCACCCGATGGGCGCCTTTTTCAGAATTCTTCAGAAGCAAGATTACTTCTTGGAGGTCAAGCCACCGAAACGCTTGTTGAACTTGTCTACGCGGCCGCCGCTAGAAACTTCTTTCTGCTTGCCGGTGTAGAACGGGTGGCACTCGGAGCACACGTCCAGGTTCAGATCTTTACCGATGGTAGAGAAGGTGTTGATGACGTTACCGCAAGAGCACTTGGCGGTGATGGCTACGTAGTCAGGATGGATACCAGCTTTCATGGACAACCTCAATTATCAGGCCGTGTCGCCATCCGATCTCTTGTCGGACACCACACGATTGTTGAACACAGTTTCAAAGGCTGCGAATAATATAGGAAACGCCTGAGATCAGGCAAGTGGCTTCGCAGAAAAAATAGGCAACCCCTGGTGAATTCTTCCCAAACGCTGGATCTGGTTCGTGTGGCTGTGCCGGTGCCGTTACGCCGTCATTTCGACTATCTCTCTCCCCTGCCCTTGCCTGCCCCCGGTTGCCGGGTCGAGATCCCGTTCGGCCCGCAGACCCTGGTCGGTCTGGTGGTGGATCACCCGACCGAGAGCCAGGTCCCCCGCAACAAATTAAAGCCCTTGAAGAGGGTGCTCGACAGCGCCCCCGTGCTGGGGCCCGACATCCTGGCGCTGATGGCCTGGAGCGCTGGTTACTACCAGCACCCGCTGGGGGAGGTGCTGCCCCACGCCCTGCCTGTGCTGGTGCGCAAGGGGGAGCCCGCCGCCTATCGGGAGCTGGAGTTCTGGTTTGCCACCGATGCGGGCATGGCCATCGACCTCAACGAGCTCAAGCGGGCGGCCAAGCAGCAACAGGCCCTCGCCTTGCTGCGCAAGGGGCCGCAGACCCCCTCCGCCCTCAAACAGGAGGAGATCCAGAGCACGGCCCTCACCGCGCTGGAGAAGAAGGGACTGCTGGAGAAGCGCTCGCTGGAGCCGAGCCATGATGGCGACTGGGCCACCCGCTTCGAGCCGGGTGAGGGGCTGCGCCTCAACGGCGAGCAGGCACTGGCGGTGGCCGCCGTCACCAGCCAGAGCAACAAGTTCGGTGCCTTCCTGCTGGACGGCATCACGGGCTCCGGCAAGACCGAGGTTTACCTCAGCATCCTCGAGCCCCTGCTCAAGGCGGGCAAGCAGGCGCTGGTGATGGTGCCGGAAATCGGCCTCACCCCCCAGACCATCAACCGCTTCCGGCGCCGCTTCAACGTGCCCGTGGTGGCGATGAACTCCGCCATGAACGACAGGGAGCGGCTCGATGCCTGGCTCGCCTGCCGCGACGGCGGTGCCGCCATTCTGATCGGCACCCGATCCGCGGTGTTCACGCCGTTCAAGGACCTCGGCATCATCATCATCGACGAGGAGCACGACGGCTCCTTCAAGCAACAGGACGGCTTTCGCTACCACGCCCGGGATCTGGCGGTGATGCGGGCCCATCGCGCCGGCATTCCTATCCTGCTTGGATCTGCCACCCCGTCGCTGGAGACGCTGCACAACGCCCGCAGCGGCAAGTATCACCACCTCAGCCTGACCCGGCGCGCCGGCAACGCCCAGACCGCTCGCCAGGTGATCCTCGACATCAAGAACGTGCGGCTGCAGGCCGGGCTCTCCCCCCAGCTGGAGCAGCTGATGGCCGAGCATCTGGCAGCGGGCAACCAGGTGATGCTGTTTCTCAACCGCCGGGGCTATGCGCCGGCACTCATCTGCCACCAGTGCGGCTGGAGTGCCGCCTGCGAGCGCTGTGACGCCTGGTACACCTGGCACCAGGCCGGTCGGCGGCTGCACTGCCACCACTGCGACAGCGTGCGCCCGCTGCCCCACCACTGCCCAGAGTGCGGCAGCAGCGAGCTCATCGGCTCCGGGGTCGGCACAGAGCAGCTGGAGCAGCTGCTTGGCACCGTTTTTCCCCAATATCCGGTGGTGCGCATCGACCGAGACAACACCCGCCGCAAGGGGGAGCTCGAAACCCACCTCGGCGACATCAAGGCGGGCAAGTACAAGATCCTGATCGGTACCCAGATGCTGGCCAAGGGCCACCACTTCCCGGATGTGACGTTGGTGGGGCTGCTGGATGTGGATGGCGCCCTGTTCAGCGCCGATTTTCGCGCCGCCGAGAAGCTGGCCCAGCTCTACACCCAGGTGGCGGGCCGGGCTGGTCGTGCCAGCAAACCCGGGCTGGTGGTGCTGCAGAGCCACCATCCCGAACACGCCCTGCTGCAGGATCTGACCCAGAACGGCTATGGCCACTTCGCCGACACGGCGCTGAAAGAGCGCCGCCTGCTGGGGCTGCCACCGTTCAGCTATCAGGGGCTGTTCCGGGCCGAGGCCAACGGCCGCGACGAGGTACAGCTGTTCCTCAGTCGTCTCGCCGATACCCTGCGCAGCGCCCGCTATCCCCAGGTGCAGGTGCTGGGGCCCATCAGCGGCTTCATGGAGCGCAAGGCGGGCAAGTTTCGCATGCAGCTGCTGGTGCAGGGGCCCAACCGAGCACCGCTGGCCCAGTTGCTCGACTGGGCGGTGAAGGAGCTGGAGGGGTGGCCCGAGAGCAAGCGGGTGCGCTGGAGTCTGGATATCGACCCCACGGAACTGAACTAGCGCGGCTCTGCCAGCACGGCCTCCGCCAACACCCTGGCCTGTTCCAGAGCCAGAGGCTGCTGATAGCTGTGGGCCATCACCACGGCCCCTTCCAGCAGCAGGCATAACCCGGTGGCCTGCACCTCGGTGCATTCGAGGGCCTCCCTGACCCAGTTCAGCAACGCACGCTTGTGGGCCACCACCAGCTTGCGCACCGGGTGGCGAGGATCGGAGAACTCGGCGCTCGCGTTGATGAAGTTGCAGCCGTAGAAGTCGCTGCGGCCAAACCAGTCCGCAAAGCCATCGAGCAGCGCCAGCAACCTGGCCTCCCGCCCCGACACCCCATCCATCCTGGCATCGAGCAGGGTAAAGAACTCCGCATCCCGTGCCATCAGCACCGCTTCGATCAAGGCATCCTTGGTGGGGAAGTGGCGATAGAGGGTACGTTTGGTACTGCCCGCCTCGGCCCAGATGCGATCGATGCCGGTGGCGTGAAAGCCGTGACGATTGAACAGCCGATAGGCTGTCGTCATCAGCTGTTGCCGTTTGTCGCTCATGATGACTTTCCTCTTGAAGTACACCGATCTGTCTACCTAATGTCGCAGGCTGGATCAAGTGATCCGGCACAGACAAGGAGACAGGAGATGGAAACAAGACGATGGCGAAGTGCCTGGCTGGCAGGGCTCGGTGCCTGCCTGGCCATAATGTTGCTCGGCTGGCTGGACATGAGCTGGCAGTCGACCCTGTTGATGGCACCGTTCGGGGCAAGCTGTGTGTTGCTCTTCTCCCTGCCGGACAGTCCGCTGGCCCGTCCGCAGAACGTGCTGGGAGGCCACCTGTTATCGGCCACCGTGGGGTTGGTGGTGCAATTGCTACCGCTACCGATGGAACTCAAGCTGGCGCTGGGTGTGGGCCTGTCCATTGCACTCATGCAGGGACTGGGGCTGATCCACCCCCCTGCCGGAGCCAATCCACTGTTGATCCTGCTCACCACCCAGTCCTGGCCTTTCCTCTGGCAAACCGTGCTGCCCGGCACCTTGCTGCTGATCATGGTGAGTCATTGCGCCAGGCGGCTGCAAACGTCACGACTCACACCCACATAAACAACGAGGGGGCCAAGGCCCCCTCGTTGTTTAATAGCAAGGCAAAGATGGCTTATTCGGCGACCTGGGAGACCCCGGTCAGGCGTACCTCGACCCGGCGATCCGGGGCCAGACAGGCGATCATCTGCGCCTTGGCGCCATCCGGGCAGCTGCCCCCGGTCACGGGCGAAGACTCTCCCCGCCCTTCGGCACGCACCTTGTCGGCAAACAATCCCTTGGCGATGAGATAATCCGCCACCGTGCGGGCACGCTGTTCGGAAAGGGACTGGTTGTAGGCCTCCGAGCCGATGCGGTCGGTATGACCGATCACCGTCGCCACCCCGTCTTTCGGATTGGCTGCCAGGATCTGGGCAAACAGGTTGTCGAGGGCCTGACTGGCGGCTGGCTTCAGGGTCGCCTTGTTGAACTCGAACAGCACATCGGAATCCAGGCTGAACTGCTTCTCCACCAGCACGGGGGCCGGGGCGGGCGCAGGTTCGGGCGCAGGCGTTGGTGCCACCGGCTCGTCGCCGATCTGGCCGAAGCGATAGAGCATGCCGACCGACAGCAGGCCGTTGTCCATCTCGATGCCTGACTCGTCGAGGGAAGTCTTCCCAAGGGGGGTGGTGTACTGGTATTCGAGGCGGGCGGCCCAATCCTTGTCGATGGCGTATTCGACCCCCAGCGCCCCGACAAAGGCGGCACCATGATATTTGTTGCCCTCATGGGATTCGGAGAGGCTGCTGGTGCCATCGCTGGCCCTGACGTTGAGTGAGCTCTCGGTCCAGGCATAGGCCCCCCCGAGACGGCCGTAGATATCCAGTGCCGAGGTTGCAGGCAGGATAATCTTCATGGTGGCCTGCACCATCTGGGCCTTGGCCTCGCCATCGAGTGCGAAATCAACCCCGTTGCCCGAGTAGTGCTTGTCCACCTGATACTTGCCGAGCCAGTCATAGCCGAGCTCAACCGCCACGTTTCTGTTCACCTGATAACCGGCAAACAGCCCCAGACCGAGATCATCGCTGTTCTCGTTCACCTTGGTCGCATCGAACAGCTCTTCGACCTGAGCGTTGTAATCCACCCCGTAATAATTTGACCAGCCGGCCTTGCCGCCGACATACCAGGTGTTGTCCTGGGCGGCAGCCTGCACCGTCCCTGTTGCCATCAAAGCGCCGATCAGGACGGCGAGCATAGATCTGTTCATGGATGAGCCCCTGCAATGAATTGTTATGACGCGGCTGCGTCTCTCTTCCCTGACGGGGCCCTGAACCCAAGCCCCGCATTCAGATTATCCCATCTGCAACCAGCCTCAAACGACCAGGGTCTCAGGAGTGTGATATTGGCGACATTATCAGCCACCGTGCCCCCATCATGGGGGCCGACGCGTTGCCCATAAAAAAACGAAGAGCCGGGCTCTTCGTTTTTCATCTGGCAAGGGGATGGCTCACTGGCTGCCCTGGCTCGCCAGGAACAGTCGGTAGGCGGGATCCTCGCTCACCTCTTTCCAGCCGTAGCCAATCTCGTGCAGGTAGTCGTGGAAAGCCGCCACGTCCTCGTCCGGCAGCTCGAAGGCGCAGAGCACCCGTCCGTAGTCGGCGCCGTGGTTGCGGTAGTGGAACAGGCTGATGTTCCAGCGACAGCCCAGGGTCTCGAGGAAGCGCATCAGGGCCCCCGGCTGCTCCGGGAACTTGAAGCTGTAGAGACGCTCACCGAGGGGCCGGGCCGGGCGGCCGCCAATCATGTAGCGCACGTGGTTCTTGGCCAGCTCGCTCTCGGTCATGTTGACCACCGGATAACCGTTGCCGCCGAGTTGATCGATGATCTGGCCCAGCTCCTCGTCACCGCCGGTGAGGCGCACCGAGACGAACAGCGACGCCTGCTCGGCATCGGCGTAGCGGTAGTTGAACTCGGTCACCATGCGCGGCCCCAGCTGACGGCAGAAGTCGAGGAAGGCCCCCTTGCGCTCGGGGATGGTCACCGCCAGCATGCCCTCGCGCTTCTCGCCGATCTCGCAACGCTCGGAGACGTAGCGCAGGCTGTGGAAGTTGACGTTAGCACCGGACAGAATGGCCGCCATCCGGCCCCCCTTGACCTGCTCCCGCTCGCTGTAGGCCTTGAGGCCGGCCAGCGACAAGGCCCCCGATGGCTCGGCGATGGCGCGGCAGTCGTCGAAGATGTCTTTGAGCGCGGCGCAGATCTGGTCATTGGAGACGGTCACCACCTCGTCCAGATACTGGTTGCACAGGCGGAAGGTCTCCTCGCCGATGCGCTTGACCGCCACCCCGTCCGCAAACAGGGAGACCCGGTCCAGATTGACCGGCTCGCCGGCCGCCAGCGCCGCCTTGAGGCAGGCGGACCCCTCCGCCTCCACCCCGATCACCTTCACATCCGGCAGCAGCTGCTTGATGTAGACCGCCACCCCGGCGGCCAGGCCGCCGCCGCCCACCGGCACGAAGACGTGGGTGAGGTGGGTATCCTGCTCCAGCAGCTCCTTGCCGATGGTGCCCTGGCCGGCGATCACCTCAACGTCGTCGAACGGCGGGATCAGGGTGTAGCCCTCCAACTCGGCGAGTCGGCGGCTCTCGCCGTAGGCCTCATCAAAGCTGTTGCCAAACAGCATGACGTTGCCGCCCTGACGGCGCACCGCGTCGATCTTGATGTCCGGCGTGGTCTTGGGCATCACGATGATCGCCTTGATGCCGAGCTTGGCGGCCGACAGGGCGACCCCCTGGGCGTGGTTGCCGGCGGAGGCGGCGATGACGCCGCGCTCTTTCTGCTCCTGGGTCAGGGTGGCGATCTTGTGGTAGGCGCCGCGCAGCTTGAAGGAGTGAACCGGTTGCAGATCCTCCCGCTTCAGGCTGACGTGATTGCCAAGCCGCTCGGAGAGTTTCTTCAGGGTTTGCAAAGGGGTGACCCTCGCCGCCTCGTAGACGGGGGAGAGCAGTACCTTGCGTAGATAATCCGCCGCAGAGACCATGGTTTATACCCCCGTCTCGTGGCGAAGGGCGCGCAATGCGCCCATATCATGACAGTTCATCCTCTCACTCCCCCAGCAGGGTGCGATCGCGCACCGCGCCCTTGTCGGCGCTGGTGGCGAACATGGCGTAGGCACGCAGGGCAAAGGAGACCTCGCGCTGACGATCGACCGGCTTCCAGCCACGGGCAGAGACGGCGGCGCGACGAGCAGCCAGCACGCTGTCGGCCACCTCCAGCACCATGCTGCGGGCCGGGATGTCGATGTTGATGATGTCGCCATCCTCCACCAGACCGATAGTGCCGCCAGAGGCCGCCTCCGGGGAGACATGACCGATGGAGAGACCCGAGGTACCGCCGGAGAAGCGACCGTCGGTGATGAGGGCACACGCCTTGCCCAATCCCATGGATTTCAGATAGGTGGTGGGGTAGAGCATCTCCTGCATGCCGGGGCCCCCTTTCGGGCCCTCGTAGCGGATCACCACCACTTCACCGGCTTTCACCGTTCCGTCCAGAATGCCGCTCACCGCGCTCTCCTGGCTCTCGAATACCCGGGCCGGGCCGCGGAAGGTGAGGTTCTCCTCGTCCACCCCGGCAGTCTTGACGATGGCCCCGTTGAGGGCGAGGTTGCCAGCGAGGACCGCCAGGCCACCTTCCTGGCTGTAGGCGTGATCGAAGGAGCGGATGCACCCCTCGGCGCGGTCCAGATCCAGCTCGGGCCAGCGGCAATCCTGACTGAACGCCTTGGTGGTACGGATGCCGGCAGGACCTGCACGGTAGAAGTCGTGAACCCCCTTGTCATTGCTGCGACTGACGTCATATTCGGCCAGCAGCTCCACCAGAGAAGTACCCAGCACGTTGCGGGTATCCCCGTGTACCAGGCCCGCTTTTTCCAGCTGACCCAGGATGGCGACCACGCCGCCGGCGCGGTGCACGTCTTCCATGTGGTACTTCTGGGTGGAGGGCGCCACCTTGCAAAGCTGGGGCACCTTGCGGGACATGCGGTCGATGTCGGCCATGGTGAAGTCGACGCCCGCCTCCTGGGCTGCCGCCAGCAGGTGCAGCACGGTATTGGTGGAGCCGCCCATGGCGATGTCGAGCGCCATGGCGTTCTCGAACGCCGCCTTGGTGGCGATGTTGCGCGGCAGTGCCGAGGCATCGTCCTGCTCATACCAGCGCTTGGCCAGAGTGACGATGCGCTGGCCCGCCAGCTTGAACAGCTGCTCGCGATCGGCGTGGGTCGCCAGCAGGGAGCCGTTGCCCGGCTGGGAGAGACCCAGTGCCTCGGTCAGGCAGTTCATGGAGTTGGCGGTGAACATGCCGGAGCAGGAGCCGCAGGTGGGGCAGGCGCTGCGCTCGATCTGATCGCTCTGGGCGTCGGAGACCTTGGGGTCGGCGCCCTGGATCATGGCGTCCACCAGATCCAGCTTGATGATCTGGTCGGAGAGCTTGGTCTTGCCCGCTTCCATGGGACCGCCGGAGACAAAAATGACCGGGATATTGATGCGCAGGGCAGCCATCAGCATCCCCGGGGTGATCTTGTCGCAGTTGGAGATGCAGACCATGGCGTCGGCACAGTGGGCGTTGACCATGTACTCCACCGAGTCGGCGATGAGTTCGCGGGACGGCAGGGAATAGAGCATGCCACCGTGGCCCATGGCGATGCCGTCATCCACGGCGATGGTGTTGAACTCCTTCGCGACCCCGCCAGCCGCCTCGATTTCGCGGGCGACCAGCTGGCCCAGATCCTTGAGGTGGACGTGGCCCGGCACGAACTGGGTGAAAGAGTTGACCACGGCGATGATGGGCTTGCCGAAATCCTGATCGGTCATGCCGGTGGCACGCCAGAGGGCGCGGGCCCCGGCCATGTTACGTCCGTGGGTGGTGGTGGCGGATCTCAACTTCGGCATTGTCTCTACTCCCTGAATGCCCCTGGGGCGCATTGTCTTTCAACATGAATGTGTGATTCGCGGATCGGGAATCGATCCTGGTGAAGGCACCTCGGGGAGCCTTCACCGGAAGCGACTCGGGGAGGCGTGACGCCTCCCCGCTCTCATCAGTCGTTGACCGGCGTCAGCCAGCCCCACTTCTCCTCGGTCTTGCCGTTGAACAGGCCGAAGAAGGCGTTCTGCAACTGCTCGGTCACCGGGCCACGGCAACCGGCGCCCACCTTCATCCGATCCACCGAGCGCACCGGGGTCACCTCGGCGGCGGTGCCGGTCATGAAGATTTCGTCTGCGACGTACAGCGCTTCACGGGGCAGCGCCTGCTCGCGTACCTCGTAACCCAAGTCGCGCGCCAGCGTCATGATGGTGTCGCGGGTGATGCCGGGTAGGATGGCGGCGGTGGCGGGCGGTGTGAACAGCACGCCGTTCTTCACCAGGAACAGGTTCTCCCCCGCCCCTTCGCTCAGATAGCCGTTCACATCCAGCGCCAGCCCCTCGGCGAAGCCGTTGCGCTTGGCCTCGCGGCTGATGAGCTGGGACGACAGATAGTTGCCACCGGCCTTGGCGCCGGTGGGGATAGTGTTCGGCGCGAGCCGGTTCCAGGAGGTGACGCACACATCCACCCCGTTCTTCAGCCCCTCTTCCCCCAGATAGGCGCCCCAGGGAACGGCGGCGATCATCAGATCGGCCTTGGCATCCAGCGGCGGATGCAGCCCCAGCCCCACGTTGCCGACAAAGGCCAGCGGGCGCAGGTAGCCGCTCTTCAGGCCGTTCTCGCGCACCACGGTGCGGCAGGCTTCATTCACTTCGGACTCGCTGTAGGGGACGTCCATCCAGTAGATCTTGGCGGAGTCGAACAGGCGGCGGGTGTGCTCCTGCAGGCGGAAGATGCAGGTCCCCTTGGGAGTGTCATAGGCCCGCACCCCCTCGAACACCGAGGATCCGTAGTGCAGGGCATGGCTCATGACGTGGACCTGGGCATCCTGCCAGGGCACCATCTTGCCGTTGAACCAGATGTATTGAGGGTGAGAAGGCTGTGACATTGGCTTGGCTCCTTAAGCTCTGATCCGGGGTTGCTGTTCCAGTGCATCGACCCGGGAGACATCCACCAGCTTCACCAGCTGGCTCCACAACTGCTGGATGGGACGTACCGATTCGACAGTAACCGTGATCCGCAGCTGTTGGCAATCCTGCTCCATGTTGAGGGCGCAGAGATTGAAACCGCGGTGACGGACCACCCGCAGCACCCGTTCCATCACTTCGGGTCTGGGTTGGGCATGGATTTCCAGGGTGCTGGTATTGAGCTGGTTCATGGGCGTTGCTCCATCATCTTGTGGTTGGCGACTCCTGGCGGAACCAGGGGCCAGACATTTTCTTCCTCTGAAATAGCCACATGCAGCAGATAGGCACTCTCGCTCGCCAGCAGGCGATCCAGTGCCGGACCTATCTCTTCTTTACATGTGATGGTCTCGCCGGGGATGCCGAAGGCGGCAGCCAGGGCGACGAAATCGGGGTTATCGGACAGATTGGTCTCGCTGTAGCGACCGTCGAAGAACAGCTCCTGCCATTGGCGCACCATGCCGAGGCGCTGGTTGTCCAGCAGCACCATCTTCACCTTGAGCCGGGCGCGGCGGATGGTGCCGAACTCCTGCACGTTCATCATGAAGGAGCCGTCACCGCTCACCAGCACCACCTCGTCATCGGGGCGCGACATCTTGGCGCCGATGGCGGCGGGCAGGCCGAAGCCCATGGTGCCGAGACCGGCACTGGACAGGTGGTTGCGCGGGCTGGTGAAACGCATGTGCTGGGCCACCCACATCTGGTGCTGACCCACGTCGCAGGCCACCACGCTGGTGTCAGGCAGCTGGCTTGAAAGCTCTTTGAGCAGGGCCGGGGCGTAGATGGCCTGACCCGGATGGTCGTAGCGGAAGGCGTATTCCCGAGCCATGGTGGCGCAGTGCTCGCGCCAGGGGTCGAGGGTCAGCGTCATCGCCAGGGCGGGCAGCACACGCTTGAGATCCGTGGTGATGCCCACATCGGCGGCGCGGCGCTTGCCGAACTCGGCGGCGTCCACATCCAGGTGGATCACCTTCGCCTCGGGGGCAAACTCTTCCAGCTTGCCGGTCACCCGATCATCGAAACGGGCGCCTACCACCACCAGCAGATCGCACTGCTGCACCGCCAGGTTGGCGGCCTTGGTACCGTGCATGCCGAGCATGCCCAGATAAACGGGGCTGTCGGGGTCGAGGGCACCTATCCCCTTGAGGGTGGTGACCGCCGGCATCCCCGTGGTGGCGGCAAAGTCGCGCAGCTGCTGCTCGGCATTGGCCATGCCCGCCCCGCCGCCAACGTAGAGTACCGGACGCTCGGCAGCGGCCAGCAGCGTGCGGGCGACCGTCAGTTCGGCCGGATTCAGGGGGTCGGGTTCCTCCACTGCAAACAGCGGGCTTTGAGAGGGAACGGCGGCCAGTTGCACATCCTTGGGCAGGTCGATGAGCACGGGGCCCGGACGCCCTTCGGTGGCGATGGCGAAGGCTTCGGCAATGACCCGTCCCAGATCCGCCGGGTCCGTCACCATGAAGGAGTGCTTGGTGCAGGAAAGGGACATGCCGAGCACGTCCACTTCCTGAAAGGCATCGGTACCGACGGCGGCGCAGGGCACCTGGCCGCTGATGGCCACCAGCGGTACCGAATCGAGCAGTGCCTCCGCGAGGCCGGTGACCAGGTTGGTGGCGCCGGGGCCAGAGGTGGCGATGCAGACCCCCACCTGACCGGAAGCGCGGGCATAACCCACCGCAGCCATGGCGGCACCCTGCTCGTGGCGGCAGAGCTGATGGGCCAGGCCACCGTCATACAGGGCGTCATAGACCGGCATGATGGCCCCGCCCGGGTAACCAAACACCTGGGTCACACCCTGTTTTTTGAGAGCCTGTACCAAAAACTGCGCGCCGTTCATGTGGAAAATCCTGTCCTTTGGTCGAAAAAAAACCCCCGGGCCGTGAGGCTCGGGGGTCGCTTGTTTCGTTCTGTCCGGTGGTGGGTCTATCCCTTGTTCCGTGCAGCCAAACGAGCCCCGAGCGGTGAGATAATAATCACCACTAGGACCACAATAATGCTGACGAAACGGGAGGCCATGTTCATAGTTACAACCGGAAATCCTGTGAAATGGGAGCGGAGCTTGCCGCGAATGGCTATTAGAACTAGCACGGTGATTTTTATTGGGCAAGCACTTTTTACCTGACAAGACTCTGATTTTAACTGCTCTGAAACCTGACGACTGGAACAAAAAACTAATAAAAAACGGTTAACCAGCATATACATCAAACCAAGGACGGTATTTATGTCATTAGCTGTTGTTTATAGCCGTGCCAGCTTGGGGATAGCGGCGCCGCAAGTCACGGTGGAGGTGCACCTCTCCAACGGCCTGCCCGCCTTCAACATGGTGGGGTTGCCGGAAACCTCGGTGAAAGAGTCGCGGGATCGGGTGCGCAGCGCCCTGCTCAACGGCAATTTCGAATTTCCGGCCAAGCACATCACGGTCAACTTGGCCCCTGCGGATCTGCCCAAAGAGGGGGGCCGCTTCGACCTGGCCATCGCTATCGGCATTCTCGCCGCATCCAAGCAGATACCGGCAAAATACCTGCTAGATCACGAATTTTTAGGGGAATTGGCCCTGACGGGCGAGATCCGCCCCGTGCTTGGGGTGCTCCCCTCGGTGCTCGCCTGCCGCGACGCGGGGCGCACCCTGCTGGTCCCACGGGAGAACGGTCCGGAGGCTTCCCTCATACAGGATGCCGAGGTGCGCACCGCCCACCAGCTGCTGGCGGTCACCGCCTGGCTGGCGGGCCAGTACGAACTGCCGCTGCCGGAACCCCAGAGCGCGGAGACCCTGCCCGACGTGCCGGATCTGCAGGATGTGATCGGTCAGTCCCAGGCGAAGCGGGCGCTGGAGATCGCCGCAGCTGGCAGCCACAACCTGCTGTTCATCGGCCCCCCCGGCACCGGCAAGAGCATGTTGGCCAGCCGTCTGCCCGGCATTCTGCCACCGCTGAGCGAACAGGAGGCGCAGCAGACCGCAGCCATCCACTCCATCGGCGGCCTCACCCCCCGCGCCGGCCACTGGCACCACAGGCCGTATCGTACGCCCCATCACAGCGCCTCGGCAGTGGCGCTGGTGGGCGGGGGTACCCATCCCAGGCCTGGCGAAATTTCCCTCGCCCACAACGGGGTCCTGTTTCTGGATGAACTGCCGGAGTTCGAGCGCAAGGTGCTCGACTCCCTTCGCGAGCCGCTGGAGACCGGGCACATCACCATCAGTCGTGCCGCCCGCCAGGTGGATTTTCCCGCCCGCTTCCAGCTGGTGGGTGCCATGAATCCCAGCCCCTGCGGCCATTATGGCGACGGCCAGACCCGCTCCAGCCCGGATCAGATCCTGCGCTATCTGGGCAAGCTCTCCGGCCCCTTTCTCGATCGGTTCGATCTGACGGTAGAGGTCCCGCTCTTGCCCAGGGGGAGCCTGACCGGCAAGGCGGAGCGGGGGGAATCAAGCCAGCAGATACGCGAACGGGTGCTGGGGGCGCGAGAGCGCATGCTGAGTCGCAGCGGAAAACTCAATAACCTGCTGGATAGTCGTGAAATCGAAGATGTTTGCAGATTATCGCCACAGGATGCCGAGTTTCTGGAAGGTGCCATCCAGAAGCTGGGGCTCAGCATCCGGGCCTGGCACCGCATCCTGCGGGTATCGCGCACCATCGCCGATCTGGCGGGGCACGCCACCATCGAGAGAGCGCATCTGATCGAAGCCCTGGGCTATCGTGCCATGGACAGGCTGTTGTCGCGGCTGCGCGGGGGCCAGTGAGCGGGGGAACGACAGCAGCCACCACCCGACCCGGAAAGGGCGCCACCATGGTCTAGTCGTGGGCCGGCTGATATTATGGCAACAGATCTGACCACTTGGTTGCCATCCACCGATACGAAGACGGATTCCACCATGCCCAACAAGCTGATAGAGCGACTGCGCGGCAGCCTCTCGACCCTGCTCTATTTCATCAACACCCTGTTCTGGTTTGTCCCCGTCCTGCTGCTTGGCCTCATCAAGCTGCTGCTGCCCTTCAAGGGGGCGCGACGTCTCTGCAACACCCTCCTGGACGGCTGCGCCACCCACTGGATAGGTTTTAACAATCTGATCCAGAAAACCATCATCAACACCCCTTTCGATGTGGTCGGAGTGGACAAAGGGCGCCGGAATGAGTGGTATATGGTGATTGCCAACCACCAATCCTGGGTCGACATACTGGTATTGCAGCGGATTTTTAATCAAAAAATCCCCTTCCTGAAGTTTTTCCTCAAGAAAGAACTGATTTGGGTACCTTTTCTCGGTCTGGCCTGGTGGGCGCTGGATTTCCCATTCATGCGGCGTTATTCCCGAAAATTTCTGGAAAAGCACCCGCATCTGAGGGGAAAAGACATAGAAACCACGCGCAAGGCGTGCGCCCGTTTCCGCCATATGCCGGTGAGTGTGATGAACTTCGTGGAAGGGACCCGCTTCACCGTCGGCAAGCACGACAGGCAAGGGGCACCCTATCGTCATCTGCTGCACCCGAGAGCAGGGGGCATCGCCTTCACCCTGGCGGCCATGGGGGATCAACTGCACAAGCTGGTGGATGTGACCATCGCCTATCCCGGCGGCGTCCCCAGCTACTGGGACTTCATGTGCGGTCGGGTCAAGGAGATCAAGGTTCGGGTCCGCTTTCTGCCGATCGAACGCAATCTGGTGGGGGATTACTTCAATGACCCCGAGTTCCAACAAGAGTTTCAACAGTGGTTGAACGGGATCTGGCACGAGAAGGACCAGACCCTGGATAAGCTGCTGGCGGACAAGACGCAGTAAGACACTCATGCCAAACCTGCTCCCGGGCCCCCTGGTGCTGTTCATCAGCGCCGGCCTGACCATACTGTTTACCGCCCTGTGTGCCAGCCTGATCCTGCTGGTTTCTCTGGCCAAACTGCTGCTGCCCGTGCCGGCCTTTGGTCGCGCCTGCAGCCGGCTCAACAATCGCTTCATGGGCCTGTGGCTCGGTTGCAACGCCCTGGTGATCCGCCTCACTACCCGCATAGACTGGCAGATTGAGGACAATACCCGGCTGCGCAAGGATGGCTGGTATCTCATTATCAGCAACCACATGAGCTGGACCGATATCGTGGTGCTCGGCCACCTGTTTCGCAATCGTCTGCCGGTGCCCAAGTTCTTCATGAAGCACGAGCTCATTTACATCCCGCTGCTGGGGCTCGCGTGCTGGGGGCTGGACATGCCCTTTATGCGCCGCTATTCGAGAGAGTTTCTGTTAAGAAATCCGCATCTGCGAGGCAAGGATATCGAGACCACCCGCAGCGCCTGCGAGAAGTTTCGCCACATTCCCACCACCGTCATCAACTTCGTGGAGGGGACCCGTTTCACCGATCAGAAGCGCGAGGCCGCCCGCTCCCGCTATCGCCATCTCATGCCCCCCAAGGCGGCAGGACTCGCCTTTACCCTGGCAGCCATGGGCGATCAGTTCGACAGCCTGATCAACGTCACCATCAGCTACCCGGACAACCCCGACACCCCCTTCAAGGATTTCCTGATGGGGAAGATGAAGCGCATCCGGGTGCGGATCGAGGAGCTGCCGGTGGACGAGCAACTGGTGGGGGACTACTTCAACGACAAGCAGTTCAAACGCGGTTTCCAGGAGTGGCTGAACACACGCTGGAAGGAAAAAGACGACGTGCTGGCGCAGTGGCAGGCGGCCGATGCGGCGGCTCAGACCGATCCGCAGGCAGCCAAGGCGAGCGCCGAGGCCAGTTCGGGCAGCTGATCCTCGCTGAACACCGCGATGCCATGGCGGCGCAGCAAAGCCGTGGTCTTGCCCTCTCCCGCCAGTGAAACCCCTTCGAAGCGGCCATTGTAGATGCGGCCGCTGCCGCAGGAGGGGCTCCCCTCCTTCAGAAGGGCGAAGCGAATGTCCTGCTGCTGACAGAGGGCCAGCGCAAGGGCGGCGCCCCGGTCGAACTCGGCAGTCACATCCAGCCCGCTTTCGGTGACCACCCGCTCCCCCTGGCGCTCGGCAGGGGGGCGTGGCGTCGGCAGGCCACCCGCCACTTCGGGGCAGAAGGCCAGTGCCCGCCCCTCGGCTCCCAGCGCCTGCAGCCAGTCGCTGACAATCCCCTTGCTCTGGCCGTCGTAACGCACCGGCTGACCCAGCAGGCAGGCGCTCACCAGCACCTTGTGCATTCCCGTCTCTCCCATGTTTGCACTTCCTGTGTGAGGTGCCAGTGCACCAGACCCGCTATGGGGCGACAATCCGGCTTTCGCAGACATCGGTTTATGCTTCCGCACCGTGCATCACCTGATCGAACATGACGCAACAGGGGGTCTCCAGCCGATAGAGGATGGCGGGACGTTGCTTGCCGGTGCGCTTGCGCCCTGTATCCACCAGGATGTCGGCACGGTGGAGCCGTTTGCGAAATGCGGCCGTGTTCATGGGGGTCTGCAGGACGATCTCGAACGCCCGCTGCACCTCGGAGAGGGTGAATTCCGCCCCCAGCAGATGCAGCGGCAGAGTGCTGTAACGGCTCTTGATCCGCAGCCTCTCCAGCCCCATGGCGACCAACTTGCCGTGATCGAAGGCGAGTTGCAGGCCGGGCAGATCGTCCAGAGGATGCCAGCGACCGCGCACCGCCCCCCCATCGGGATCCGCCAGACAGAGATAGACGAGGGTGGTGGACCAACCGCGGGGATCCCGCTCCAGGTTGCCGAGGGTACAGACCTGCTCGCTGTAGCAGTGCTCCAGCCCCCATTCTGCCAGAAGGCGATGGCGAGCCGCGTCCAGATCCCGATCCCGGGTCTCGTCGATGCGCAGGGCCGGCAACTGCCAGCAGTGGGCAAAGGGGGGGCGATCCCGGGTCTCGAGAAGCAGCTCGAGCCGCTCCTCGCGCAACCGCAGCACCACCATATCCAGACTCATTCTCGGCATCCTGGTCGACCTGCTCGCCTTCTAATAATGTTTGGTAGATAATATCACAAGAATATTATGTGAAGGAGCCATCCATGGGAATCATCGCCAGCCTGGATATTGATGCGCAGAAGGGATTCACCCCCCTCTGCCCGAACGAGCTGCCCGTCGCTGGCGGGGATACCATAGTGGCGGCGCTCAATGCCCAGGCTGCCCTCGCCACCCTGCGAACCGGCAGCAAGGATGCCCACCCCGCGAACGCCCCCTGGGTGGTGACCGAACCCGGCGCCATGTTGCAACCCCTTGCTCTGGCGAATGCCGATCTCACCTGGCCGGCCCACTGCGTGCCCGGCACACCTGGGTTCGAGCTGCTCGACGGCCTGCCCGCCCCCATCGACTACGACTTCTTCGTCTGGAAGGGGGTCGAGCCGGACCTGCATCCCTATGGCGTCTGCTATCACGACCTGGCGGAGCGCCGCAGCACCGGGCTTATCGAGTTTCTGCACGCCCGCGGCGTCACTACCGTGCTGGTCGGCGGCCTCGCCACCGACTACTGCGTCAAGACCAGCGTGCTGCAACTGCGTCGCGCCGGTTTCCGGGTCATCGTCCACCTCGACGCCTGCCGCGGCATCGCCCCCGAGACAATCGACCAGGCCCGCACCCGGATGATCGAGGCCGGCGCCGAGCTGGCCCAGACCCTGGCCGACATTCAACGCCTGCTGGATGCCTGACATGCCTTCCATTTTCCACTGCCCACCCGACACCGGCGCCCACCCGTCACAGATGCAGCCAGAGTGCGTTGCCCGCGCAGCACTCATCACAGGAGCCTGATATGCCTCCCATCCTCCACAGCCTGCTCGACACCGATGCCTACAAGCTGCACATGCAGCAGGCGGTGTTCCATCGCTATCCGGATGCCGACGTCGTCGCCGAGTTCCACAGCCGCAACGAAGAAGACCTGCTGCCCATGATGGGCCAGATCGAGGAACAACTGCGCCTCGCCGGCTCCCTGCGCCTGACCCGGTCCGAACTCGACTTTCTGGCCGAACGCCCCTTCTTCACGCCTGACTACCTGGACCACCTGCGCCGCAAGCCGCTGGACGCCTCCCTGCTCAAGGTGTTCGAGCAGGATGGCCGCATCAATGTGCGGGTCGAAGGCCCCTGGCAGGACGTGATCCTGTGGGAGATCCCGGTGCTCGCCATCATCAGCGAGATGCGCAACCGCTTCCGCTATCCCCAGTTCGGCGTCAGCCAGGCACTGGAGCGGCTCGATCAGAAGATCGACAAGCTGGAACGGGAGCTGAGCCGGGAGGAGATGAGCGAGTTCAACCTCATCGACTTCGGCACCCGTCGCCGCTTCTCCCTCGCGGTACAAGACGCCGTGGTGGGTCGCCTCAAAGAGCGGCTGCCAGCGTTTCGCGGCACCAGCAACTACCTGCTGGCCCAGAAGTACCGGTTGCCCGCGGTGGGTACCCAGGCCCACGAGTGGTTCCAGGCCCACCAGCAGCTCGGCTTCCCGCTGGAGCTCAGCCAGCGCGCCGCCCTCACCAGCTGGCTGGACGAATTCACCAACCACCTCGGTATCGCGCTCACCGACTGCATCACCATGGATGCTTTCCTGCGTGACTTCGACTTCGAGCTGGCGAGCCGCTACCAGGGGCTGCGCCACGACTCCGGCGATCCCGTGGTATGGGGAGAGAAGGCCATCAGCCACTATCAGCGGCTCGGCATCGACCCTGCCGAGAAGACGCTGGTCTTCTCCGACGGGCTCAACCTCGACAAGGCCGTCGAGCTGCTGCGCCACTTCCGTGGCCGCATCAACACCAGCTTCGGCATCGGCACCAAGCTCACCTGCGATCTGCCCGGCGTCAGCCCGATGAACATCGTGTTCAAGCTGATGGAGTGCAACGGCGGCCCGGTCGCCAAGATCTCCGACAGCCCGGGCAAGACCCTCTGCCGGGATGCGGACTTCATTCGCAACCTCAAGCAGGCCTTCCACGTCGGGGTCTGAGTCAGGCCCGCGAGACGCCAAACAAAAAGCCCGCCGGTTTGCACCGGCGGGCTTTTTATCGACTCAGGAATGATCAGTCCTTCTTGGCCAGCAGGAATTTCACCAGCTGGTTGAACTGCTCCTGGGAAGTGATGGATTCAATCTTCACCATGTACTTGCCGTTGACCAGGAAGGCCGGCACACCGCGCACATTGTAGCTCTCGGTGTTGCGATCGAACTGGGAGACCATGCCGGAGACGGCGAAGCTGTCGACGGCACCGTCGAACTCCTCGGCCGGCACGCCATTGTCCACGAAGACCTGCTTCACGTCGGCGCGGCTCTGGGGGATCTGGCGCTGGGTGTGGATCTTGTCGAAGATGGCCGGGGTCAGCTTGCCTTCCACGTTCAGCAGATTGGCGACGGCGTAGGCACGCTGCATCTCGGGGCCCATTTCACGGCCCAGGAAGGCCACCGGGTTCTTCTTCATCGGCACGCCTTCCGGCAGGCTCTTCTTCAGATCCTCGGCAATCGGCTCGAACTTGGCGCAGTGCGGGCAGAAATAGGAGAAGAACTCCATCACTTCCGGCTGGGCGCTGCCGGTCTGGCTGACCACGTCATAGTTGACACCTTCCTTGAATTGCGGGGCGGCGTGAACCATGGGGATCATCAGCATGGCAGCGAGGAAAAATAGTACTTTTTTCATGACGTTTCCTGTTAAGGGATCACTGTGAGGCACGCCCGGCGAACCGAAGCAGTCCAAGCCTATTGCCTCACCCTCGTGCCGTCAATGGCAAAGGCAGACAGGCGGGACCGCCATCCCGCCTCCCACGGGCACCTTGCCGCTGTGGCAATGGTGCGGGCGACACCACCAGCGGACGCCCCGTGGCGTGGCGATCTGCCGGGTTCACGCCCCTACCACTGCGGCATCAGGCTGAGCGGCGGGGCCTTCAATGCCTCGAGCTGATCATGCAGGGTCGCAATCTGCTGGCGCCAGTAGTGTTCGGTGTTGAACCAGGAGAAGTGGCGGGGGAAGGCGGGATCTTCCCAGCGTCTTGCCAGCCAGGCCATGTAGTGGACGATGCGCATGGCGCGCAGCGGCTCGATGAGCGCCAGCTCCCGCGGGTCGAACTCCATGAACTCCTCATACCCCGCCAACAGGGTATCGAGCTGGATCTGCTGCTCATGACGCTCCCCGTTCAGCATCATCCAGAGATCCTGGATGGCGGGGCCGGTGCGGCAATCGTCGAGGTCGACAAACAGGGGGCCGTCACGCCACAGAATGTTGCCCGGGTGGCAGTCCCCATGCAGGGAGATGCGCGCCACATCCAGGGTCATGGCGTCGCATACGTGCCGGATCAGCTCATCCAGCACCCCGAAGAAGGACTTGGCCAGCCCGCTCGGCAACCACTCGCCTGCCGCCAGCAACTGACGCGGCTCGTGCAGCATGCTCTCCACATCCAGCGGAACCCGGTGATGAAAGGCGTGGCTGGCACCGACGCTGTGGATGCGACCGAGGTAACGCCCCACCCACTCCAGCTGGTCCAGGTTGTCCACCTCGAACTGACGCCCCCCAACGCTCTGCCAGATGGCAAACGGGTAGCCCTGATGCTCCAGCAGGGTCTCGCCGGCAAAGGCAATGGGAGCGGCGACCGGGATCTCAGCTTCACAGAGGCGAGCGGCAAACGCGTGCTCTTCCAGGATCTGGGCCCGGCTCCAGCGACCGGGGCGGTAGAACTTCACCACGTAGCGACGGCGATCCTCATCCTGGAACTGATAGACGCGGTTCTCGTAACTGTTGAGCTCGATAAGGCCGGAGTCGATGCGCAAGCCGCTGAGATCGATGGCATCCATGATGAGATCGGGATTGAGGTCGGAATAGTTGAAACGCATGTCATCCACCATAGAAAAGGGGCGCTGTTGCGCCCCATTCTATCACCACTGTCTGCCGTTGCCGTGCATGGCGGTGCGCCTTGCCGTCACAACCTGCTGATAAACTTGCTCGGTTGGCGCAAGGTCCCCTTGCTGTCGTCCGGCGCCGCGCCTTCCCGCTTGAGCACGAACTGGACGTCCAGAGTGGGGCGCTTCAGATTGAAGGGATCCACCGCCAGGCTCACCGGCAGGGTATAGATCTCGCCCGCCTTCAGGGTCACCTCGCGGGGTCCGAACCACTGGTACTCCGGCAGCCCTTCCACGTCCAGCCGGTAGGTCTGGGAGTTCAGGGTCTTGTTGAGGATCTTCAGGGTATAGGTGTTCTCGATGAGCCCTTCACTGTTTTCCCGGAACAGCTGGTTGCGATCCCGCAGGATGTCGAGCCCCATGGGCATGATGGACATGGCGTTATAGACGAAGACCCCCAGCATGACGACCATCACCAGGCCATAGCCAATCAGCTTGGGCCGCGCCACCTGGGTTTCACTGTGGGCCAGCTTGTGCTCGGTGGTGTAACTGATGAGCCCTTTCGGATACCCCATCCGCTCCATGGTCTGGTCGCAGGCGTCGACACAGGCGCCGCAGTTGATGCACTCGTACTGCAGACCGTCACGGATGTCGATACCGGTCGGGCAGACCTGCACGCAGAGGTCGCAGTCGATGCAGTCCCCCAGCCCCAGGGCCTTGGGATCGGCCTTGCGACCACGGGCGCCGCGGGTCTCGCCACGCTGGCTGTCATAGCCGACGATGTAGGTGTCCTTGTCGAACATGGCGGACTGGAAGCGGGCATAGGGGCACATGTGGATACACATGATGGCGCGCATCCAGCCGGCGTTGCCATAGGTGCAGGCGGCAAAGAACAGCACCCAGAAGATGACCCAGCCTCCCGCCTGCAGGGTGAAGAAATCGGGCACCAGGTGGAAGACATCCTGGAAGTAGGCGACGAAGGTCAGCCCCGTGCCCAGCGACAGCAGGATCCAGGCCAGGTGCTTGGCGCCCTTCCGGGCCAGCTTCTCGCCGCTCCAGGGCGCCGCATCCAGCTTGCGGCGCTTGTTGGCGGCCCCTTCCAGTTTCTCCTCGAACCAGATGAACAGGAAGGTCCACACCGTCTGGGGACAGAGATAGCCGCACCAGACCCGGCCCAGGAAGGTGGTCACGAAGAAGAGGGCGAAGGCCGCGATCATGAAGACCCAGGCCAGCAGGGTGAGATCCTGCGGCCAGATGGTGGCACCGAAGATGTGGAACTGCTGGTGCTCCAGATCGAACAGCACCGCCTGACGGCCGTCATAACGCAGCCAGGGCAGGAGGACAAAGAGCGCGACGAAGAACCAGCCCATGGCCTTGCGCACCCGCTGCCAGTAGCCGGTCTGGGAGCGGACATAGATGCGGTTGCCGGGGTTGAACCTGTCATCTCCCGCCTTGAAGGTGTTGGGATTGAAGGTCCCGGTGACGTCACCGGTCACATCCTTGATGTCGATCTTGTCCTTGTCGGCCATTGCAACACATCGCTCCACTCATACTGTTATGAAAGCGATTATATCTTAAACAACCTGCTAATTGTGTGGGTTAAATGTATCTATAGTTCGAGTCCCGTCGCAATTTCAGGCAACAAAAAAGGCCCATAGCCAGTTGACTATGCGCCTTTTCACAGATTCTCTTGAAGCCTTTCTCTGATGGCGATGTGACGGCCGGATTACTTGATGCCGCGTGCCTTGAGCAGGGCTTCCTTGAAGTCGGGCACGTGATCCTTGGCCAGCCCCGGGATCATCGCCTGCTTGTCGGATTCCCGCATCTTGAGGTGGTAGATCAGCATGTCGTCGGTCAGTGCGGACAGGGGACCGTCAAATCCCGCCTCCTCGGCCAGTTTGGCAACAAACTGCACCAGGCTGAGATCCTGCTCCTTGATCCAGGCAGGCTGCAGCAGTTCCAGCAGCTCTTCGATACGATGACATTGCATAGACGACCTCTTTAATCTGTCTTGTGAAACTCAGGCAACCTTACCCATCAAGGCTACTTCGATACGATCCCGGCCATTATGCTTGGCCTGATAGAGCGCCGCATCCGCTTTCTGGATAAGCTCGGCAATGGAGTGATGCTGATCCGGCACCAGGGTCGCCACCCCGAAGCTGCAACTGACCCGCCCCGAGACCCGGGATTTGTGGTGGGGAATGCCAAGGGCTCGCAACGAGGTACGCACCTGCTCGGCGATCTGCATGGCCCCCTGCAAGGTGGTGCAGGGCAGCAGCAGGGCGAACTCCTCTCCGCCGTAACGGGCAGCGAGATCGTCTTCCCGCCGCAGCACTTCGGCCAGCAGGCTCGCCACCTGTTGTAGGCACTGGTCCCCCACCTGATGACCATAGTGATCATTGAACTGCTTGAAGTAGTCCACATCCACCAGCACCAGAGAAAGAGGCGCCCTGGCACGGTGGCAGCGACGCCAGGCGCGCGCCAGGGAGTCGTCGAGATGGGCCCGGTTGGCGATGCCGGTCAGACCGTCGAGGCGGGACGTGAGCTTGAGGTGCTCGGAGACCGCCTTCAGCTCGGCCACCAGATCCGCATTGGAAAAACTGTGATAGAGAGAGGCCACCTGATCCCGCCGCAGGCGCCGCAGCAGGGTGGGCAGAAAGACGAACAGGTACCCCGCCAGCATGCAGGAGACGATACGCTCCTGGGTGTTGCCACCACTGAGCTCGAACAACATGGCAAACCCGAGGGGCAGCACGGCGCCATAGAGGGTACGACGGCTGCCGAACAGCATGATGGCGCTGCCGGTCAGGATCAGGCTGGAGAGCATCATCATGGCGGCACGATAGGTGTCGGGCAGCTTGTCCATATAGAGCAGCACGCCCAGTGCCCAGACGATGGAGGTGATGGTCACCCCGACAAAGAGTTCGCGCTCGAGCACCGGCAGCGGAAGCTCCGCCAGCCTGGGCTGGCGCCAGCGCAAATGCCACCAGCGCCCCAGCAACAGCAGCAGGACCAGACCGAGCCAGCCCAGCGACTCGCTGGCCGGCAGGTAATCGTGGAACAGCAGGCTCCAGCTGATCGCCAGCAGCCCCAGGCAAGGCAGGCTGAAGGAGGCATGGGTATAGAGCTGGACCATGATGGCCCGCCGCACCTGATATTTCACACTCTGTGTCAACTGGGTACTCCCTGTACAAGAGCCGCACAGTTTAACACTCCCCTTTCCTGCTCAACAATCAATCGACCGCTATTAAGCTGCCACTCAGCGCGTCCCCTCCCGCACAGGCCCCGACAGACCCTTTTCTGCAGGGTCGAATGGCGCAGCCCTCCCTCACCCTTTCTCCAGCTCGTCGAGGATGGGGCACTGGGGATTCGCATCTCCGTGACAGCAGCTCACCACCTCCTCGAGGGCGCTGAGCATGGCTTGCAAACCGGCGATGCGGGAGCGCAGATCGACAATTTTCTCCTGGGCCAGCTTCTTCACCTGGGCACTGGTTCTGTGCTCGTCCCGATAGAGCGCCAGCAGCTCCTGACACTCTTCCAGATTGAAGCCGGTCTCCCGCGCACGCTTGACGAAGCGCAGCTCCCGCAGGGAGGCATCCGTATAACTGCGATACCCGTTGTCGCTGCGCACTGGCGACGAGATGAGGCCGATGCTCTCGTAGTAGCGGATGGTCTTGGCGGTCAGGCCGGTGGCCTTGGCGACCTTGCTGATGTTCATGAATGACTCCTTTGGGATTCAGATGCACGCAGGCTGCCCGCCCGGGGCTGCCAGCGCTTCAATAACAGGGAATTGCTCAAGACGGTGATGCTGCTCAGGGCCATGGCCGCCCCCGCCAGTTCCGGGCTGAGGTAACCCAGCGCCGACAGCGGAATGCCGATGATGTTGAACACGAAGGCCCAGAACAGGTTCTGCTGGATGGTGCGCCAGGTGGCCGCCGAGATGTCGATGGCATCGGCCACCAGCCGCGGGTCAGATCGCATGAGGGTGATGGAGGCGGTCTCCATCGCCACGTCGGAGCCGGAGCCCATGGCGATACCCACATCCGCCGCCGCCAGCGCAGGAGCGTCGTTCACCCCGTCCCCCACCATGGCGACCAGCCCGCTGGTTTGCGCCCGCAGCGCCTCGACTTTTTCCACCTTGCCGGCTGGCAGCACGGAGTCAAAGGCCCCGTCCAGCCCCAGCTTGGCGGCGATATGGGCCACCGGCGCCGGCGCATCACCGCTCACCAGCCAGCTGGCGATGCCGCGCTGGCGCAGGGTGGCGATGGCATCCGGACTCTCCGGGCGCAGGGTATCGGCCAGCGCCGCAATGCCAGCCACCACGCCGTCGATGGCCACCCAGACCCGGGTCGCGCCGTCGGCAGGCTGCTTATCCTGCGCGGGCACCTCAATGCCGAGCTGGGCCAGCAAAGAGCCATTGCCGATGGCGGCCGTATGACCGGCGACCTGACCGACAATACCGGCACCGACCCGCACCTCCACCGCCTCCGGCTGGGGCAGCGTAACCTCCTTGCCGACCGCCTCGCGCATGGCCAGCGCCAGCGGGTGTTCGCTCGCCTGCTGCAGGGCGGCGGCCAGACGCAGCTGCTCGGCTGTGCCGCTCCAGCTCGCCAGCACGGGCCTGCCCTGAGTGAGCGTACCTGTCTTGTCGAAGATGAGCGCCTTGATGGCGTGGGCCTTTTGCAGGGTATCGACATCCTTGATCAGAATGCCGTGGCGCGCCGCCACCCCGGTACCGGTGACAATGGCCGCCGGCGTCGCCAGCCCCAGCGCACAGGGACAGGCGATCACCAGCACGGCCACCGCCGCCAGCAGCGCCTGACCGAAGTCGTTACTGATGGCGTACCACACCAGCAGGGTGAACAGGGCGATGGCCATCACCACCGGCACGAACACGGCGGAGACCTTGTCCACTAGCTGCTGCAGCGGCGCCTTGCCCATCTGGGCACTCTCCACCAGGGCGATGATCTTGCTGAGGCTGGAGTCCTCCCCCACCGTAGTGGCTTCAATTTCCAGCACACCGGAGCGGTTGATGGCACCGCCCAGCACCTTGTCGCCCTCACCGCGCGGCACCGGCAGGCTCTCACCGGTGAGGATCGACTCGTCCAGCTCGCTGGCGCCGCTCATGATTTTGCCATCCACCGGCACCCGCTCACCCACCAGTACCCGCAGCCTGTCGCCGCGCAGCACCTCGTCGATGGCGACGCTCTGCCAGCGCTCGCCGCGCCAGACGGTGGCGGTTTCCGGCCGCAGCGCCATCAACTCGCGAATGGCGGACTGGGTACTGCGTCTGGCCCGAGCCTCCAGCAGTTTTCCGAGGGAAATCAGGGTAATGATGATGGCGCTCGCCTCGAAATAGAGCTTGCCGCTGGCGGCCATCCCCAACGTCAGCAGCAGATAGAGGCTGTAGAAGTAGGCGGCACTGGTACCGGTGGCCACCAGCACATCCATGTTGGCGGAGCGGTTCTTGATGGCGAGCCAGGCGCCGCGATAGAAGCGGGCCCCGATCCAGAACTGCACCGGGGTGGCGAGCAGCAGCTCCAGCCAGGCGGGCAGATGCCAGGGGAACAACCCGGCCATGGCCAGCATCCCCACCAGCAGCGGCAACGTCAGCAGCGCCGAGACGATGACCCGGGTTTGCGCCTGACGGGCGCTGGCGGCCTCCTGCGCTTCCCGCTCCAGCAACTGCTGGCGGCGACCGCTGGCCGAGCCCTGCGCCAGTTGGGCGCCAAAGCCGAGGGCCTCGATCTGCTCGCGCAGGGCCGCGGGCGTCTGCATCCCGGGTACCAGCACGATACGAGCCTGCTCGATGGAGAAGTTGACGTCGGCGGAGATGACGCCGGGCAGCGCCGCCAGCGTCTTGTTCAGGCGGGCCGAGCAACCGGCACAGGTCATGCCGGTGATTTGAAACAGGATGGTCTCACTGCCGTAGTCATAACCCTGCGCCTTGATGCTCTCCAGTACCGCCGGCAGACGGTCGGGGCTGGTCAGCTCGATAGCCGCCTGCTCCAGCGCGAAGTTGACGGTGGCCGATACCCCGTCGAGCTTGTTGAGGGCGGTCGTGATGCGGCCGGCGCAGTTGGCGCAGCTCATGCCGCTCAGCGGCAACTGCAGATGAATGGGTGATTGAAGATGAGTGGTCATGTTGTTCCTCCCCGGAACCCGTCGGCACCACAAAACGCCGACTGGCAAACCCTAACCTTTACTGTAAGGGTAAGCTCAAGCCACATGATCCACTTTTTGCAGATGAAAAAACGGCGCCCGTTTGCTGCCAGAGAACAAACGGGCGCCGCCTTCAACTATTGCGCGGTATACGCGGCGACTCAGATACCGTACTGGGCGCGGTAAGCCTTCATGGCGGCCAGTTGCGCCGCCAGCTCCGGCTGTTCGGCCTGCTTCTCTTCCAGATACTGGATCAAGTCGCTCATCTGGATGATGGCGATGATGTGAGCGCCGTAGTCACGCTCCACTTCCTGAATGGCGGAGAGCTCGCCCTTGCCCTTCTCCTGACGGTCCAGCGCGATCAGCACGCCAGCCAGGGAGGCGCCGTTGGCCTGGATCAGATCCATGGATTCGCGGATGGCGGTGCCGGCAGTGATGACATCGTCCACCAGCATGATGCGCCCCTTGAGCGGGCTGCCCACCAGATTGCCACCCTCGCCGTGATCCTTGGCCTCCTTGCGGTTGAAGCACCAGGGCACGTCCACGTCGTGCTGCTCCACCAGCTGCACCGAGGTGGCGGAGGCGATGGGGATCCCCTTGTAGGCCGGGCCAAACAGCACGTCGAACTCGATGCCGGCATCCATCAGGGCGGCGGCGTAGAAGCGGCCGAGACGGGCCAGATCGCGGCCGCTGTTGAACAGGCCGGCGTTGAAGAAGTAGGGGCTTTTACGACCGGATTTCAGGGTAAATTCACCGAATTTGAGGACCTGCTTCTCCAGGGCGAACTCGATAAATTGACGCTGGTAGGCTTTCATTCTGGCTCCTTGCTTGGCTTGTCGTTGTCTTGTGTGGGGGTATAAAAAAACGCGGACAGTGCCGCGTTTTTAAAATCATGCAAGCGACTGCTTCTGCAGCGCAATGATGTCGGCGATGCCGCCCTTGGCGAGGGCCAGCATGGCCAGCAGCTCCTCGTGGGTGAAGGGTTCGGCCTCCGCGGTGCCCTGCACCTCGATGATGCGGCCATCTTCGGTCATCACCACGTTCATGTCGGTCTCGGCGGCGGAGTCTTCGATGTACTCCAGATCGCAGATTGCCTCCCCTTCGAACATGCCGACGGAGACGGCCGCGATCATCTGCTTGAGCGGGCTCTGTTTGATCAGCCCCTTCTCCACCATCCAGTTCAGCGCATCCACCAGCGCCACGCAGGCCCCGGTGATGGCGGCGGTACGGGTACCGCCGTCGGCTTGCAACACATCGCAGTCAACGGTAATGGTGTGCTCGCCCAGGGCGCTCAAGTCTACCGCCGCACGCAGGGAGCGGGCGATCAGGCGGGAGATCTCCAGGGTACGGCCGCTCTGCTTGCCGGAGGCCGCTTCGCGGTTCATCCGGGAGTGGGTGGAGCGCGGCAGCATGCCGTACTCGGCAGTGACCCACCCCTGCCCCTTGCCTTTGAGGAAGCGCGGCACGCTGGTGTCGACGCTGGCGGTGCAGAGCACGCGGGTGTGGCCGAATTCCACCAGCACGGACCCTTCAGCATGCTTGGTGAAGTGGCGGGTGATGGTTACCGGACGCACCTGGGCGGCGCTGCGATCGCTGGGACGGGACATGGGACTGACCTCTGGGCTGGCTGAATTGGCGCAGGAGTATAAGCGATCGCTACTCAAATATCAGCCGCTAAAACCACCTCGTCGGCTGACGGAGCAGGGCTGGCTGAGTATACTGGCCGCACACTTCATCAAGCCCGGAACAATCAATGATTCACAGCATGACCGCCTACGCCCGCAAGGAACTCAAGGGCGACTGGGGCACAGCCGTTTGGGAAATTCGTTCGGTCAACCAGCGCTATCTGGAGACCTACATTCGCCTGCCGGAACAACTGCGCAGCCTGGAGCCGGTTCTGCGCGAGCGCTTCCGCGCCAAGCTGCAGCGCGGCAAGGTGGAGTGCAACCTGCGCTTCGAGGCCGCCCAGGCCGCCGCCAGCCAGCTCCACATCAATGAAGAGCTGGCCAAACTCATCATCGAGAGCGCCAACTGGGTGATGAAAGAGGCGGGCCAAGGTCAGCTCAATCCGGTGGACGTGCTGCGCTGGCCGGGGGTCATGGCTGCCGCCGAGCAGGACATGGACGTGGTCGCCACCGAGCTGCTCGGCGGTTTCGATCTGACCATGGAAGATTTCCTCGCCTCCCGCGCCAGCGAAGGGGCCAACCTCAAGGCGCTGATCGAACAGCGCCTGGACGGCATCCAGGTGGAAGTGAAGAAGGTGCGCGTGCACCTGCCGCAGATCATCGAGTGGCAGCGCCAGAAGCTCGCCGACCGCCTGGCCGAAGCCAAGGTCGAGCTGGATCCGGCCCGCATCGAGCAGGAGATCGTGCTGCTGGCCCAGAAGATCGACGTGGCCGAAGAGCTGGATCGCCTGGAGATGCACATCAGCGAGACCATCAAGATCATGAAGAAGGGGGGCGCCTGCGGCCGCCGTCTCGACTTCATGATGCAGGAGTTCAACCGCGAGTCGAACACGCTGGGCTCCAAGTCGATCAACGCCGAGGTGACCCAGTCCGCCGTCGAGCTGAAGGTCCTCATCGAGCAGATGCGCGAGCAAATTCAAAACATCGAATGATCCCCCTCATCGATGCACCAGCCCCCGCCACCCGGGGGCTTTTTTATGCTCGTTTCCCGCAGCGCTCAGCCGCCTGACTGATGGCAGCCCCGAGCAAAGGGAGCCCGACATGTACCATCACGCAAAGAGGGTCTGCCATGCAGACCCTCTCCTTCTTTTCTATGCATCCCCCACCCGCGCAGGCTAGACCGGTGACTTCAGCCTTCGGCTGCGCAGCAGCAGGGGAAGCTGGTAGAGCACCAGAGCGCCCAGCACCAGGCCGGCACCAGCCAGCTTGGCGGGGCCCAGCGGTTCGTCATAGAAGAGGGTGCTCAGGATAAGAGTCCAGACCGGTTCGAGCAGCATCAGCAGGGCGGCATGGGCCGTGGTCATCCGGCTCAGGGCGTGGGTGAGCAGCCAGTAACGCAGAGTGGTGGCGATCAGGACGCTGGCCGCAAACCAGCCCCAGATACCAGTGCCGATGCTGGCGGGCCACTGCTCGGTCAGCAGGGAGAGCAGGGTGCCGAGCAGCCCGGTCACCGCCAACTGGATGCAGGTGAGCCAGGTAGGGGGAATGGACTGGGCGAAGTGGCGGTGCACCGCGAGCTGGACCCCCAGAGTGGCGGCCGCCGCCAGAAACCAGAACAGGGAGAGCGACACGCCCCAGTGGGTGCTGCTGGAGAGCAGCAGCAGACCCGCGACGGCCACGGGCAGAGTCAGCCAGTAGTGACGGCCGGGTCTGGCCTTGAAGGCGGCCCAGGCGGCAAGCGGCGCCATCAGGGTGGCCACGCTCATGATGAAGGCGCCACTGCCGAGCGCATCGCTCTGGCTGATGGCGGTAACCCAGAACAGCAGGCTGGCCCCGAGCAAGGTGCCGCACCCGGCGGCGCGCAGCAGTTGTGAGCCACTGGGGGGCGGCTCGCGCAACCAGGCGAGCGGCAACAGCAGCAGGGCGGCCAGCAGGAAGCGGCTGCCGATAAAGGCGGCGGTGGGCAGTTCGCGAATCGCCTCTTTCGAGAAGAGCCAGCCAGCGGCGGCCAGCAGGGTGACCAGTATCATCAACAGCAGGGGAGCGCGGTTCATCGGAGCATCACAGGGTCAGGGGCAAAGGGCAGAGCATAAAGGAAAGAGGCGCGGATTGTCTCCCGGGGTTTGGCAGACATGCTGGCGGGGCGGCCACCACGCCGCCCCGCCTCAGTCGTCACTTTCCAGGCTGGCGAGGCAATGGGAGAGGGTGCGCGCCAGCGCCCCCTGATTGCGCAGCACCACGGCGCGGGCCTGCTCCCCCATCTCGCGGCGAGCAGGTGCATCGCCGAGCAGGGTGCTCACCCGGTGGCCGAGCGCCTCGGCGTCCGCCACCACGGCCGCGCCCCCCTGGGCCACCAGCTGGCGGGTGATGTCGCTGAAGTTGAAATAGACGGGGCCGGTCAAGCAGGGTTTGCCCAGCGCCGCCGGTTCCAGCAGGTTGTGACCGCCCACGGGCACCAGGCTGCCACCGACAAAGGCGAGATCCGCCGCCGCCAGCATCAGCGGCAACTCGCCCATGGTGTCACCCAGGTAGATCTTGTCGCTCTCGCCGACCGCACTGCCCGCCGTACGCCGCACGCAACCGTAGGGGGCGCACAGCTCGGCCACCCGTTCGAAACGCTCGGGATGGCGCGGCACCAGGATCAGCAGGGCGGAGGGGTGGGCCTTGAGCACCCGATCGAAGGCGGCCAGCACCTGCTCGTCTTCCCCCTGGTGGGTACTGGCGGCGATCCATACAGGTCGTGCCTCCCCCAGTTGCTGGCGCAGGGCACGGCCCCTGGCCTGCACCTCGTCGCCAAACTGGATGTCGAACTTGATGGATCCGGTCACCGCCAGCCGGTTGCGCGCTATGCCCAGCCGATGGAAGCGATCCGCATCGTCCTGATGCTGGCACAGCAGGTGGGTCAGCGGGCGGCTCAGGGCATCGAAGGCACCCTGGAAGCGACCATAGCGCTGACAGGATCGCTCCGAGAGGCGGGCATTGAGGATGGTCACCGGCAGGTGGCGTGCCTCGCAGGCCGCCAGCCAGTTCGGCCATAGCTCGGTCTCCATCACCCAGAGGGCGCGGGGCTTGACGGTGCTCAGAAACGCCGAGACGGCCCAGGGATAGTCGAGAGGCGCATAGCGGTGCACCACCAGATCCCCGAGCTTGGCCGCCTGTTCGGCGCCGGTGCGGGTGGTGGTGGTGAGCAGGATGGGCAGCTCGGGGCGCTCGGCCTTGAGGGCGCGGATGAAGGGGGTGATGGCCAGGGTCTCCCCCACGCTCACCGCATGGATCCAGAGGGGAGCCTCCTGTCCGGTCGGCGGCAATCGTCCCAGATGCTCGGCCCAGCGCGCCCCGAAGCCGGGCTTGCCTTTTTTGGGCTTGTAGAGCGCCAGCAGCGCCAGGGGCAACCCCAGGTGGATCAGCAGGTTGTAGAGCAACCGGTAGATCATGCTAGCTATTACCTGGTTCAGCAGCAGAGGATTCCACCGGCTGCCGCACTATGGTCAGATCTGCCGTTTCACCACGCTCCAGCCGATTTCCCGCCTCGATGACCTGTTCCGGCATCAGCTCGATCAGGCACTTGAGGTGGCCGAACTTGCAGGTGCGCTTGAAGCAGGGGCGGCACTCGATGTCGGTGTGGACGATCTCGACCCTGTCCGCCAGCGGTGGGGTATAGAGGGGCGAGGTGGAACCGTAGACGCCGATCAGCGGCCGGTTGAGGGCGGCCGCCACGTGCATCAGGCCCGAGTCGTTGGCGATGACCCGACCGGCCAGCGCCATCAGGTCGATCGCCTCGTGCAGGCTGGTCTTGCCCGCCAGCACGTGGCAGTTGGGGCGTGACAGGGGGTTGATCCGATCGCGGATGGTGTTGGCCACGTCCACGTCCTTGCCCGAGCCGAAGATCCATACCTGCCATCCCTCGTCGAGGTGCTTTTGCGCCACCACGGCGTAGTGCCCCTCCGGCCAGCGTTTGGCCGGGCCGAACTCGGCCCCCGGACAGAGCACCAGCACAGGGCGGGCACGATTCAGGCCGAGCCGCTCCAGCGCCTTGCCCTGGTTGATGAGATCCACGTGCAGGGAGGGATGGGGAATAGCGGGAATGTCGTCCCGACTCTTCATCTGCCCCTTGGGATAGGCCAGAGCCACATAGCCTTCCACCATCAGCGGAAAGGCCTGCTTGTTGCTGCGCATGTCGTTGAGCAGACCGAAGCGGTGCTCTCCCTTCCAGCCGGTGCGCACCGGGATCCTGGCAAACCAGGGGATGAGGGCCGACTTCATGGAGTTGGGCTGGATGATGGCCTGATCGTACTGCTCGGCGGCCAGCTGCTTGCCAAGGCGGCGGCGTGCCCCCAGCTTGAAGTCACCGTGGCCAAGCGGCATGGGGATGGCCTTGTCCACCTCGGGCATGCGCTCCAGCAGCGCAACGCACCAGGCCGGCGCCATCACATGGAGCTCGCTGCCCGGGTGGTTGCTCTTGAGCGCCTTGTAGAGGCTCTGGGACATCACCATGTCGCCGACCCAGGAGGGGCCGATCACCAATATCTTCATCGCGCGTCTTCTCTCGGGACTGGCCCGGCTGTTGATCGTTACTGGGCGAGATTATGCCCCAAGAAAGGCCGAAGAAATAACAGAAGATACCCGTCTGCCCCCGCAAAACGCCTCCCTGGCAGGATCCGCTCCCCCGCGCATCCCTCCTGAGGCCCTCTTCCACCCGGACACGGCGTGCCCTGGGCCACCGACTGCCGGGTAGCAGAGATCCCCCTTCCCCCGCATTCAAAAGCGGGCCCACCGGGCCCTCGGGTCATGCCCCGCGCGGGGTTTTAGGCTAGAATGGGCGCCAATCCGAGCATGACCCGCCCGCCGGGTGCCAACAAGAGTCCCTTGCCTGTGAAAAAACCGACCCTGGCGGCCGTCCTGATCGTCAAGAACGAAGCCGACAACCTCCGTGCCTGCCTCGCCTCCCTCGAAGGCCTGGCGGATGAAATCGTCATTCTCGACTCCGGCAGTCAGGATGACACTCCGGCCATCGCCGCCGAATTTGGCGCCCGCTTCTTCGTCAACACCACCTGGCCCGGTTTCGGCCGTCAGCGCCGCCTCGCCCAGTCCCATGTCCAGTCGGAGTGGGTGCTGTGGCTGGACGCGGACGAGCGGCTCACCCCCGAACTCAGGGAAGCCATCCAGGGGGTCATGGCCAACCCGGCCAGCGACACCATCTACTCCATCCCGCGGCTCTCCTGGGTGTTCGGTCGCTTCATCCGCCACAGCGGCTGGTACCCGGATCGGGTGCTGCGCCTCTACCCCAAGGCGCTGACCGGCTACAACGAGGCGCTGGTACACGAGAAGGTGGAGGTGCGCGCCAACATGAAGATCGTCAACCTGCACGGCGACCTCCTCCACTACACCTACCGGGATCTGGAACACTACCTGGTCAAATCCGCCGGCTATGCCCGCGCCTGGGCCGATCAGCGCACCGCCCGCGGCAAGAAGGGATCCCTCGGCCAGGGGCTGGTCCACGCCGTCGGCTGCTTCCTCAAGATGTACCTGCTCAAGGCCGGTTTCCTCGACGGCAAGCAGGGCCTGCTGCTGGCCATCCTCTCCGCCCACTCCACCTTCGTCAAATACGCCGATCTCTGGGTTCGCCAGCAGCCCCAGCAGCCGAAATAGGGCATCGCCCCACAGATCTCATTCATGACTCACCCCTTGTTCCAGCGGGACAAGGGGTGAACCCCATTGCCATGGAGCGGGCGCAGCCCTCGCGGGGCCGCTCACGGCGCAAACCTGGGCGCCACGGACGAAAACTGGCCGCTATAAGCCGAATGCATGGATATTGGCAACATGACCCGACTCCGGCTTATACCGACAGGTTTCCCCTGCCCGGGGCCCGGGCAGGCCCGTCAAGGGGGCTGTCGGGAGCCACGCCCGGTAGGCCGGTCTGCCAGCAGGGCGCATCCCCATACAAGACAGGGCCCCGTGGGGCCCTGTCTGTATGTTCTGTGTGCACTCTCAGCGCTCGGCGCGCCAGAAGGGCGGCGCCCAGCGGGCGATCTCTGCCGCCATGGCCTTGGGATCGAGCTGGCTCATGTCCTCCGGGTGGTCGCTGTCTTCCGGCGGGCTGAAGGGCAGATGGCGCCCCTCGCCGTTGAGCGGCCGCCAGCGCAGCGGCGTCGCCGAACGGTGTGCCGGGAAGAAACCGACGGTCGGCACGTCCATGGCCGCGGCGATGTGCAGGGGCCCCGTGCTGCCCGCCACGAACAGGGCGGCGTTGGCCATCACCTGGCAGAACTTCGGCAACCCCTCGTCGGAACGATAGATCCAGCCGTTGCCCCCATGGGCCAGCAATTCGGCCGCCAACTGCTCCGCCTTCCCCTCCTCCCCCGGGCCTGCCGTCAGCACGCACTGCAACTCGGGACAGGCCTGGTTGAGCTTGATGATGAGGCGCGAGTACTGCTCGATGGAGAGGTTGTTGGCCGAGCCGCCGCTGCCCGCATGCACCATCAGCCAGGGGCGGCTGGCGTCGAGCCTGAGACGGGCGGCAACCTGCTCGCGCACCTGCAGCAGGCTCTCGGGGTCGAAGTCGAGGTAGGGGCCCTGTGGCTCTACCACGGTCTGATGCTGATCGGCGAGGAAGCGGCGCACCAGATCCAGGTTGTATTCGTACTCCGGCTTCTGGGAGCGGGAGCGGCGCTGCACCAGGCGCTGGTTGTAGAGTACCTGGGCCAGCTTGGTGGCGGGGGCCAGCCGGTAGGGAATGTGCGCCTTCCACACCAGCTTGGCATTGCGGGTGTTGGAGAAGAGGCAGATGGAGGCATCGAAGGCGGCCGCCTTGATGCGCGCCAGCAGGGCGCGTTGCTGCTCCTTGTCGGCCCGGGCACCCGGATCCAGGATGATCTCGTCGATCCAGGGGCAGAGGCGGGCCAGGGGCGCCGTGTAGGCGGGAACCAGGGCAGTCACATGACACTCCATGGAGCGCTTGAGCATGGCAAAGCTCGGCCACGCCAGCATGAAGTCACCAATCTTGTCATTGCGGACTACCAGAATACGTTTCATAAAAAATCCCTATGCTCCCTGTCACCAGCGAAGGAGGCTTGATGCGCGATGCGGGTATTCTTGCCTGATGCAGGGCGATTCTCAAGCGAAGACGCCACGGGGCTCCGATTTGTGCGACCCCGGCCGCCGATCAGCGCCAGAAATCCGCGCCATCCCGGTCGCGACAAACCGGCAACAGCCCCTATAATGCGACCAGTTTTCCGGTTTCAGGAGTCAGCAGCATGACCAACAAGGTAATCTATCCCGGCACCTTCGATCCCATCACCAACGGCCATACCGATCTCATTGGCCGCGCCGCCAGACTGTTCGACGAGGTGGTGGTCGGGGTGGCCAACAGCCCGAGCAAACGGCCGCTGTTCGATCTCGAGGAGCGCGTTCAGCTGGCTAGGCAGGTGACGGCTCACCTGCCCAACGTCAAGGTGGTGGGCTTCTCCGGCCTGCTGGTGGATTTTGCCAGGGAGCAGCAGGCCAACGTGCTGATCCGCGGCCTGCGCGCCGTCTCCGACTTCGAATACGAGTTCCAGCTCGCCAACATGAACCGTCGCCTGATGCCTACCCTGGAGAGCGTCTTCCTTACCCCGGCGGAGGAGAACTCCTTCATCTCCTCCACCCTGGTGAAGGAGGTGGCGCTGCACGGAGGTGACATCCACCAGTTCGTCGACCCCCTGGTGGCCCAGGCCATTGCCGCCAGACAGCAGCGCTAATCCCCTCCCCTGATGGGCAGAAACGAACAAGGGCTACCCCCGGGTAGCCCTTGTTGCATCAACGCACTGCACGCCTAGCTGCGGGCAAACTGCTGGCGGATCGCTAGCACCAGCTGATCGAGCCACTCGTAACGGCGCCGGTACATGGCCCGCTTCTTGGCGGCCACCTCCTCCAGCGGCTTGCGCACTACGGGTTGCAGCCGCACGAAGTTGGCGTCCTGATCGAGGGCGCCAAACTCCTGCCACAGCTCGTCGTAGTCCGCCTGCAGGCAGGCTTTCTTCTTCTTGCTATACCGTCTTGCCTGGAAGATGTGGGCCTTCATGCGCACCGCACAGACCCGGTGGGCCCCCATGGCCCCGGCCAGCGCCATCACCAGCATCACCACCAGCGACTTGGGTCTCAGACCCTGACCCGCCCGGGTCAATGCCCGCACCTGCTCCTGGGGCTGCTCGACACAGGGCTCTGGCCCCTGCACCGACCCGATCACCAGGGCCAGCTCCTGTTCGTTGCCCGCCAGGGAGAAGGCACAGCTGTAGAGTCGCTCCCCCCGCGCGTTGACGATGGAGAGGGCCAGCTCCGCCTCCCTGCGGAAGGTGCCGTCGTGACGCAGCACGATGCGCCAGCCGCCATCGGGATAATGGCCCAGCACTATCCCCTCCCCCAGATAGAGCGGGTCGATGAGCTCGGGGTACAGGCCCAGCAGCAGGCGGTAGTGATCCTCCACCATCTTGACCCGCTGGTTCACCGTCGAGCAGGCGAAGCGATAGGGGCGCATCGGCTTGTCGAGCAGCTCGGGGTGGCGGGCGGGAAGCGCCCGCAGGGGGGCGCTCTGGAACAGCTCGAACACCCGGTTCAACTGCGCACGGTAGAGCAGACTGCGCAGCAAAAACTTGCCGCGATTGAAGGTCTTGCGGGCGCTGTCTTCGGGATAGAGGAAGCGGGCCATATCGTGGGCACAATAGTGCCCCTGCCGGGATAAATGTTCCCAGTCTATTGATTTAGCTGTCATTTTATTACCTCGCAGCCTGAACTGGCGAGATAGTAGTCATGGGCTGACGCCGCTTCAACAGACCGGAAATACTCTCTTACAACTTGGCCGGTTCCGGCTCAAAAATCCCGCTTTCAGCGTTGGCAGTGGGAGCAGAACACCGTGGTTCGCTGGCCCATCTTCACCTCGGTGAGCAGGGTGTGGCAGTGGAAACAGGGCTGGCCGCCACGGCCGTAAACCTGCAGCTGCTGGACGAAATAGCCCGGCTTGCCGTCGGCGCTGGTGAAATCCTTGAGGGTGGTGCCCCCCTGGCGAATGGCCTCGGCCAACACCCGCTTGATCTCGCTCACCAGGGTGCCCAGCCGCTCGGCGCTGATGTTGCCCGCCGCCCGCCTGGGATGAATGCCGGCGGCATAGAGCGCCTCGTTGGCGTAGATGTTGCCTACCCCGACCACCACGTGGTTGTCCATCAGGAACTGCTTGATGGCGGTGCTGCGCCCCTTCGCCCGCTCCCGCAGGTAATCGGCATGGAAGGCGTCGGTGAGGGGTTCCGGCCCCAGCTTGGCGAGCAGGGCATGGGCCTCGGCCGGTTCGCGGGTCCACAGCAGGGCGCCAAAACGGCGCGGATCGTTGAGCCGCAGCAGCTTGCCGTTGGCCAGCTCGATATCCACATGATCGTGCTTCTCGGCCGGGGTGCCGATGTCCAGCACCCGCAGGCTGCCGGACATCCCGAGATGCAGGATGGCGGTGCCGAAGTCGGTCTCCAGCAACAGGTATTTGGCGCGGCGGCTGACGCGGTGGATGACGAGATCCACCAGCTCCTGGATCTCGCCGGGCACGGGCCAACGCAGGCGGCCGTCCCGCACCACCACGCGGGTCACCTTGATGCCGGTAAGCCAGGGGGAGATGCCCTGGCGGCTGACTTCGACTTCCGGTAATTCAGGCATGGGCGATCTCTCGTTCTCGTTCAGGGAATGGGACGCATCAGGTCACGGTATTGCGCCTGACTCAGGCTGAGCCAGGTCGAGGAGGGCAGCAGAGCGGCAAACTTGCCGTCGTCCTGATAGAGCCCGACTTCCACCGGATCACTCTGTCCGGCGATCCAGATCTTGAGGGTCACCGGGGTGCCGCGCACGGGCTCGCCGGGGGGCAGCAGCCAGCCTTGCCACATCTCGATGCGGGCCGCCAGCTGGGCGCTGCCAAGCCCCAGATCCGGCGCGCTGCGCCAGCCCTGGCCGATACGCTCTATCTGCCAGCTCGGCCCCTGCCAGGTCAGCACCACGGCGCTCTCCGGCAACAGCGGACGCGCGCGTTTGGCACTGTTCTCCTGCTGGGCCTGCTCCAGTCGGTGCAACAGGGTAATGACGATCAACACGACCACGATGATCACGTTGTTCCAGCCTTTGCGGCTCAGTTTGAACATGGCTAGCCTCCCTTCGAATCGGCAGTGTACTGAATTCCAGCCATAAAAAAACCCGGCACGAGGCCGGGTTTTTGCAGCGAAACCAAGTAATTACTTGATTTTGCCTTCTTTGTAGATCACATGCTGACGAATCACGGGATCAAATTTCTTGATCTCCATTTTTTCGGGCATGGTGCGCTTGTTCTTGGTAGTGGTATAGAAGTGACCAGTACCGGCGCTGGAGTTCAGGCGAATCTTATCGCGAATACCTTTAGCCATGATCTAATTCCTTATACCTTAACGCCGCTGGCACGCAGTTCAGCCAGAACCACTTCAACGCCGCGCTTGTCGATGATACGCATGCCTTTTGCGGATACGCGCAGGCTCACGAAGCGTTTTTCACTCTCAACCCAGAAACGGTGAGTGTGCAGGTTCGGCAGGAAACGACGCTTGGTAGCGTTGTTAGCGTGCGAACGGTTGTTACCAACTGCCGGGCGCTTGCCGGTTACTTGGCATACTCTAGACATGTCAGTCTCTCCAAATCTTACTTCATTGCTCGAGCAAATATCTGCCCCGCTGGCCTTCGATTGCGGGGCAAACAGAAGGCGGCATTTTATACAGCATCCGTGATCAAAGATCAACTAATACAGTGCCAGAGCCCAGTCACAACCAACCACGCTCTGCGAAAGAAACCGTGATGCCATCACCGATCACCAGGTGATCAAGCACTCTGATATCGACCAGGGCCAGGGCGGCCAGGATCCGATCCGTGATCTGGCGGTCCGCCCGACTGGGCTCGGCCACGCCGGACGGGTGATTATGCGCCAGAATCACGGCGGCTGCATTATGTTTGAGCGCGATCTGCACGATTTCTCTGGGCCAGACGCTCGCCGAGTCGAGGGTGCCGTAAAAAAGTTCGACAAACCGGATGACCCTATGCTGGTTGTCTAGCAGCAGCAGGGCGAACACCTCCCGCCCCCGATCCCGCAACTGGGCTTGCAGAAAGTCACGGGTAAGCCCGGGCGAGGTGAGCGCCTCTCCCCGTTGCAACTGTTCGGCCAGATGGCGCCGCCCCATCTCCAGCACCGCCTGCAACTGGGCATACTTGGCAGGTCCCAGCCCGTGAGCGCCACAAAAATCCTGCTGCTCGGCTCCCAGCAGTGCCCGCAGGGAACCAAACTGCTGCAACAACTGGCGAGAGAGATCCACCGCACTCAACCCGCTGACCCCGGTGCGCAGGAAGATGGCCAGCAGTTCGGCATCGGAGAGCGTCGCCGCCCCTCGGCGCAGCAGCTTTTCCCTCGGGCGCTCCTCTTCCGGCCACTCCTTGATGCTCATTTGTCTCTCCCTCATAACTATTGAGAGAAAACATAGCAAAGAATCCCGCGAGCCCGACCACAACTCCCCCATGTCAGCCTCTGTCGCCACCCATTGCCTGTGCTATCTTAGCCGACCAGTCAGAGTGAGCCGGAAGAGAAGCAGCAGATGAGATTGGCCGATAAACGCATCCTGTTGGGTGTCAGTGGTGGGATCGCCGCCTACAAGAGTGCCGAACTGGTACGTCGCCTGAAAGATCAGGGGGCCGAGGTGCGAGTGGTGATGACCAGCTCCGCCAAGGAGTTCATCACCCCGCTGACCCTGCAAGCCGTCTCAGGCCACCCGGTGGCCGACAGTCTGCTCGACCCGGCTGCCGAGGCGGGCATGGGCCACATCGAGCTGGCCAAGTGGGCCGATCTGGTGCTGATCGCCCCCGCCAGCGCCAACCTGATGGCCCGCATGGCCGCCGGCATGGCGGACGAGCTGCTCACCACCCTCTGCCTTGCCACCCCGGCGACTATCGCCCTGGCGCCAGCCATGAACCAGCAGATGTACCGCAACGCCGCCACCCAGGCCAACCTCCAGACCCTCGCCGAGCGCGGCATTCAGCTGTGGGGGCCAGACTCCGGCAGCCAGGCCTGCGGCGATGTAGGCCCGGGCCGGATGCTGGATCCCCTGGAACTGGTGGAACGCTGCTGCCAGCAGCTCGCCGCCGAACCGCTCCTGACCGGCGTCAGGTTGCTGCTCACCGCCGGGCCGACCCGGGAGGCGCTGGATCCGGTGCGCTATATCAGCAACCACAGCTCCGGCAAGATGGGCTACGCCATCGCCCGCGCCGCGCGCGAAGCGGGCGCGGAGGTGACCCTGGTGAGCGGCCCGGTGGCACTGGCCACCCCGGCCGGCGTTACCCGCATCGATGTGGAGAGTGCCCTGCAGATGCACGAAGCGGTGATGAGCCGGGTCGGTGAGTGCGACCTCTTTATCGGCTGCGCTGCCGTCGCCGACTACCGTCCCGCCCAGGTGGCCGAGCAAAAGATCAAGAAGACCGGCGACAACGACCAGATGCAGCTGACCCTGGTCAAAAACCCCGACATCATCGCCGATGTGGGGGCGTTGTCAGACAAACCCTTCACCGTCGGATTTGCCGCCGAAACCGTGGATGTGGAACAATACGCCCTCGACAAACTTCGACGTAAGCGGCTGGACATGATCGCCGCCAACGATGTGTCCCGTGCAGGCCAGGGCTTCAATGCCGATGACAACGCCCTGACCGTCTTCTGGCAAGGGGGTCAAGCCGCCCTGCCCTTGGCCGATAAGCTGACGCTCGCCCGTCATCTTGTCGCCCTGATTGCACGCCATTATCGACCCTGAGCCCATTGCACATGCCGGGAGCCCCAGGCTCCTGCAGTACCACCCGATCGCCAGGCGATCCAATTGAAAAAGATTCATGACGACACAAATTGAACTGAAAATCCTGGATGCCCGCATCGGCACCGACTTCCCGCTGCCCGCTTACGCCACACCGGGCTCCGCTGGCATGGACTTGCGCGCCCTGCTGGATGCCCCGCTGACCCTGGCCCCAGGCGACACCACGCTGGTGCCGACCGGGCTGGCCATTCACATCCAGGATCCGGGTCTGTGCGCCACCATCCTGCCCCGCTCCGGCCTCGGCCATAAGCACGGCATCGTGCTGGGCAACCTGGTCGGCCTCATCGACTCCGACTACCAGGGTCAGTTGATGGTCTCGGTCTGGAACCGTGGCAACGACAGCTTCACCATGCAGCCTGGCGAGCGCATCGCCCAGCTGGTGATCCTGCCGGTGGTACAGGCCAGCTTCCAGCTGGTCGACGAATTCAATCAGAGTGAACGGGGTGAAGGCGGGTTTGGTTCTTCTGGTCGCCAATAACAAGACCACACGGCCCCCTGGGGCACGTGCCAAATAATAGAATCAAGCCATTGTTTTTTTAGGGGAATCCATGGCAAGCAGTAACCAGAAACAGAGTCGGCGCGATCAGATCCTGCAGGCACTCGCCCACATGCTGGAAACCAGCCCGGGCCAGCGCATCACCACGGCACGCCTCGCGGCCGAGGTGGGCGTGTCCGAGGCGGCCCTCTACCGGCATTTTCCCAGCAAGGCGAGGATGTTCGAAGGGCTGATCGACTTTATCGAGGATTCCCTGCTGTCACGGGTCAACCTGATCATGGCCGAAGAGAAGGACACCATGGCCCGCTGCCATCACATACTGCAGCTGCTGCTGGTGTTCGCCGAGCGCAACCCCGGCATCACCCGCATTCTCAATGGCGATGCCCTGCTGGGCGAACACGATCGGCTGCGGGATCGCATCAGCATCCTGTTCGACAAGCTGGAGACCCAGATCAAGCAGGTACTGCGCGAGAAACGGCTGCGGGAAGGCCAGGGCTTCCAGCTCGACGAGACCATGCTGGCCAACCTGCTGCTGGCCTATACCGAGGGCCGCATCAGCCAGTTCGTCCGCTCGGAGTTCAAAATCAAGCCCACTGCCGGCTTTGAAGATCAGTGGCAGTTTATCCGCAGCCAGCTGCTGCAAAGCTGAGCCAGCAGACCGCATCAACCAATGCACGTCCCGCTCCGAGTTCACAATCAAGCCCACTGCCGGGTTTGAAGATCAGTGGCAGTTTATCCGCAGCCAGCTGCTGCAAAGCTGAGCCAGCAGACCGCATCAACCAATGCACGTCCGCTCCGAGCTCACAATCAAACCCACCGCCGGGTTTGAAGATCAGTGGCAGTTCATCCGCAGCCAGCTGCTGCAAAGCTGAGCCAGCAGACCGCATCAACCAATGCACGTCCGCTCCGAGCTCACAATCAAACCCACTGCCGGGTTTGAAGATCAGTGGCAGTTTATCCGCAGCCAGCTGCTGCAAAGCTGAGCCAGCAGACCGCATCAACCACTGCACGTCCGCTCCGAGCTCACAATCAAGCCCACTGCCGGGTTTGAAGATCAGTGGCAGTTTATCCGCAGCCAGCTGCTGCAAAGCTGAGCCAGCAGACCGCATCAACCAATGCACGTCCGCTCCGAGTTCACAGTCAAACCCACCGCCGGGTTTGAAGATCAGTGGCAGTTCATCCGCAGCCAGCAGCTGCAAAGCTGAGTGCGTACATGCCCAGCGTCCCTGCGCCAGCAGGGTTGTGACAAAACGGGAGGCCTTGGCCTCCCTTGCTTTTTGTGGCACAAAAGAAGAGACAAGCACCAGATGCGACCCAGCTTGTCGCGCTCAAGTGTTAGATTCATCTGCCATAAATCTTCACACCAACAGGACATCCTATGGAACCCGAGATCATTACCGAAGCACAGACCTGGCTGACCAACAACCAGGGGCTGATCATCGAGTATGCGGTCAACATCGCCGCCGCCCTGATCACCCTGCTGGTCGGTTACATTGCAGCCAACCTTCTCAGCGGTGGCGTGGTCAAGGTGATGCAGACCCGCAAGCTGGACACCACCGTCACCCACTTCGTCGGCAGCATCCTCAAATACACCATCCTGGTGTTCGTGGTGATCGCCGCCCTGGGCCGGGTCGGGGTGCAGACCGCCTCCTTCGTCGCCATTATCGGTGCCGCCGGTCTGGCCATCGGTCTGGCGCTGCAGGGCTCTCTCTCCAACTTTGCCGCCGGTTTCCTGCTCATCATCTTCCGCCCCATCAAGGCAGGGGAATTTATCGAGGTGGCAGGCACCAATGGCGTTGTGCAATCGGTCCAGCTCTTCACCACCACCCTCACCTCCGGTGACAACAAGATGGTGGTAGTGCCGAACTCCGCCATCCTCAACGGCACCATCGTCAACTACTCGCGCATGGATACCCGCCGCGTCGACATGACCTTCGGCATCGGCTACGGCTCCGACCTGCGCAAGGCCAAACAGATCCTGGAGCGGCTGGTGAGCGAAGAGCCCCGCATCCTGAAGGAGCCGGCAGCCACCATTGCCGTTGCCGCGCTGGCCGACTCCTCAGTCAACATCGTGGTGCGTCCCTGGGTCAAGACCGGTGATTACTGGGGTGTCTGGTTCGACTTCCACGAGAAGGTGAAGCTCACCTTCGACGCCGAGGGCATTGAGATCCCCTTCCCCCAGCGTGTGGTCCACATGCAGAAGACGGCGGATTGATCCTCGGTGTGCGTTCTCCAGTGCCAGCCTTCGGGCTGGCACTGTCGTTTCTGCCTTGCTGTGACATGAAAAAAACCGGCCACAGGCCGGTCTTGCGCACCAGATAGCACCGCGTTCTCACCCCAGCCGACGTGCGACCCGGTTGAGCAGGGGCTGCATCAGCACATAGCCCCCCAGCACTGCACCGATCACCGCCAGCACGCGGATCTCCAGCGTCGGCGCCGCATTGGCCAGCGTCAGGGTCAGCAAACCGATGAGGCCGGTGGCGATCAGGCTCAGGGCAAACAGGGATAACAGGGCTTTCATCTCGATCTCCTCATTCCACACCATTGATTCCATACCTTGGCCATCCCTGGGAGATCTCGTCCATTCGGCTCATATGGTAGCCAGCGTCTGTTGCCCGCCATTTGCGCCTGCTCAAAAAACCGTCCGATGAGCGTCTGTTGAATACCCTTTTATCTGTCACGCCAGCTTTCCAGCGCCACGGCCGTGCTCCCCTTGAAATGAAAGCCTTTTCAACCCGAACAAGCATGCGCGAACGCAAGATCCCGGGGTACTGGGTGACTCATAATCGCACTGTTTTGGTTGTACACTCCCTCGTTGCAGACAATTGGTAATGCTCTGTTACACGGGGCGCACGGAGTGCCCGGTATAATGCTCGCATAATAAGGTTTGGCGGGAGCCTTGCCTGCAAGGTTCAAACACAACTTGGAAGACTGATAATCCTATGAAAAATATCAATCCAACCCGGACCCAGGCCTGGCAGGCACTGGAAGCCCATTTTGCAGCCAACAAGGAGATGCGTCTCAAGGATCTGTTCGCACAGGATCCCAAGCGTTTTGACAAGTTCTCCCTCACCTTCGGTGGCGACATCCTGGTCGACTACTCCAAGAACCTGATCACCGAAGAGACCCTCAAGCTGCTGGTGAACCTGGCTGGCGAGACCGATCTGCGCAGCGCCATCGACGCCATGTTCAACGGCGACAAGATCAACATGACCGAAGGGCGCGCCGTACTGCACACCGCCCTGCGCAACCGCTCCGACCGTCCCATCGAGGTTGACGGCAAGGACGTGATGCCGGAAGTGAACGCCGTACTGGCCAAGATGAAGGGCTTCTGCGAGAAGGTCATCGGTGGCGAGTGGAAGGGCTATACCGGCAAGGCCATCCAGCACGTGGTCAACATCGGCATTGGTGGCTCCGATCTGGGCCCCGTCATGATCACCGAGGCCCTGCGCCCCTACAAGAATCACCTGGAGATGCACTTCGTCTCCAACGTCGACGGCACCCACATCGCCGAGACGCTCAAGAAGATCGATCCGGAAACCACCCTGTTCCTGGTCGCCTCAAAGACCTTCACCACCCAGGAGACCATGACCAACGCCCTGACCGCCCGCGACTGGTTCCTCGGTCACGCCGGTGACAAGGCTCACGTGGCCAAGCACTTCGCCGCCCTGTCGACCAACGGCAAGGCCGTGGCCGAGTTTGGCATCGACACCGACAACATGTTCGAGTTCTGGGACTGGGTCGGCGGCCGCTACTCCTCCTGGTCCGCCATCGGCATGCCCATCGCCCTCTCCCTCGGCTTCGAGCACTTCGAGGCCCTGCTGCAAGGCGCCTTCGAGATGGACATGCACTTCGCCACTGCCGCCTATGAGCAGAACGTGCCCGTACTGCTGGCCCTGATCGGCCTGTGGTACAACAACTTCCATGGCGCCGAGTCCGAAGCCATCCTGCCGTACGATCAGTACATGCATCGCTTCCCTGCCTACTTCCAGCAAGGCAACATGGAGTCCAACGGCAAGTACGTGGATCGCGACGGCAATCCGGTTGACTACCAGACCGGTCCCATCATCTGGGGTGAGCCGGGTACCAACGGCCAGCACGCCTTCTACCAGCTGATCCATCAGGGCACCAAGCTGATCCCCTGCGACTTCCTGGCGCCGGCCATCAGCCATAACCCCATCGGTGACCACCATCCGAAGCTCCTGGCCAACTTCTTCGCCCAGACCGAGGCCCTGGCCTTCGGCAAGAGCAAGGAAGCGGTGGAGGCCGAGTTCCTGGCCGCCGGCAAGACGCTGGAGCAGGTCAAGGATCTGGTGCCGTTCAAGGTGTTCGAAGGCAACCGCCCGACCAACTCCATCCTGTTCAAGCAGCTGACCCCGAAAACCCTCGGCTCCCTGATCGCCATGTACGAGCACAAGATCTTCGTACAGGGCGCAATCTGGAACATCTTCTCCTTCGACCAGTGGGGTGTGGAGCTGGGCAAACAGCTGGCCAACAAGATCCTGCCGGAGCTGGGCACCGATGAGGCCGTCACCAGCCACGACGGCTCCACCAACGGCCTGATCAACACCTGGAAAGCCTGGAAGGCCTGATTGCTCCCGCCCTCCAGAATGCAAAAGCCCCGCTCGATGAGCGGGGCTTTTTTATAGGCTTCAATCTGTCTGTTTGCATCATCCGGACGACAGGCCAGGTGTCTAAGCCAGCCAGTAACGGGGATCGTCATCCCCGCCCCTTCCGATGCCGCTCAGCGAAGGCTTAACCGCCGACGGCAATACGCTTCATGTCCTTCATGTAACCACGCAGGGTCTGGCCGATCTTCTCGATCGGGTGGTTGCGGGTCGCTTCGTTGGCAGCCAGCAAGGCCAGGTTGTCCACCGCCTTGCTCTCGGCACGGGCACTGCCCAGGTCCCCTGCTTGCAGGGTCGGCATGAAGTGCTCGCGCAACAGCGGCACGGCGGCGTTGGCGAACAGGTAGTTGCCGTACTCCGCGGTATCGGAGATGACCACGTTCATCTCGTACAGACGCTTGCGGGCGACGGTGTTGGCGATCAGCGGCAGCTCGTGCAAAGACTCGTAGTAGGCGGACTCTTCATAGATGCCGGAGGCCACCATGGTTTCGAACGCCAGCTCGACACCCGCCTTGACCATGGCCACCATGACCACGCCATTGTCGAAGTACTCCTGCTCGGCGATCTTGCCGGCATAGGCAGGGGCATTCTCGAAGGCGGACTTGCCGGTCTCTTCGCGCCAGCCGAACAGCTTGGCATCGTCTTCGGCCCAGTCAGCCATCATGCCGCGGGAGAACTCGCCGGCGATGATGTCATCCATGTGCTTCTCGAACAGCGGACGCATCAGGGTGCGCAGTTGCTCGGAGAGCTCGAAGGCACGCAGCTTGGCCGGGTTGGAGAGACGGTCCATCATCAGGCTGATGCCACCCTGCTTCAGGGCCTCGGTGATGGTCTCCCAGCCGAACTGGATCAGCTTGCCGGCATAGGCCGGGTCGGTGCCCTCGGCAACCAGCTTGTCGTAGCAGAGCAGGGAACCGGCCTGCAGCATGCCGCACAGAATGGTCTGCTCGCCCATCAGGTCGGATTTCACTTCCGCGACGAAGGAGGATTCCAGCACGCCGGCACGGTCGCCACCGGTAGCAGAGGCCCACGCCTTGGCGATGGCCATGCCCTCACCCTGGGGATCATTCTCCGGGTGGACGGCGATCAGGGTCGGTACGCCGAAACCACGCTTGTACTCTTCACGCACTTCGGTGCCCGGGCATTTGGGTGCAACCATCACGACGGTGATGTCGGAACGGATCTGCTGACCCTCTTCCACCACGTTGAAGCCGTGGGAGTAGCCCAGAGCGGCGCCCTGCTTCATCAGCGGCATCACGGTTTTGACTACGTCGGAGTGCTGCTTGTCCGGAGTCAGGTTCAGCACCAGATCGGCGGTCGGGATCAGATCTTCATAGGTGCCGACCACGAAGCCGTTGTCGGTGGCCTTCTGCCAGGAGGCGCGCTTCTCGGTGATGGCGGCCTTGCGCAGGGCGTAGGAGATGTCCAGCCCGGAGTCGCGCATGTTCAGACCCTGGTTCAAGCCCTGGGCGCCACAGCCCACAATCACCACCTTCTTGCCCTTCAGCACGTTGCAGCCGTCCGCGAACTCTTCGCGCTGCATGAAACGACACTTGCCCAGTTGGGCCAACTGCTGACGCAGGTTCAAGGTGTTGAAATAGTTAGCCATGGTGATTGCTCCGTTCGATTGATTCCATGCCGGATAGCGGCGTTGTCGAAACCACTATAGCGCGGGACACTTATTGCCTGAACTGATATATTCGAAACAGTACGTTGCAGGAATTGAAATATGATTTCCCGCAATCTCCCGCCGCCGAGCCATCGTGCTACAGGGCGCCTGACAACGCCGCAGGAATAAAAAGATGGACCTTCGCAATCTCGAACTGTTTCTCCACCTCGCCGACTCCCTCCACTTCGGCAAAAGCGCCGATGCCATGGCGGTCAGCCCCTCCACCCTGAGCCGCGCCATCCAGCGACTGGAACAGGAGACCGGCTGCGTGCTGTTCGAGCGGGACAACCGCTCGGTGCGGCTCACCCCTGCTGGTGACAAGCTGCGGGAGTTTGGCGGTGCCTTGCTGCTGGAGTGGCGCCAACTCAAACAGGAGCTCAAGCGCAGCGACGAGCCGCTGCAAGGGCGGCTGCGGGTGTTCTGCTCGGTCACCGCCAGCTACTTTCTGCTGCCCGAGGTACTGGAACGCTTTCGTCGCCGTTATCCCCAGCTGGAGATCAAGCTGGAGACCGGCGACCCGGCACTGGCAGTGGATAAGATCCTGGCTGACGAAGCCGATCTCGCCATCGCAGCGAGGCCGGATGCGCTCTCGTCCAAGCTGGAATTCGCCAGCCTGCAACAAGTCCCTCTGGTGTTCATCGCCCCCCGCAATGCCCCCCAGCAGGGTCAGTGGTTCCCCCAGGGCGAACCTGACTGGGAGCGCCTGCCGCTGATCCTCTCCGAACAGGGGCTGGCCCGAAAGCGCTGTGATCAATGGTTTCGCAACAAGGGGATAGCTCCCAACATTTATGCAGAAGTGGCGGGCAACGAGGGCATCGTCGCCATGGTGGCCCTCGGCTTCGGTGTAGGTGTCGTGCCTGCCGCCGTCATCGATCACAGCCCCATGGGGGACAAGGTGCGTGTGGTCGAGCCCAAACCGGCGCTCAAGGCGTTCGACGTCGGTATCGCCGTGCTCAAGAAGCGGCTGGAAGAGCCGCTGATCCGCGCCTTCTGGGATACTGCACGCGGCCAGGGAGGCCTTCGCTGATCCGGCAGGCGTCAGAGCCACAGTGAGTGTCAAATGTATCAGTATGAAAGTGGGGGAGAAGAGGGGACACTGGCCGGCACCATCCAGCCACCATCAAGGAATAGAGCGTGAGCCAGCATCTTGTCGAAATCCGCAGTGCCATCCTGTTCGCAGAATATCTGCAAAGCCTCGGGGTCCAGCGCCATGAACTCGATCGGGAGCAGGAGATCTATCTCCAGGACAGGCACCTCGCCACGGTGCAATGCATTCAGGGGGAGCTGCGCTTTTATCTGCGCGCCAGCGCACTGGCCAGATCGTGATCCGCAATCGGTCACAGAACCCGCACGCAAAGCGTATTAGACTGGCACCATCCGTCCCCCTCGCCCCGGGGGCCACCACGAGGAGTGCCCATGAAACAAAGCGGCCTGGATCGGCTCTTCAAACCTCACTCGATCGCCGTCATCGGCGCCTCCAGTGATCCGCAGAAGGCAGGCCATGTGGTCATCCGGCACCTGCTGGCGGGTCAGTTCCAGGGCCCTATACTACCCGTAGCCCCCCGCAGCCAGGCCGTCGCTGGCGTGCTCGCCTATCCGGACATAGAGAGCCTTCCCCTCTCCCCCGATCTCGCCATCGTCTGTACCCGGCGCGAACGGGTACTGCCGCTCATCGAGGAGCTCGGCAAGAAAGGAACCGGAGCCGCCATCATACTGGCCGCCCAGTTCTCCACTGACGAGCGCCTGCGGCTCAAGCATCTGTGCCAGCAATACGGCATCCGGCTGCTCGGCCCCAACAGCATGGGCATGCTGCTCCCCGGGCAGGGTATCAACGCCAGCTTTTCCCCCATTGCAGCGACTCCGGGACAGGTGGCGTTTCTCTCCCAGTCGGCAGCGGTCAGCACCACCATCCTGGATTGGGCCAAGCAGCGCGAAATCGGCTTCTCGGCCTTCATCTCCCTGGGCGATCATTGCGACATCGACTTTGGCCAACTGCTGGATCAGCTCTCCCGGGACGGGACGACCCGCGCCATCCTGATCTACATGGACAAGCTGCACGATGCCAGGCACTTTCTCTCCGCCGCCCGTGCCGCCTCGCGCAACAAACCCATCCTGATCCTCAAGAGCGGTCGGCACGACCCGGCCAACGGTCTCGACAATGTCTATGATGCCGCCATCCGCCGGGCTGGCATGCTGCGCGTCCGGGATACCCACGAACTGTTTGCTACTGTCGAGACCCTGAGCCACTCCCTGACCCTCAAGGGGGAGCGGCTCGCCATCCTCTCCAACGGGCGCGGCCTCGCCAACATGGCCGCAGACGTACTGCTGTCTCGGGGAGGCAAGCTGGCGATGCCACCCCTCGACATCGGCAGCGATGCAGATATCGAGGCCTACAAGAGTACACTCGAGACGCTGCTCCAAGGGGACAGTGCCGATGCCATCCTGCTGATCCATGCACCGTCCCTCACCGCCCGAGGTGTCACCCTCGCCAGCAGCCTGATCGACTTCATCAAGCAGCATCCCAGGGCCAGACGATTCAACATCCTGACCAACTGGGCAGGCGAATACTCCGCCCAGGAGGGGAGACGCCTGTTCAACGAGGCGGGCATCCCGACCTATCGCACCCCGGAAAGCGCCGTCACGGCCTTCATGCACATGGTGGAATATCGCCGCAACCAGAAGCAGTTGATGGAAACACCAGCCTCCCTGCAGGGCGACAGGCTCGATGTCGAGCGCTGCCAGCAGCTCCTTGGGCAAGCGCTGGACCGTCAGCAGCGGGTACTGGATACCCACCTGGCCCACCCCATCTTGCAGGCAGCCGGGCTATCCACCCTCGCGACCTGGATCGTTTCCGATGCCATCGAGGCCGCACTGACTGCAGAACAGATCGGCTACCCCGTAGCGATGAAGCTGCGATCTCCCGACATCGCCCACAAATCCGATGTACACGGTGTCATGCTGAACCTGCGCACCTCGGCGGAAGTCGCCCAGGCGGCGGATGCCATTCTGGACAGGGTACGTCAGCACGATCCTGGCGCCCGCATAGAAGGGCTTCTGGTACAACGCATGGCACGCCGCAGTGGGGGTCTGGAGCTGCGGATCCGCTTGCAACAGGATCCGGTCTTCGGCCCCGTCATCCTGCTCGGGGAATCCGGTGCCGAGCCCCGCGAGATGGTCGCGGCACTCCCTCCCCTCAACCAGGCACTGGCTCGCTACCAGATCATTGGTGCCCTCAAGGATGGCAAGATCCGCGAGCAGGCCAGTCCGGTACGGCTCGATATCGACGCCCTCGGCCAGGTGCTGTGCCAGCTCTCCGAGCTGCTGCTGGCCTTCCCCGAGATACAAGAACTGGATCTGCACCCGCTGCAAGCCTGTGGCGAAGAGATGGTGATCCTGGATGCCCGGCTCGTCTTGGCAGAGCGAGGACAACAAGTGCTGCCACTGGCCATTCGCCCCTATCCCACCGAGCTGGAAGAGGGTGCCTGGCTGAAAGATCAGAGTCATGTGCTGCTGCGCCCCATCCGCCCCGAAGACGAGCCGGCCCACAAGCAGTTCGTGCGGCAGGTGTCTGATGAAGACAGGTACAAACGCTTTTTCGCCGACGTGGGGGAGCTGGGACATGAGGAGCTGGCCCGCATGACCCAGATCGATTATGACCGGGAAATGGCCTTCGTCGCCGTGGGTCAGGACGGCCCTTTCAGCCAGCAGATCCTGGGAGTGGTGCGAGCCATTGCCAGCCCGGATCAATCGGATGCGGAGTTTGCCATCCTGGTCCGCTCGGACTTGAAAGGGCTCGGACTCGGCAAGTTGATGATGGAAAAGATCGTGCGCTATGCCAGAGAGCGTGGCATAGGCCAGCTCTCTGGCATGACCATGCCCAGCAATCGCGGCATGATCAATCTGGCCAAACGGCTCGGTTTCAAGATCGATATTCAGCTGGAAGATGGGATAGTCAATATGGAGCTGCCCTGTGCTGATCAGGTTGTATAACGATACAATTGTGGTGGTAAATCAACCAGATATGGATGGATAACGTGAATTTCAGGCAATAAAAAACCCCGCTCGAGTGAGCGGGGTTCTTCGTGTTGGGTGCCTGGCAGTGTCCTACTCTCGCATGGCGAATGCCACAC
>NZ_JBFODD010000062.1:0-72920 GCF_040908115.1 Aeromonas sp. R7-1 | reverse complement strand
CTGACCCCATGCCGAACTCAGAAGTGAAACGCTGTAGCGCCGATGGTAGTGTGGCATTCGCCATGCGAGAGTAGGACACTGCCAGGCACCCAATTTTAGATTACGCATTGAGCGTGGTCTTTACCGGTTAGTGTGCTGATATGGCTCAGTCGGTAGAGCGCATCCTTGGTAAGGATGAGGTCCCCAGTTCGATTCTGGGTATCAGCACCATTAAATAAGAAAGCCTCCCAATCGGGAGGCTTTTTTGTGTCTGCCTTTCAGCCATCCATCGCAAATTGCAGTCCTGCAATGTCGCACCTTCTTGTTGCTGAGATATCTTCCCTTTCTATCCCGTATGCTTTCCGGGCGGCGCTTCTCTATTAAAGGGATCCGGGCTAAGTTGTGGATTGGCAAAGACAACTACGCTTTCGAAGGGGAAAGAACATGCTGATTAGGAATGTGCGTCTGGCGGGCAGGGAAGGGATGTGGCAAATCCTCTGTCAGGGAGGCGTGATCCGGGCCATCGAGCCCATGAGCACCCAGCTGCTCTCTGCCCGCGAGCTTGATGGTGAGCAAGGCCTTGTCATCCCCCCCTTTATCGAACCGCACATTCACCTCGATACCACCCAGACGGCTGGCGAGCCGAGTTGGAACCTCTCCGGCACCCTGTTCGAGGGGATTGAACGCTGGGCGGAGCGCAAGGCGCTGCTGACCCGCGAGGATGTGAAGCTGCGGGCCATCCAGACGTTAAAGTGGCAGATCGCCAACGGCATCCAGTTTGTCCGCACCCATGTGGATGTCTCCGATCCCAATCTGGTCGCCCTGAAGGCGATGCTGGAGGTGCGGGAGCAGATGAAGGAGTGGGTGGAACTGCAGATAGTGGCCTTCCCACAGGAGGGGATCCTCTCCTACCCCAACGGCAAGGCATTGCTGGAAGAGTCCCTCAAGCTGGGGGCCGACGTGATAGGCGCCATCCCCCATTTCGAGTTCACTCGGGAGTACGGGGTCGAAAGTCTGCACTACGTCTTCGATCTTGCAGAGAAATATCAGGTTCTGGTGGATGTGCATTGCGACGAAATCGATGACGAACAGTCCCGTTTTATCGAGACGCTGGCAACCCTGGCCTACGAGCGCGGCATGGGTCATAGGGTGACCGCCAGCCACACCACCGCCATGCACTCCTACAACGGAGCCTATGCCTCGCGGCTGTTCCGGCTGCTCAGGATGGCGGACATCAACTTCGTGGCCAATCCGCTGGTGAACATTCACCTGCAGGGGCGCTTCGACAGCTATCCCAAGCGCCGTGGCATCACCCGGGTGAAGGAGATGCTGGAGGCGAACATCAACGTCTGCTTCGGCCACGACGACGTGTTCGATCCCTGGTATCCCATGGGCACGGCCAACATGTTGCAGGTGCTGCACATGGGGCTCCATGTCTGCCAGATCATGGGCTACGAGCAGATCAACGACAGCCTCAAGCTGATCGGCAGCCACAGCGCCCGCACCCTGAACGTGCAGGATCGCTACGGCATCGAGGTGGGCAAGCCCGCCAACCTGCTGATCCTTCCTGCAGAGAATGGTTTCGATGCGGTGCGCCGCCAGGTGCCGGTACGTTATTCCATCCGTCATGGCAGAGTCATCGCCGATACTCGCCCGGCCGAGACGACCCTCCATCTTGTGAATGCAGAATCGGTAGACTTTCGCCGCTAGGGTCTAGCAGGGTCGATTAATTGCCCGGCTGTCCCCTGCTGCCGACATTTTGCATAATGCCAACCTGACAATCTTGGAGACTGCTTGATGCAAACCTGGTTATTTGTCGCTGTCGGGGGCGCCTTCGGTGCCTGCCTGCGCTTTGGCATCGCCGAGCTGATGGCATGGCTGCTGGGACGCCACTTTCCCTATGGCACCCTGGTGGTCAACGTGGTGGGTTCCTTCATCATGGGGATTGCTTATGCCCTGATCAGCCATGGTCACGTGGTGGAACACCCGATGAAGCCATTGCTGATGGTGGGTATCCTCGGTGCCCTGACCACCTTCTCCTCCTTTGCCCTCGATACGGTCGTGCTGGCCCAGCAAGGGGCCTATCTGAAGGCGCTGCTCAATATCGGTCTCAATCTGTTCCTCTGCCTGGCCATGGTCGTGCTGGGGATGCAGTTGGTCGCAAGCCGGGTTTGAGGTGTCCGCACGCCATCGGCTCTGGTAAACTGGCGGCCATTCTTTGCTCTATGGGTATTTGAGGGATGTCGGAACAGACTACTACTACGCATTTTGGCTATAAAACCGTGGCAGCGACCGAGAAGGAAACCCTGGTCGCCGGTGTCTTCCATTCGGTAGCGGCCAAGTATGATCTGATGAACGATCTGATGTCGTTCGGCATCCATCGCCTCTGGAAGCGCTTTACCATCGACTGCTCCGGTGTCCGCAAGGGCCAGAAGGTGCTGGATCTGGCTGGCGGCACAGGGGATCTGACCGCCAAGTTCTCCCGCATCGTGGGTGAGACCGGCCAGGTGGTCCTGGCGGACATCAACGACTCCATGCTGAAAGTGGGCCGCGACAAACTGCGCAACCTGGGGGTGGCCAACAACGTCTCCTACGTGCAGGCCAATGCCGAGGCGCTCCCGTTCCCTGACAACCATTTCGACGTCATCACCATCGGCTTCGGCCTGCGCAACGTCACCGACAAGGACAAGGCGCTTGCCTCCATGTTCCGGGTGCTCAAGCCGGGTGGCCGCCTGCTGGTGCTGGAGTTCTCCAAGCCGGTGAGCGAAGTGATCGCCAAGCTGTATGATCTCTATTCCTTCAAATTGCTGCCGAAAATGGGCGAAATCGTCGCGAATGACAGCGAAAGTTACAAATACCTGGCGGAATCCATCCGCATGCACCCGGATCAGCAGACCCTGGCAGGCATGATGGAGAATGTCGGGTTCGAACAGGTCGAGTTTTACAACCTGACCCAGGGCGTGGTTGCCCTGCACCGCGGTTACAAGTTTTAAGGTCGCCTATGCCGATGGATGCCATGGTCACCGCGGTGATCGAAACCAGCCTCAACCAGTTGCTGGCCCTGGACAAACAGAGCCCGGAGCGGCTGCGCAAGCTGACGGGCAAGGTACTCAAACTGGAGCTGCGCGAGCTCAAGCCGCTCTGGTTTGTCTTCTCGGAGCGCCGTCTGGATGTGCTGGCCATGTTTGAAGGGGAGGCGGATGCGGTGCTGAGCCTCTCCCTGACCGCCCTCGGCCTGCTCAAGGAGCCTTCCGCCCTGACCCGCTACATCCGCGAGGAGAAGCTGGACCTGAGCGGTGACCCCCAGCTGGTGCAGGCATTCAGCGCCCTGCTTGGCGAGCTCGATATCGACTGGGAAGAGGAGCTGTCCCGCTACACCGGCGATGTGGTGGCCCACACCCTGTGCAGTGGTGCTCGTCAGGCTCGCCGTTTTGTGGGGCGAGAGTTGTGCCGTTCCCAGCGTCAAGTGGCCGAGTATCTGACCGAGGAGGCGAGGCTTGCCCCGGGTCCGCTGGAAGTGGCGAGCTTCAATGACGATGTCGAAGAGCTGGTCCAACAGATGAAGGCGATCGAGTTGCGGCTTGCCCGCCTCGAACAGCAGGTGAGCTGATGACCCCGAAGGAGTTCAAACGCCTCTATCGCATCGTCAGCATCCTGCTGGAACAGGGCATCGACGAGCTGGTGCCCGCCCGTTATCAGCCCTGGCCTGGCCGTCTGGCCCGTCGCAGCCTGTTCTGGCTCAAGAACAAGCAACAAGGCATGAGCCGTGGCGCCCGCATTCGCCTCGCCTTCGAGGCCCTGGGCCCCATCTTCATCAAGTTCGGCCAGATGCTCTCGACCCGCCGAGACCTGCTGCCCCCTGACATTGCCGAAGAGCTGGCCCTGCTGCAGGACAGGGTGCCTCCCTTCTGTGGCCAGGCCGCCCGTCGCCAGATAGAAGAGAGCCTGGGTTGCCCCGTCGAGACTCTGTTCGATGAGTTCGACGAGACGCCGCTGGCATCCGCCTCCATCGCCCAGGTGCACACCGCCCGGTTGAAGGAGAACGGCCGCGAGATCGTCATCAAGGTGATCCGTCCCGATATCGAGCCGGTCATCGAGGCCGACCTGCGCCTGATGCAGGCCCTGGCCCGTCTGGTGGCCCGTTTCGTGCCCCAGAGCGGACGACTGCGCCCCATCGAGGTGGTGGAGGAGTATCGCAAGACCATACTCGACGAGCTCAACCTGATGCGCGAAGCGGCCAACGCCATCCAGCTGCGCCGCAACTTCACCGGCTCCGAGGCGCTCTATGTGCCCGAGGTGTTCACGGACCATTGCCGTGAGCAGGTGCTGGTGATGGAGCGCATCTACGGCATTCCGGTCTCCGACATTGCGGCACTGGAAGCCAACGGCACCAACATGAAGCTGCTGGCCGAGCGCGGAGTGGAAGTGTTCTTCACCCAGGTGTTCCGCGACAGCTTCTTCCACGCCGACATGCACCCGGGCAACATCTTCGTCTCTTTCGAACACCCCGAGAATCCGCTCTGGATCGGCATCGACTGCGGCATCGTCGGCACCCTCAACCGGGAAGACAAGCGCTACCTGGCGGAGAACTTCCTCGCCTTCTTCAATCGCGACTACCGCCGTGTGGCCGAGCTGCACGTGGAGTCAGGCTGGGTACCGCCCGATACCAAGGTGGACGAGTTCGAGTTCGCCATCCGCACCGTGCTGGAGCCCATCTTCGAGAAACCGCTCTCCGAGATTTCCTTCGGCCACGTGCTGCTCAATCTGTTCAACACCGCCCGTCGCTTCAACATGCAGGTGCAGCCGCAACTGGTGCTGCTGCAAAAGACCCTGCTCTATGTGGAAGGGCTGGGTCGCCAGCTCTATCCCCAGCTGGATTTGTGGCAGACCGCCAAGCCCTATCTGGAAAACTGGATGCACGAGCAGGTCGGCCCCAAGGCGGTGTGGAATGCCATCAAGGAGAAGGCGCCGTTCTGGGCGGAGAAACTGCCGGAGCTGCCGGAGCTGGTCTACGAGACCCTGCGTCAGGCCCGCCATCAGCAGCACCACTTCGACCAGATGTTTGCCGATTTCCGTCGCCACAGTCGCCGTCAGGGGCAGGCCCGCTACCTCTTAGGGGTTGGAGCCAGCCTGCTGCTTGCGGGTGTATTCTTGCTGACCCAGAAACAACACATTGAGTGGGGACAAATCAGCCTCGCCGGCGCCGGGTTATGCTGGCTGCTGGGTTGGTTGCGAACCCGTTCCCATTAAATAACCTGCGCCATCGGGCGCCTATCCGGAGAGAAAGTCATGGGTGGTATCAGTATTTGGCAGTTGTTGATCATCGCAGTCATCGTCGTGCTGTTGTTTGGCACCAAGAAATTGCGCGGTATCGGTGGCGATCTGGGCGCGGCGGTTAAGGGGTTCAAGAAGGCGCTCTCCGATGAGCCGGCCGACACCAAACCCGAGCAGAAAGATGCCGAGTTCCCGACCAAGCAGTTGAACGAGACGGCCAGCAACGCCGAAGCCGCCAAGCAGAAAGACAAAGATCAGGCCTAAGCCATGTTCGACATCGGTTTTTGGGAACTGGTCGTCATCGGCGTCGTCGCCCTGGTGGTGCTGGGTCCTGAGCGGTTGCCGGTCGCGATCCGCACTGCCAGCCACTGGATAAGGCTGATCCGCAGCACCGCCAACTCGGTCAAGGCCGAGCTGGAGCAGGAGCTCAAGTTGCAGGATCTGCACAACGATCTGAAGAAGGCCGAACGGTTGCAGATGAACAACCTGAGCCCCGAGCTGCAGGAGTCCATCGAGCAGTTGAAAGCGGCCGCCCAGTCGGTGAATCGTCCCTATCAGGGGGAGAACGAGATCCGCCCGCCTCGGGAGCCCGCCCAGGCTGAGCCAGCCACTCCGGTGGCGGCCCCGGCGCCCGCGACCCCAGAGGTGCCACCGGTCAACAGCCAGCGAGAGAGCGAGCCTGTGCCCGCCAGCGAGTCCGCAGCCAAAGGGGAGGTGAAGCCATGAGTCAGGCAGAACAACCCCTCATCAGCCATCTGGTAGAGCTGAGAACCCGTCTGCTGCGCGCGATCTCCGCCATCCTGCTGGTGTTCATCGCGCTCATCTACTTCTCCAACAACATCTACGACTTCGTGGCCCAGCCGCTGCTCAGCCAGTTGCCGGCAGGCACCAGCATGATAGCGACGGATGTGGCGACGCCCTTCATCACGCCCATCAAGCTGACCCTGGTGGTCTCCTTCTTCGTGGCGATCCCCTATCTGCTCTATCAGGCCTGGGCTTTCATCGCACCCGGTCTGTACCAGCACGAACGGCGGCTGATCCTGCCCCTGGTGGCCTCCAGCGCCGTGCTGTTCTATGCGGGGATGGCGTTCGCCTACTACGTGGTGTTCCCCCTGGTGTTCGGCTTCTTCACCAGTACTGCCCCCGCCGGGGTGACGGTGGCGACCGACATCGCCAGCTACCTGGACTTCGTGCTGACCCTGTTCTTCGCGTTCGGGGTGGCGTTCGAGATCCCGGTGGCCACCATACTGCTCTGCTGGACCGGGGTGACCACCCCCAGGAGCCTGAAGGAGAAGCGCCCCTACGTCATCGTCGGGGTCTTCGTGGTCGGTATGTTGCTGACGCCGCCCGATGTCTTCTCCCAGACCCTGCTCGCGATCCCCATGTGGGGCCTGTGGGAGATAGGTCTGTTCTTCGCCCGCTTTTACGTGAAGAAAGAGGACGAGGAGCAGCAACAAACGGAAGAGGGGAGCTGAGGCTCCCTTCCTCTTTTCATGCATCCGTTCGAGGCGTATGGTAAGGCCCCATCGAGTAGATGGTTTTCAAATGCCTGATATGCACCTCGTTTGCCCGGAACCCCTGACTCCATGATCGACATCGGTTTGAACCTGACCAGCAGCCAGTTCGCAGGCGAACAGGCCGACCTGGTGGAACGCGCGCGCGCCGCCGGGGTGGAAGCCCTGATCCTGACCGGCACCGATCTGGCCGGCAGCCGCGAGAGCGCCGCATTGGCGGCCCGCTGGCCCGGTTACTGCTTCTCCACCGCCGGGGTGCATCCCCACGATGCCAAAAGCGTCGATGAGGCGACCCTGCCCGCCCTGCGCGAACTGGCGGCCCTGCCCCAGGTGGTGGCCATCGGCGAGTGCGGTCTCGACTACAACCGGGACTTCTCCCCCCGCCCGGTGCAGGACGCGGTGTTTGACGCCCAGCTGGCGCTCGCCGCCGAGCTCGGGATGCCGGTGTTTCTCCACTGCCGCGATGCCCATGACAAATTCGTCGAAATCCTGCGCCCCTGGTTGCCCCGCCTGCCGGGGGCCGTGCTGCACTGCTTCACCGGCTCCGACGCCGAGCTGGACGAGTGCCTGGCGCTGGGGCTGCATATCGGGGTGACCGGCTGGCTCTGTGACGAGCGCCGTGGCCAGCTGCTGCGCGAGCAGGTGGCCCGCATTCCGGCGGGTCGCCTGATGATAGAGACGGACGCCCCCTACCTGGTGCCGCGGGATCTGAAACCCAGGCCCAGACGCAACGAACCCGCTTTTTTGCCGCACATCGCCCAGGTGGTGGCGGCCTGCCGTGGTGAAGCGCCCGAGGCCTTGCTGGCCCATACCCGGGCCACCTCCGCCGCATTCTTCCAACTTCCGCTTTTGGAGTGATTCATGGCCACAACTCTTCCGGGGGCCTTCCCGGGCCGTCGCCTGCGCCGGGTGCGCAAACATGACTTCAGCCGCCGCCTGGTGCGCGAAAACGTACTGACCGTCGACGATCTCATCTATCCCGTGTTCGTGCTGGAGGGGGAGGGTCAGCGAGAGGCCGTTGCCTCCATGCCGGGGGTGGACAGGCTCTCCATCGATCTGCTGCTCGAAGAGGCCGCCGAACTGGTGGCCCTGGGTGTGCCGGCGGTGGCCCTGTTCCCGGTGACGCCGCTGGAGAGAAAGAGTCTGATGGCGGAAGAGGCCTACAACCCGGATGCCCTGGCCCAGCGGGCGACCCGTGCCCTCAAGGCGCGCTTCCCGGAGCTCGGGGTCATCACCGATGTGGCGCTCGACCCCTTCACCACCCACGGCCAGGACGGCATCATCGATGACGAAGGCTATGTGCAGAACGACATCACCACCGAGATCCTGGTGAAGCAGGCGCTCTCCCATGCCGCCGCCGGGGCCGACATGGTGGCACCGTCCGACATGATGGACGGCCGCATCGGTGCCATCCGCGCGGCGCTGGAGGAGAATGGCTTCGTCAACGTGCAGATCATGGCCTACTCCGCCAAGTACGCCTCCCACTACTACGGCCCGTTCCGCGATGCGGTGGGCTCCGCCGCCAACCTCGGCAAGAGCAACAAGGCCACCTACCAGATGGATCCGGCCAACGGCAACGAAGCCCTGCACGAAGTGGCCCTCGACATCGCCGAAGGGGCGGACAGCGTCATGGTCAAGCCGGGCATGCCCTACCTGGACATCATCCGCCGGGTGAAGGATCAGTTCGGCGTGCCGACCTTCGCCTATCAGGTGAGTGGCGAGTACGCCATGCACATGGCGGCGATCCAGAACGGCTGGCTCAAGGAGAAGGAGTGCGTGATGGAATCCCTGCTCTGCTTCAAGCGGGCCGGGGCCGATGGCATCCTCACCTACTTCGCCAAGCGGGTCGCCCAGTGGTTGAAAGAGGACGCCTGACGCTGAGGCGGGGAGTGTCCATGCCCTCACAATGCCGGCCCTCGGGCCGGCATTGTCGTCTCTGGCAGATGAAGTGCTGGTTTTATGAACAAAATGCCTGAAAAAGTGGGCAACAAGCCCGTCTCTTGGCGGCAAAGGCTTGATAAATGGGGTTTCTGCCTACATCTTAGATGGTCCAAGCAGGCTTCTGGACGGCAGGGGCTGCAGAGCATTTAGAGGTACCGCAGATGACTAACCCTTTGCTGACAATGGACTCGCTGCCTCCCTTCAGCCAGATCCAGCCCGATCAGGTGCAACCTGCCGTGACGCAGGCCATCGCCGATTGCAAACAGAAGATTGAGGATGTGCTGGCCCAGAAGGAGCCTCACACCTGGGACAGCCTGATCGCCCCGCTGGAAGAGGTCAACGACCGCCTCTCCCGGATCTGGTCCCCCATCAGCCACCTCAATGCCGTGCAGAACAGCGAGGCGCTGCGAGCGGCTCACGATGCCTGCCTGCCGCTGCTGTCCGAATTCCAGACCTATGTCGGTCAGCATGAAGGGCTCTATCAAGCCTATCTGGCCCTCTCCGAGAGCGATGACTTCCCCCGGCTGGATGATGCCCAGCGCAAGGAAATCCTGAACACCCTGCGCGATTTCCGCCTCTCCGGCATCGGTCTGCCTGCCGAGGCGCAGCAGCGTTACGGCGAGATCCAGGCCCGCCTCTCGGAGCTCGCCTCCCGTTTCAGCAACAACGTGCTGGACGCGACCCAGGGCTGGCACAAGCTGGTGACCGACGAGGCCGAGCTGGCCGGTCTGCCCGCGAGCGCCCAGGCTGCCGCGCGCCAGATGGCCGAACTCAAGGGCAAGGAGGGGTGGCTGTTCACCCTGGACATCCCCTCCTACCTGCCGGTGATGATGTACGCCGACAGCCGCGCCCTGCGTGCCGAGCTGTATGAGGCCTTCACCACCCGCGCCTCCGACCAGGGCCCCAACGCCGGCAAGTGGGACAACTCCGCCATCATGACCGAGTTGCTCACCCTGCGCCGGGAGCTGGCCCGACTGCTGGGCTTTGCCAACTATGCCGAGCTCTCCCTCGCGACCAAGATGGCGGACAAGCCGGAGCAGGTGGTGGACTTCCTCACCGACCTGGCTGCCAAGTCCCTGCCCCAAGGCAAGGCGGAGCTGGAGGAGATCCGCGCCTTTGCCGCCGAGCAGCACGGTCAGGACGAACTGGCGGCCTGGGATCTTGCCTATTACGCAGAAAAGCTCAAACAGCACAAGTTTTCGGTCTCTGATGAGCAGTTGCGTCCCTACTTCCCCGCCGGTCGGGTCGTGAAGGGGCTGTTCGAGGTGGTCAAGCGGGTGTTCGGCATGAAGGTGCGCGAGCGTCTCGGCATCGACACCTGGCACCCGGATGTGCGCTTCTACGACATCTTTGACGCCGATGACGAGCTGCGCGGCAGCTTCTACCTGGATCTCTATGCCCGCGAGCACAAGCAGGGCGGCGCCTGGATGGATGTCTGCCTGGGTCGCCGCTACCGTCAGGACGGCTCCCTGCAAAAGCCGGTGGCCTACCTGACCTGCAACTTCAACGGCCCGGTGGACGGCAAACCGGCCCTGTTCACCCACAACGAAGTGGTCACCCTGTTCCACGAGTTCGGCCACGGCATTCACCACATGCTGACCCGCATCGATGTGGCCGGCGTGGCCGGCATCAACGGCGTGGCCTGGGATGCGGTGGAGCTGCCTAGCCAGTTCCTCGAGAACTGGTGCTGGGAATCCGAGGCGCTGGCCTTCATCTCCGGCCATTACGAGACCGGGGAGCCGCTGCCCGCCGATCTGCTGGAGAAGATGCTGACCGCCCGCAACTTCCAGGCGGCGATGCAGATGCTGCGTCAGCTGGAGTTCGCCCTGTTCGACTTCCGTCTGCACCAGACCTTTGACCCGGCCAGAGCGGATCAGATCCCTGCGCTGCTGGCTGAGGTGCGCAGCCAGGTCGCCGTGATGACGCCTCCGGCGTTCAACCGCTTCCAGCACAGCTTCTCCCACATCTTCGCGGGCGGCTACGCGGCGGGCTACTACAGCTACAAGTGGGCCGAGGTACTCTCTGCCGACGCCTTCTCCCGCTTCGAGGAGGAGGGGATCTTCAACCCGGCCACGGGCCACTCCTTCCTGAAGAACATTCTGGAAAAGGGCGGATCCAGGGAGCCGATGGAGCTGTTCCGTGCCTTCCGTGGCCGGGAGCCCCAGGTGGATGCGCTGCTGCGTCACAGCGGTATCGCCGCGTGAGGTCCAGCTGCAACAGTGAGCCTCGATTGGATGAGCTGCCGCGCCACTGCGGGAGCTTCAAGCAGGTACACATTTGCGGCATAGTGGGATCGAAACGTGATTTTTGATAGAAAAAGGGACCTTTTGGTCCCTTTTTCCAAGCCTTTTTAATATCTTGCGGAGTGCATGTTTGCACTGTCCCCGCCTCTTCAGTAGAGTCGGGTTCTACCTTCCAGGGAGAGAAAGAACCTTGCCATGAGGCGAGCACTCGAGTCTGTCTATCAAATCATCTCCAGCCTGTCTCATTCGAGTGGTCAGGGATATTTTGATGCCTTTGTGAGTGAAATCGCCAACGCGGTGGGGGCTGACTTCGTCCTGGTGTCCGGCAAGGATCAGGCGGGTCTGTTCTTTACCGTGCATGCCGCCTATCCCGCCTCCCTCGACATCAACGCCTACAGCTTCCCCCTCGCCGACACTCCGGGGGAGATCGCCATGCAACAGGGTGAAGCTTGGTTCAGTGATCGCACCCGCCAGCTGTTCCCCCACGCCGCCGTGCTGGAGCGCTGCGAGGTGAGAGCCTATGCCGGCGTCGCGCTCAAGAACGCCGAGGGAGAGACCATCGGCCTGTGCAGCGTCATGTTCAAGCGGGCCATGCCGAGAATGGAGAAGATAGTGGGCCTGCTGCGTCTGCTGGCCCCGCTCGCCGGTCGTGAACTGGCGCTGATGTATCAGCAGCGCCAGAGCCAGGAGCCGCCGGCGCAACCGGAACATCACCACTTCCTGGACACCATGATGTCCCATGCGCCCGTGGGCATCGGCAAGGTGGATCTGGGCGGCAAGATCCTCTGGGCGAACCCGGCCATCGAGAAGATGCTCGGCTACAGCCAGGAGGAGCTGCAACAGCTCACCGTCGCCGAAATCAACCATCCGGACGACTGGCAGACCAGCATTGCGCTCTACGACGCCCTCAAGCGGGGAGAGCGTCCCGCGTTTACCCAGGAGAAGCGTTATCTCCATCGGGATGGGACCGTCCTGTGGGGACGGGTGACGGTGACCCTGATCCGCAACGAGCAGATGCACCCCGACTATCTCATGGTGGTGCTGGAGAACATCGATCCCATCAGGCGCCATGCGGAGCAACTCAAGCTCTCCCACCGGGTCTATGACAACCTCTCCGAAGCCATTCTGGTGTGCGATGCCGACAGTCGCATCATCTCGGTCAATCCGGCCTTCGAGAAGATCACCGGTTACAGCGAGGAGGAGGCGTGTGGCCAGCGGCCCAGCATGCTCAAGTCCGGACTGCACGATCAGACCTTCTATGCGGACATGTACCACGCCTTGGAGCGGGTGGGGATCTGGCGTGGGGAGGTATGGAACAAGCGCAAGAACGGCAAGCTCTATCCCCAGCAGCTGATGATCAGCGCCGTGCGGGAAGGGGGCAAGATCAGTCAGTACATCGCCATCTTCAGCGATCTTTCCCAGACCAAGCTGGCGGAGCAGAAGATCGCTGCCCAGGCCAACTACGACAACCTCACCGGCCTGCCCAACCGCTGGCTGTTCGGTCGCTGTCTGGCCCGCTTCTGCGAGCGGGGGGAGCGCTTCGCCCTCATGGTGCTCGACCTCAACAACTTCAAGGCGGTCAACAACAGCATGGATCACCATGTGGGCGACGCCCTGCTGCGGGAGGTATCGGATCGGCTGGTGAGCCGGGTGCGCACCGAGGACCTAGTGGCCCGCATCGGCGGCGACGAGTTTGCCTTCCTGGTGCCCGGCATCGTCAACCGCCGTCAGGCCGAGGTGTTTGCCAAGCAGGTGATCGGCGGCTTTGCCCGTCCCTTCATGCTGGCCAACCAGCACCTCTATGTGACCGCCACCCTGGGGATCACCCTCTGTCCCAATGACGGCGGCGACAGCGACGAGCTCTTGCGCAATGCCGAGCAGGCCCTGTTCGTCGCCAAGCGCCAGGGACGCCCCCTCGGCACCTACAACGCCTCCATGCGGGAAGAGGTGAGTCAGCGCCACCAGATGCAGCACGATCTGGCGGAGGCCATCAAGCTGGGCCAGCTGACCATGGCCTACCAGCCCATCTGGGACAACCGCAGCGGCCGGGTCGCCAAGCTGGAGGCCCTGGTGCGCTGGTATCACCCCCACTGGGGTCAGGTCTCACCGGCGGATTTCATCCCGCTGGCGGAAGAGGCGGGGCTCATCCAGGGGCTGGGTGCCCTGGTGCTGTGGCAGTCTTGCCGGGATCTGGCCAGATTGCAGCAGTCCGGCTTCCCGGATCTGCAGATGTCCATCAACCGCTCCACCCTGGAGTTCCAGACCATAGACCCGGAGGCCAACGAGTGGCTCAGGGTGATCCGCCATTTCGAGCTGGATCCGGCGGACATCATCATCGAGATCACCGAATCCCTGCTGATGGAGACCAGCGATCAGCACAGGGTGCGGATCGATGCCTTGCGCGAGGCGGGCTGCAAGCTGGCCATCGACGACTTCGGCACCGGCTACTCGGCACTGAACTACCTGCGTACCTTCCCGGTGGATCTGGTGAAGATCGATCGCTCCTTCGTGCGCCATATTCCCTTCAACGAGCAGGATCGCCTGCTGCTCGACGGCATCATCAACATCGTGCACAACCTCGGCATGCAGGTGGTGATCGAAGGGGTGGAGACCCGGGAGCAGCTCAACTTCCTCTGCCAGAAGGGGTGCGCCTTCACCCAGGGGTATCTGCTCAGCCGCCCGCTGCCCTTCGACGATCTGACCGAGTACCTGAGCCTCAACCGTCAGGGAATGAACCTGGCGAATCTGACCACGGTGAGCTGACCCCCTGCTTCTGCTATCATGCCGGCTTCTGCGCCGTGATGAGTCCATGTTATGCCCCATATTCAGGTTTTCAGTGAAGTGCCCGCCCGCGATGGCGAGCTCGACGCCCTGCGCCAGCGCCTTGCCGACGTGGCGTTTCCCGCGCCCTTCGCCCTGGTGCTGACCGCATCGCGGTTGGAGCTGCGCAAGCTGGACGAACCCAAGCTGGGGGCCGTCTATGTGGACTTCGTGGAAGGGGCGGTGGCCCATAGGCGCAAGTTCGGTGGCGGGCGCGGCCAGTCCATCGCCAAGGCGGTGGGATTGAAGTCGGGAGCCATGCCGACCGTGGTGGATGCCACCGCCGGGCTCGGGCGCGATGCCTTCGTGCTCGCCTCCCTCGGCTGCAAGGTGACCCTGATCGAACGCAGCCCCGTGGTGGCGGCCCTGCTCCAGGACGGTCTGACCCGGGCGGGGCAGGATCCCGAGATAGGCCCCTGGGTGCGCGAGCGGATGCAACTGCTGCAAGGCCCGGCGGTGGAGACCCTGCTGGCGCTGGCCGAGCGGCCGGAGGTCATCTACCTGGACCCCATGTTCCCCCACAAACAAAAGTCGGCGCTGGTGAAAAAAGAGATGCGGGTGTTCCAGTCCCTGGTGGGGGCGGATCTCGACGCGGATGCCCTGCTGCCGGCTGCGCTCAGGATGGCTGACAAGCGGGTGGTGGTGAAGCGGCCCGACTATGCGGGCTGGCTCAACGAGCACAAGCCCAGCATGGCCATCGAGACCAAGAGCAACCGCTTCGACGTCTATGTGATGGCGGCGCTGGCAAGTTGAGTGGCGACTGGCAGGGAGTCTGAGCGTCAAACGAAGAGGGCCAACCTGATCAGGTTGGCCCTTTTGCTATTCATTGGCTGCGGGGTGGGGCGAAGTGGATCCGCTTTTCTTCCCCTTGCCAGACGAGTTCCAGGGTCGCCAGGTCCGCCAGGCTGAGGCGCTCAGCGCGCTCCAGCAGCAGATATTCGACTCCGTCGCTGGCTTCTATGGTGCGGATCCTGTCCGCCCAGGTTCGTCCATCCCGGTCGGTGATCGTGACGGGCAGCTGACAGCTGGCGGCGATCTCCAGCCAGTCGTACAGGTCACAGCTGACGGGTTGGTAATCGGCCATGGGGTGTGCGGCTCAGGCTTCCAGCAGCCGGGTGGACCAGCCCATCTTCTGCTGGCGCTCCACCTCGAGGCGGAGCTCGCTGGCGCGCAGGTAGTGCTCGTCCAGCCACCCCTTGGGCAGGGTCAGGGTCAGGGCATCTTCATCGGCTTGCAGCATGAACCTGGGCACAGTGCCCTGGGTTCGGCGCATGCAGAGGATGAGGGAGATGCGCAGGATACGGGCCAGCCGGATCGCCTGGCGACCGGTGACGGCGCCCTGTTTCTCCAGCGGCTCCAGCTTGAATTCATCCCGCTGGTTGAACAGCAGGGCCGACAGCAGCTTCTTCTGCGCGGGGGTGAAGCCCGGCATGTCGATGTTGTCGATGATGTAGGCGGCGTGCTGCGGCGCCTTCTTGTACTCGATGCACAGACCGATTTCGTGCAGCAGGGCCGCGTAGCGCAGGATCGGGCGACCGTAGCGCTTGGAGAGGCGCCAGGCCGGCTGCAACTGGGTGAACGCTTCGATGGCGGTGTCGCGGACCCGCTCGGCGTGCTCCTTGTCGAGCTGGTAGCGGCTGATCAGGCTGTCGGCGGTGCGATCCCGGGCATCACAATCGTGATTGTTGCCGAGCAGGCCGTAGATGAGCCCTTCACGCAGGGCACCACCCGCCAGGGTCATGCTCTCGATGTCGAGGGTCTCGAAGATGGCGATCAGGATGGCGAGACCGGAGGGGAACACGGTCAGCCGTTCGGCCGCCAGCCCTTCGAGCTGCAACTTATCGAGTCTGCCGCAGGCGATGGCCTGACCCATCAGCTCTTGCAACTTGGGCAGGGTGACCCGCTCGCTCTTGCCCTGGGCCAGCATGATCTCCTGCAGCGCCTGGACGGTGCCGGAGGCGCCGACGCAGGTGCGCCAGCCGAGGACACGATAGTCCGCAGCCACTTTCTCCAGTACCGCCTTGGCGGCGGCAATGGCCTGGTTGAAGCGGGCCTCGGAGAGCTCGCCGTCACCGAAGTGGTTGTTGAGCCAGGTGACGCAGCCCATGTGCAGGCTGTTGAGCAGCTTGGCTTCGCTCTGCTCGCCGATCACCAGCTCGGTGCTGGCGCCGCCGATGTCGATTACCAGCCGGTTGCCTTCCCCTGCCGACGTCCAGGAGACACCTTCATAGATGGTCTTGGCTTCTTCCTCGCCCGAGATGATCTCGATGCTGTGGTTGAGCACCCGTTCCGCTTCGCTGATGAATTCGTCGACGTTGGTGGCCAGGCGCAGGGTGGCGGTGCCCACTACCCGGATGTTGTCGGACGGGATGTCCTGCAACTGCTCGGAGAAGAGGCGCAGACAATCCCAGCCCCGCTCCATGGCGGCACGGTTGAGGCGAAAATCGGCATCGAGGCCGGCGGCGAGGCGTACCTTGCGCTTGACCTTGGTGACGGTGCGCAGGGCACCGGCGACCTCGCGCACCACCAGCATGTGAAAGCTGTTGGAGCCGAGGTCGATGGCGGCATAGAGAGGCGAGTTGTGCAACTTGGCCGATCCCTCAGTTCTTGCGGGGGGGACGACGACGGTTGTTGCTGTTGCCACCGCCCTGGCGATCCCGCATGTTGCGGTTCACCGGCTGGCGGTTGCGGAACACCCGTTTTGGTGCGGTGACGTCATCCAGCAGCGCCTCGCGGTCATACTTGCTGACCGGGATGGGGTGGTGGATGTACTCCTCGATGGCCGGCAGGTTGAAGGCATAGTCTTCACAGGCCAGGCTGATGGAGTGACCGCTTCTGCCGGCGCGGCCGGTACGACCGATGCGGTGGACATAGTCTTCGGCATCGTCGGGCAGGTCGTAGTTGAAGACGTGAGTCACGTCGGGGATGTGCAGACCACGGGCGGCCACGTCGGTGGCGACCAGGATATCCAGGGTGCCCTTGGTGAACTCTTCCAGGATCTTCATCCGCTTCTTCTGCGGCACGTCGCCGGTCAGCAGGCCGACGCGGTGGCCGTCGTTCTCCAGCCAGGCGTGAACGTCTTCACAGACGTGCTTGGTGTTGGCGAAGACGATGGCTTTCTCGGGCCACTCCTCTTCCATCAGGGAGAGCAGCAGCAACATCTTGTCTTCGTTGGAGGGGTAGAAGAGCTCCTCCTTGATCCGCACGCCGGTCATCTGTTCCGGTTCGACCTGCACATGTTCCGGGTGGTTCATGTGTTCATAGGCCAGCTCCTGCACCCGCAGGGAGAGGGTGGCGGAGAACAGCATGCTCAGACGCTCGGTGGCGGGGGGCATGCGGCGGAACAGGAAACGGATGTCCTTGATGAAGCCCAGATCGAACATGCGATCCGCTTCGTCCAGAACCACGACCTGGATGTTGCCGAGATCGATGACCTTGGACTTGAAGTAGTCGATGATGCGACCCGTGGTGCCGATCAGGATGTCGACGCCCTGTTCCAGCACGGCCAGCTGCTTGTCATAGCCTTCGCCACCATAGGCGAGACCGAGCTTGAGCCCGGTGGAGGCGGACATGCTCTCTGCATCGTTATAGATCTGGACGGCCAGCTCCCGGGTCGGGGCCATGATGATGGCGCGGGGCTGGTTGACGAGGCGCGGCCTGGTCAGCGGATGGGTCAGCAAATAGTTGAATGTCGCCGCCAGGAAAGCCAGGGTTTTGCCGGTCCCCGTCTGGGCCTGACCGGCGAGGTCATGACCTTCAACCAGCAGGGGCAGGGACAGTGCCTGGATGGGCGTACAATAGTGAAATCCCTTTGATTCCAGACCAGCCAGAACTTCGGGTTCGAGGCCCATTTGGGCGAATTTTTCGGTCGTTAGATGTGTTTTGCTCATGGCGGTAGGTTATCAGGTTAGGCTTGCAATAATAAACAGGATCATTTCAAATAGGGCAACTATTGCCTTTGTTGAACCATCAATAAAGCCTTAATTACTGACTGGAGTTGGAGATGAGTGACAAGATTGTTCAGCTGAGCGATGCCAGCTTCGAGGCCGATGTAATCAACGCCGACAGCCCTGTTCTGGTCGATTTCTGGGCCGAATGGTGTGGACCGTGCAAGATGATTGCCCCGATCCTGAACGAAGTTGCTCAGGAATATGAAGGTCGCGTGACCGTGGCGAAATTGAACATCGATCATAACGCCGACACTCCGCCCAAGTACGGCATTCGTGGTATCCCGACCCTGCTGCTGTTCAAGAATGGTGAAGTGGCAGCGACCAAGGTCGGCGCCCTGTCCAAGACCCAACTGAAAGAGTTCCTGGACGGCAACCTGTAATAATCAAGAAGGAGCGCATTGCAATAATGCGCTCCTTGTGTTTTATCACCTAGACGCTCACCCTGATTGGTGCTAGTTTATCGCTCGTTTGCTAACCTTTTTGCCTGACTCTTTGCTTAACTACCAGCCTGGCAAGTCAAATCCGATCAGCATCAATCCAGCAGACTGTCTCCTCATTTCAATCCTTGCTTACAGACTTTCACCACTATGAATCTGACTGAACTTAAGAACACTCCTGTGTCCGAGCTGGTCCAGCTTGGCGAATCCATGGGGTTGGAAAATCTGGCTCGGGCGCACAAGAAAGACATTATCTTTGCAATCCTCAAGGCGCACGCCAAGGGCGGCGAGGATATCTTTGGCGACGGTGTGCTGGAAATCCTGACCGACGGTTTCGGTTTCCTGCGCAGTGCAGACGGCTCTTATCTCGCTGGTCCGGATGACATCTATGTCTCCCCGAGCCAGATCCGCCGCTTCAACCTGCGTACCGGCGATACCATTTCCGGCAAGATCCGGCCGCCGAAAGAGGGCGAGCGCTATTTTGCCCTGCTCAAGGTCAACGACGTCAACTACGACCGTCCGGAAAACTCCCGCAACAAGATCCTGTTTGAAAACCTCACTCCCCTGCACGCCAACGAGCGTCTGCGCATGGAGCGTGGCAACGGTTCCACCGAAGACATCACCGCCCGTGTACTGGATCTGGCATCCCCGATCGGCAAGGGCCAGCGCGGTCTCATCGTTGCACCGCCCAAGGCCGGTAAGACCATGCTGCTGCAGAACATCGCCCAGAGCATCGCCTACAACCACCCGGATTGTGAGCTGATCGTGCTGCTGATTGACGAGCGTCCGGAAGAAGTGACCGAGATGCAGCGGATGGTGAAGGGCGAAGTCATCGCCTCCACCTTCGACGAGCCGGCCTCCCGTCACGTCCAGGTCGCCGAAATGGTGATCGAGAAGGCCAAGCGTCTGGTCGAGCACAAGAAGGATGTGGTGATCCTGCTGGACTCCATCACCCGTCTGGCCCGCGCCTACAACACCGTCATCCCGTCTTCCGGCAAGGTGCTGACCGGTGGTGTGGACGCCAACGCCCTGCACCGTCCGAAGCGTTTCTTCGGTGCGGCGCGCAACGTCGAAGAGGGCGGCAGCCTGACCATCATCGCCACCGCGCTGATCGATACCGGCTCCAAGATGGATGAAGTCATCTACGAAGAGTTCAAGGGTACCGGCAACATGGAACTGCACCTCTCGCGCAAGATTGCCGAGAAGCGCGTCTACCCGGCCATCGACATCACCCGCTCCGGCACCCGCAAGGAAGAGCTGCTGACCGCCCCGGACGAGCTGCAGAAGATGTGGATCCTGCGCAAGATCATTCACCCCATGGGCGAGATCGACAGCATCGAGTTCCTCATCGACAAGCTGGCTGCGACCAAGACCAACGACGAGTTCTTCGACTCCATGAAGCGTCAACAGAAGTAACAGTCTCTTCAATGACAAAACCGCGGCCCAGGTCGCGGTTTTTGTTTATCTATTTCACGGCTGGCTTAGTAGTATGAAGCCTCGATGTCACAAGGAAAGGGACGTCATGAAGCTGGTGTTGTTCATATGGATGGGTTGGTTGTGGCTGGCGGCCCCGGTGCATGCCGATTCCCCGCCGCAATTGCAGGCTCCCCTGGTGGCGGACGAGGGACTGGAGGGGCATCGGGCGTACCTGGACGGCCGCATGGCGCTCGGGCAGTTTGATGCCATGGACTCGTTGCTCGAGACCCTGTCGGTGGGGCAGCGGGAGTTCCTGTTGTTCCAGTTGCTGGGTGAGCTCAAGTCATCGGGCGCACCGAGCCCGGCGCTGCTGGCCTGGGTGCGGGCACAAGCGGCCAAGGCGCCACAATGGCTGGTGGAAGGGAAGGTGGACGGTTTCCTGGTGCAGCTACCCGCCTATGACTTCCCCGCCGAGGCCCGGCTGGTGCTGAGCCACTGGCAGCAGCTGGCCTGGCAGGACAACTATCGCCAGTTGCTGGAGCAGGATCGCTTCGACTTCAAGCAGGTCTACTACAGCCGCAATCCCGAGCTGGCACAGCAGCAGCAGGCCCTGCTGGCGGTGCTCGATCGGCAGCCGGTATCCGTGCTGCGCCGGGAGGCGCAGCGGCTTGCCGCCCTCAATCTCTTCCTGCCGGACAACCAGTTGCTGCTGCACTTCATCGAACAGACCGGGGAGACGGCACTCTACCTCAAGCTGTGGCGTCAGCCAGTGGATCACGATAGCCTGACTGCGCTACACACCATTTCCCGCTTTTATTCAGGTCAGGAGGCGAGCGATCTGCTGATCGCCGCCAGCCAGAACAGCCGCCTGATGGTCCCCGCCCTGCACCAGCTCAGCCGCCTCTCCCCCTTGCCGGACGGGGCCCAGCAGTTCCTCCTGGCCGAACTCGGCAAGCACCAGTATGGCGGGCTGGTGGCCGGCCTGTTGTTGCAGATGGACGAGCCCAGGCTCCTGGGTCAATTGGCAAACCGGTTGACGCTTCAGGAGCGGCGACACGCCTCGTCCGTCATGAGGTCCGATACGGGTACACCGGATACGCCGCCAGGGTTATAATGCGGGACCACCTGATCCCGCTGGGGTACTTGCATGAAATACAAGGACTTGCGTGATTTTATCGCGCAGTTGGAACAAAACGGACAGCTCAGGCGCATCAGTCGCGAGATAGACCCCTATCTGGAGATGACCGAGATCAGCGACCGTACCCTGCGTGCGGGGGGCCCGGCTCTGCTGTTTGAGAATCCCAAGGGCTACACCATGCCGGTGTTGACCAACCTGTTCGGCACGCCGGACCGGGTTGCCATGGGCATGGGCCAGCCCAACGTCAGCGCCCTGCGCCAGGTGGGGACCTGGCTCTCCTATCTGAAAGAGCCGGAGCCGCCTCGCGGGCTCAAGGAGCTGATGGAGAAGCTGCCCATCTTCAAGCAGGTGCTCAACATGCCGACCAAGCGGCTCTCTTCGGCCCCCTGTCAGCAGGTGGTGCTGGAAGGGGACGCGGTGGATCTGGATCAGATCCCCATCCAGCACTGCTGGCCCGGGGATGTGGCGCCCCTGGTCACCTGGGGTCTGACCATCACCCGCGGTCCCTACAAGAAGCGGCAGAACCTCGGCATCTATCGCCAGCAGAAAATCGGCAAGAACAAGCTGATCATGCGCTGGCTGGATCACCGGGGCGGCGCCATCGATTTTCGCGAGTGGCAGGAGGCCCACCCGGGCGAGCGCTTCCCGGTGGCGGTGGCGCTGGGCGCCGATCCGGCGACCATCCTGGGCGCGGTGACGCCGGTGCCGGACAGCCTTTCCGAATACGCCTTTGCCGGTCTGCTGCGGGGCAGCCGTACCGAGGTGGTGAAGGCGCTGAGCTGCGATCTGGAAGTGCCAGCCAGCGCCGAGATCGTGCTGGAAGGCTATCTGGAGCCGGGGGAGATGGCCCCCGAAGGGCCTTACGGCGATCACACCGGCTACTACAACGAAGTGGACGAGTTCCCGGTCTTCACCATCACCCACATGACGATGCGCCGGGATGCCATCTACCACAGCACCTACACCGGCCGTCCGCCCGATGAGCCGGCGGTGCTCGGGGTGGCGCTCAACGAGGTGTTCGTACCGCTGTTGCAGAAGCAGTTCCCCGAGATCGTGGATTTCTACCTGCCGCCGGAGGGGTGCTCCTACCGGATGGCGGTGGTGACCATCAAGAAGCGCTACCCCGGCCACGCCAAGCGGGTGATGCTGGGGGTCTGGTCCTTCCTGCGCCAGTTCATGTACACCAAGTTCGTGATCGTCTGCGATGACGACATCAACGCCCGGGACTGGAAGGACGTTATCTGGGCCATCACCACCCGGATGGATCCGGCCAGGGACACCACCCTGATCGAGCACACCCCCATCGACTACCTGGACTTCGCCTCGCCGGTCTCCGGGCTCGGCTCCAAGATGGGGCTGGATGCCACCAACAAGTGGCCGGGGGAGAGCAACCGGGAGTGGGGTCAGCCCATCGTCCAGGACGAGGCGGTAAAGCAGAAGATCGATGCCATCTGGGACGAGCTGAAGATCCTCGACTGAGGGATCCCCGATGCGGCGCGGCCATTGTGACGCAAAAGTGCGGTATTGCCGTGCCGAATTGGGTATGCTCGACGGACCTGACCACCAACTGGTCGCCATAAAAACAGTGAAACCATGAGCGAAGCGGGCCGGGCAGGCCCCTCACAAGGACAAGAATGCAACGTATCAAGTGCCGCGTAGAGGAACTGCGCGAATATGTCGACACCATCTGGCACGTGGCGCTGGCGCCGCAGCAGGAGGTGAGCTTCAAGCCGGGCCAGTATCTGCTGGTGGTGATGAGCGATTCGGACAAGCGCCCCTTCTCCATCGCCAACTCGCCGACCCGCTCCGGCGTGCTGGAGCTGCAGATCGGTGCCACTCCCGAGAATGCCTATGCCGGTCAGGTGCTGGCCCGCATGCGCGAGCAGGGAGAGATCGAGGTCGAGCTGGCCGCCGGCAAGGCGTTCCTGCGCGACGAATCCCCCCGACCGCTGATCCTGATGGCGGGCGGCACCGGCTTCTCCTATGCCCGCGCCATCCTGGAATACCTGATCGGCAGCGGCAGCAAGCGTCCGGTGTTCCTCTACTGGGGGGTACGCCAGGCGCACTGGCTCTACGAGCTGGAGCAGATGCAGCAGTGGGAGCGCGACTATGCGCCGCTGACCTTCATTCCCGTGGTGCAGGAGCCCGAGAGCGACTGGACCGGCAGGACCGGGCTGGTGCACAAGGCCATCATGGATGACTTCGTCAGCCTGCATGACTACGACATTTATGTGGCGGGTCGCTTCGAGATGGCCGGTGCCGCGCGGGAAGAGTTCAAGGTGCTGGGCGCCGAGCCCGAGCGCATCTTCGGCGATGCCTACGAGTTTATCTGACCACGGCTAACCGCAGAGCGTCGATCTGCCCCCTTATCGTCTTGCGAGAGAAGGGGGGATGAGAAACTCGTTGTCCCCATAAAAACGACAAACCCCAGCCTGGCTGGGGTTTGTGCTATCTACGGCGGGTCACGCCGGATCATTCGCCCTTGGCAGCGAGCTGCTGCTCGAGCTGGGCCAGCTTGGCCTCGAGGGCGGTCAGCTTCTCCCGGGTGCGCAGCAGCACCTTGGTCTGCACGTCGAACTCCTCGCGGCTCACCAGATCCAGCTTGTTGAGCTGGGCCTGCAAGACCTGACGGGTCTTTTTCTCCACCTCTTCACCCATGCTGCGAATACCGGGGGGCAGGGCGTTGTGTATCTGTTTGGCGATCTCTTCCAGTTTTTTCGGGTCGATCATGGGGGTCTCCTTAAGCAATGGCGCCATTCTACCGACAAATCGTCCCCTTTGCCGAGATCGGAGCGGCTTTTTGCGCCATGGATCCTATCGGGCTCTGGTCGGGTCTGGTTGATGCACCCTGGCTGCTACCCTGTGACGCCGGGGATCAATTCCAATTCCTTGATGGTGTACACAAAAAAATCAGATCAGATGACTGACCAGAGGCTTATTAATTGTTGCGTTGCTGTTAATATGATTCGGTCGGGTTTGAACCCTACCCCGTCAGGCTCATCATGGATAACAACATAAAAGAGATAAGGATATGAAGAAAAAGCTAATTTACGCGGCCGTCGTCAGTGCGCTGCTGAGCGGTTGTGGTGGCAGTGACGACAACACAGGCGATACCTCAAGCTATCTCGATTATCTGCTGAGCGGCTCCAATGCAGTCCGACCCAGCGCCCTGGCAGCCCGTGCGACCGACGGTACCCTGAAATTCTCCACGGAAACGGCGGATCTCTCCAACCCGGTGTCCGCCCTCTCCACCCTGGATGGCTGGTCGACTACCCAGGCGATCCAGATAGTGCCGGTGACGGCCTCCGGCATCCAGGTCAAGGCGCCGGCCGCTGCTGAATTCGCAGCCTCCGTGGCACCCCTCTACCTGATGGAGCTGGAGTTTGACAGTGCGGCCCTGCGTCCGAGCGGCGTGAAAAAGGTGCTGACCTACGGGGTGGACTTCGTGGTGGCCGAGACGACCGGCAAGCTGAATCTGGTGCCGCTCAAGCCGCTCAACCCCTCTTCCTACTACATGATAGTGGCGACCGATACCCTCAAAGACAGCACAGGCGCCCCCCTGCGACCGGGTAGCGACTACAGCAACTACAAGACCAGCACCGGCAGCAACGCCCAGGAGCAGACCATCAGCGGCCTGATTGCGCTGCAGGAAGGGCTGTTCAAGGCTGCCACCGGTATCACCAGCGACCACGTGATCTTCTCCGACTGGTTCGGTACCCAGTCCGGCGCCGACGTGCTGGTGGCGGTGAAAGGGGCGGCCGCATCCGTGCTCAAGAGCCCGACCCTGGACGCCGCCGCTCTGTGGAAGCAGGACGCCCTGGGCAATACCAGCCTGCCTGGCACCTATACCCTGTCGGTGAGCGGCGGCAGCCCCTTCCTGACCCAGCTGGACGCCGAGAACTTCCTGCCCCAGGAGCAGAAGGATGCGATTGCCGCCGCTTTTGGTGACGGCACTCCACTCCACAATCTGGCCTTGGGTACCACCGTCTACAGCGGTACCGTCAAGCTGCCCTACTTCCTCTCCTCCCCGGCCACCGCCGGCTCCTGGGACAAGGCGAAGACCCAGTCCTGGCACGGTGCCATCCCCAGCCTCTACGCCATCGCGAACGCCCTGAAGGCCCAGGATGCCGAAGTGATCGGCGGCCTGGTGGGGGCGGGTGTGGATCCGGCCCTGCTGGGCGAACTCATCGCCGATCCGAGCCGTCAGGCCGAGCTGCTGGCGGAGGCGAGCAAGCTGATCGGGGTGACCCTCACCTCCGGCGGCAAGGCGCTGGATCCCGAGATGAATATCGGGCGCTTCAACCCGCTGCCGGCACTGGAAGAGGTGCAGTCCGTCCCGATGCGGATCTTCGCCGCCGCACCGCTGGCGAACATCACCGACGTGATCATCTATCAGCACGGCGTCACCTCCGTGAAGGAGAACGCCTATGCCCTGGCCCTTGGCCAGATTGGCGCCGGTGCCCAGGCGAGCAAGAACGTGGCCGTGGTGGTGATCGATCATCCCCTGCATGGTGAACGCGGCTTCGCCCTGACCGGCAGCATGGACTCGGTAACCACCTCCGACAACCCGACCCCCTACCTGAACCTGAGCTACCTGACCGTGGCCCGCGACAACCTGAAACAGAGCGTGGCGGATCTGCTGGGCCTGCGTCTGGCTGTCGGTCTGGCCAATGCCAAGGGGTTGGGAACCCAGATCGGAGGGGTAGGTCTCAAGGTGCACTTCCTGGGTCACTCTCTGGGTGCCATCGCGGGGGCCAACCTGTTGGCGGTGGCCAACCAGTCTGTTGGCAACCCGACGGCAGACGCCCTGTTCAAGTTCGACACTGGCGGCCTGGCCATGCCGGGTGGCGGCATAGCGCCGCTGTTGCTGAACTCGCCGACCTTCGGTCCGACCATCCAGATGAGCGTGCTGACCGCTGGCAGTGCGGCCCTGAAGGCAGCTTTCACCGCCTACGCCCCGAACTGCAAGACGGCAGTACCGACCTGCTTCGTCAACGAATTCCTGCCGAGCCAGGATGCGGCCACCCAGGCCACGGCGGCCAGTACCTTGCAGAGCTACAGCTTTGCGGCGCAGTCGGTGCTGGATTCGGCAGACCCCATCAACCTGGGGAGCGGCATCGCGGCGGACTTCCCGCTGTTTGCCACCGAAATCGTCGGCGACGGCGCCCTGAGCCTGTCGGATCGAGTGATCCCGAACAGCATCGCCACCGCCCCGCTGGGTGGCACCGAGCCGCTGTTCAAGGTCCTGGCCCTGCAACCGCTGACCGCCACCGGCGCCGCCAACCACAGAGCGGCCCGCTTCGTGGCCGGGGGTCACAGCTCGCTGCTGGCACCGGACGAGAACTTCGATCCGACCGGCGCCGTCACCACCGAGATGCAGACCCAGTTCGGCAGCTTCTTCGCAAGCGGCGGTACCGCGGTCAAGGTGACCGACGGCAGCCTGCTCAAGCAGTAAGCCGGCCGACCAATAAAAACGCCGCCCCAAGGGGCGGCGTTTTTTTATGGCAAATCGGCTCAGGCTGGCCGGTGGTGCCTGTCCAGCCAGCCTTGGGCAAGGCCGACCAGCAGACCCGCCAGGTGAGCCATGTTGGTGGTCGCTTTGGTTGCCGAGCCGTTGCCGGCAACCAGGCCTCACCCCGGCCTGTGGTGCCTGTCCAGCCAGCCCTGGGCAAGGCCGATCAGCAGGCCCGCCAGGTGAGCCATGTTGGTGGTCGCTATGGTTGCCGAGCAGTTGCCGGCAACCAGGCCTCACCCCGGCCGGTGGTGCCTGTCCAGCCAGCCCTGGGCAAGGCCGATCAGCAGGCCCGCCAGGTGAGCCATGTTGGTGGTCGCTTCGGTTGCCGAGCAATTGCCGACAACCAGGCCTCACCCCGGCCTGTGGTGCCTGTCCAGCCAGCCCTGGGCAAGGCCGACCAGCAGGCCGACCAAATGGGCCATGTTGGCGGTGGGGGTGCCGAGCATGTCCAGGAAGCCGAGCACCAGCCAGACCAGCATGAAGCCCATCAGGGCTGGCGGCATGGCGAGGCCGCAATCCGGTTGAAGCCTGGTTCGCAGCCAGCTGTAGCCGAGCAGGGCATAGACCACCCCGGAGAGGCCGCCAAAGCGCGGGCCGCTGACAAAGAACTCGGCGATATTGGGCAGGGCAGCCCCGACGATAAGCAGGATGAACAGCTTGCCGCTGCCGAGGCGCTGCTCTATCTGGCCACCGAGATACCACCACCACAACAGGTTGAACACCAGGTGCAGCACCGAGAAGTGGATGAAGGCCGGGGTGACGTAGCGCCAGGCCTGCCAGTCGGTGAACTGGGCCAGGGTGGGGTGGAAGGCGAGCTCGTCGAAGATGGGCAGGCCGATGGCATCCAGAGCGTAGATGGCCAGGCAGGCGATGATGACCACCAGGGTCAGGGGGCCCGCCTGGTGGAGGAAATCGGTGACCGGATCCGTCATCCCCTTGCTGTAGTCGATCCGGGCATCGGCATGGCCGGATTGCCAGGAGGCCTCCATGTAGCGGGGGTGATTGGGTTCGCTCAGGAAGCGCTTGACCTCCTGCTGGGCCTGGGCGAGGCGCCGTTCGTCTGCCAGCCAGACCGAGACGCCAAGCTCTGACTGGGTCAGCTCGCACGGAATGCCCAGGGTAGCGAGATAATCCACCAGCGCCTGGGCCATGCGGGCGTCGCCCAGCACCAGCAGTTGGATCATGCCGGTTGAGGAGGAGCGACCCGCCTCTGTCATGCGTCCCCCGCCTGGATGGGGAACTCCCTGCGCCAGGCCTCGAAACCGCCATCCAGGCTATAGACCTCGTCATAGCCTTGTTGCAGCAGGTACTGGGCCGCCCCCTGGCTGCTGTTGCCGTGATAGCACATCACGATGACAGGGGTATCGAAGTCCACCTCGTTCATAAAGCGAACCAGGGTGCCGTTGGTAAGGTGGAAGGCGCCGACAGCGTGGGCCGTCTCGAAGGATTGGGGATCGCGAATGTCCACGAGACGGGCTTCGCCTGCGCTCAGCTTCTGGTGGGCATCATGGGCGCTGATATGGGCAAACTGGTCCATTGAGATGTCCTGAAAATGGAGGGTTGAAGGGCAGTTTACCGCAAGCGGCGGTTTGCGCTAAGTGTGCAATGGGGGCGGCATCCAGGGGATCGCAATTTTCTTCAATATCGGGCCGCCCGGGCCGGGTAGGCTCGGACTTCCCTCAATTGAACGAGCATCATCCATGGAATTCAGTCTGCTGTTATCCATGGCCGGGTTTGCCCTGGCCATGTCCATCTCCCCGGGGCCGGTCAATCTGGTCGCCCTTGGCACCGGCGCCCGGTACGGTTTCACGGCCAGCCTGCGCCACGTGGTGGGGGCCACCCTCGGCTTCATCCTGCTGCTCCTGCTGATGGGGCTGGGTCTTGGCGGCGCCCTGTCCCGCTGGCCTGTGGCGCTGGGGGCCATTCACTGGGGCGGCGTGCTCTTTCTCGGCTGGATGGCCTGGCAGTTGCTGGTGGACAGCGGCGAGGTGGAGGAAGTGGAGGGCGTGCCCCCCGCCTTCTGGTACGGGGCCTTGATGCAGTGGCTCAATCCCAAGGCCTGGCTCGCCGCCAGCATGGGGATGGGAGCCTATGGGATCGCGGGCGGCATGAGCCAGATCGCCCTCTTTACCGGCATCTATCTGGTGATCTGCCTCGGCTCCATCGCCTGCTGGGCCTATGCGGGCAGCCGATTGCAGGGGTGGCTGGTCTCTCCTCGCCGGTTGCGCTGGTTCAATCGGGCCATGGCGCTCTTGCTGCTGCTCAGCGCCGCCTATCTGGTGCGCTCGTCCTGAGGGGCGAGCTGCGCTCTGTACTGGCCCGGGGTGGCGGCCACCCGGCGTTTGAACTGGCGCTGGAAGTGGGCCTGATCGGCAAAACCGCTGGCAAGGGCCACTTCCGCCAGGGGCTGCCCCTGGCGCAGCAGGGTGCGGGCGTGGCGAATGCGCTGATCGAGCAGGTAGGCGTGGGGCGTCATGCCGTAGTGGCGGCTGAAGGCGCGCACGAAGTGGGAAGGGGTGAGCCCGGCCACCGCGCTCAGCTGCGCCAGGGTGAGGGCGCAGGCACTCTCGTCCTGCATCAGCTCGGCGGCTCGCTGCAGGTGCTGGGGAGGGCGGTCATCCCACTTGGCCGGGGTGAGCCTGGCCAGAAGCTGGCGGCTGAAGAGGTGGCAGGCCACTTCGCGAGCCAGGGGATCCGGCTCCTCCACCAGTTGCCGATGAAGCCGGCAGAGCCCCTGGTAGAGCAGGGGATCCCGGCTTGCGGTCATGTCGAAGGGGCGAAACGCGTTGCCGAGCCCGGCCTCCTCCTGCTGGCGCTGCAACCAGAGGTTGTCGATGTAGAACATCAGATAGGACCAGGGCTGGTCAGCGACGGGATTGCAGGCGTGCACCTCTTCCGGGTTCATCAGCACCAGGCTGCCGCGGCCGACCTCTTGCAGGCTGCGCTGGTTGAGGTAGTGGCTGTGGCCGCCGGTGATGGCGCCGATGGAGAAGTGGGGGTGGCTGTGCTTGTCGTAGCAGACGCGCCGGCCATCCTGCACCGCCCGCGCCTCGATGAAGGGCAGGGCGGGATCGTGCCAGAAGTGGTGCTGATCCTGTGTCGCCCGCGCACGGCTCACAATGTGCTCCTCGGCGGGGGGCTGTTCCCCTGCCGGGCTCGGGGAGCGCGGCAGGGGAAGGGTGACGATGGTGGCTGCATCCTCAACCGCCGAGATAGGCCTGGCGGACGGCGGGGTTGGCCAGCAGGGCCTCTCCCGTGTCTTGCAGCACCACCCGGCCGTTCTCCAGCACATAGCCGCGATCCGCCAGCTTGAGCGCCTGGTTCGCGTTCTGCTCCACCAGGAAGATGGTCATCCCCTTCTGGCGCAGTTGCTCTATGGTGTCGAAGATCTGCTGGATGACGATGGGCGCGAGTCCCAGGGAGGGTTCATCCAGCAGCAGCAGGCGCGGCTTGCTCATCAGGGCGCGGCCGATGGCCAGCATCTGCTGCTCGCCGCCGGACATGGTGCCTGCCCGCTGCTCCAGCCGCTCGTGCAGGCGGGGGAACAAGGTAAATATCTGATCCAGCAGGCCGCGCTGCTCCGCCTTGTCGACGAAGAAGGCCCCCATCAGCAGGTTCTCCTCCACCGTGAGGCGGGCGAAGATGCGGCGCCCCTCCGGCACCACGGCGATGTCCTTGCGCATGATGCGGGCGGTGGTGAGAGAGTCTATCTGCTCCCCCTCGAACCAGATGGAACCGCTGCTGGGCTTGGGCTCGCCACACAGGGTCATCAGCAGAGTGGTCTTGCCGGCGCCGTTGGCGCCGATCAGGGTGACGATTTCCCCCTCTTTCACCTCGACGCTGACGTCGTGCAGCGCCTGAATTTTGCCGTAGTGGGTCGATACGTTGCGAAGTTCTAACATCTTTTTGTCCTTACGACTCGCCCAGATAGGCCTTGATCACCGCCGGATTGCTGCGGATTTCGTCCGGTTTGCCGTGGGCCAGCGGGGTGCCCTGGTTGACCACGAAGATGCGGTTGGAGATCTCCATCACCAGCTTCATGTCGTGCTCGATCAGCAGCACCGAGACCCCGAACTCGTCCCTCAGGTTGGAGATGAGCTCGTTGAGCTCGTCGGTCTCCTTGGGGTTGAGACCTGCGGCCGGTTCATCCAGCATCAGCAGCTCGGGCCGGGTCGCCATGCAGCGGGCGATCTCGAGCCGGCGCTGCTGGCCGTAAGCCAGGTTGCCCGCGGCGCGGTTGGCGAGATCCTTGAGGCCCACCTTCTCCAGCCAGAAGGCGGACTGCTCCAACCCCTCTTTCTCGGCACGGCGGAAGGAGGGGGTCTTGAACAGGCCGGCGATGAAGCCGGTATTGAGATGCCTGTGCTGGGCCACCAGCAGGTTTTCCACCGCTGTCATCTCCTTGAACAGGCGCACGTGCTGGAAAGTCCGCACAATGCCCTTGCGGGCGATGAGGTGGCCGGGCAACCCCTGGATCTCCTCACCCTTGTAGCGAATGACACCGCCACTCGGGCGATAGAAGCCGGTCAGGCAGTTGAAGATGGTGGTCTTGCCCGCCCCGTTGGGGCCGATGATGGAGATCACCTCCCCCTTTTCCACATCCAGCTTGACGCCGTTGACCGCGAGCAGGCCGCCAAAGCGCATCGACAGATCTGAGACATCCAACAATGGTTGATTGTTGCTCATTTACGCAGCTCCATATGGGGTCGACTCATGGGCAGCAGTCCCTGCGGCCGCCAGATCATCATGAATACCATCAAGAGACCGAACATCAGCATGCGATATTCGTTGAACTCGCGGGCGAGCTCCGGCAGCACCGTCATCACGATGGCCGCCAGCACCACCCCGATCTGGGAGCCCATGCCTCCCAGCACCACAATCGCAAGGACGATGGCCGACTCGATGAAGACGAAGGATTCCGGGCTGATGAAGCCCTGGCGGGAGGCGAAGAAGCTGCCGGCAAAGCCCGCGAAGCAGGCGCCTATGGTGAAGGCGGTCAGCTTGATGATGGTGGGGTTGAGCCCCAGGGACTTGCAGGCGATCTCGTCTTCCCGCAGCGCCTCCCAGGCACGGCCGAGCGGCATGCGCAGCAGGCGGTTGATGACGAACAGGGTCGCCACTACCAGCACCAGGGCCATCAGGTAGAGGAAGATCACCTTGTGGTTGGCGTTGTAGGCGATGCCGAAGAAGTCGTGGAAGGTGCCAAAGCCCCCATCCTTGACGGTGCGGTTGAACTCGAGCCCCCCCAGAGTCGGTTTCGGAATGCCGGAGATCCCGTTCGGACCGCCGGTCAGGGTGGTCATGTTGTTGAGCAGGATGCGGATGATCTCGCCAAAGCCCAGGGTGACGATGGCCAGGTAGTCCCCCCGCAGCCGCAGCACCGGGAACCCGAGCAGGAAGCCGAAGGTGGCCGCCAGCAGACCGGCGATGGGCAGACACTCCCAGAAGCTCAGACCGAAGTAGGTGTTGAGCAGGGCGTAGCTGTAGGCGCCGACCGCATAGAAGCCGACATAGCCGAGGTCGAGCAGACCGGCGAGGCCCACCACCACGTTCAGTCCCAGCCCCAGCATGATGTAAATCAGGGTGAGGGTGGCCAGATCGATGGCGCCGCGAGAGGCCATGAAGGGCCAGCTCACCGCAAACAGCAGCACCAGCACGGCGGTGAGATTATAGAGCTTGGGGGCCTCTTCGGGGCTTGGCAGCACCAGCTTGGTGAAGCCGACGGAGAAGCCGCTGATGGAGGCCTGGAACAGCCGGCTTATCTGGCCGCGCAGCATCTGGAACCAGAAAACGATGGTGGCGCCCCCCAGCAGCCAGGCCAGCGATACATCGAGGCGGCTCACCACCAGCAGGCGGGAGCCATCGGTCTCCAGCTTGAAGCCGAGCAGCCAGAAGGAGAGCACCAGCAGCACCAGGCTGGCGATGCAGGCATGGATAAATTGACGTTTCATCAGACTTTCTCCACTTCCGGACGGCCGAGAATGCCAGTGATGGTCATGAACAGCAGCACGAGGGCATGCATAGATTGGTTTTTCATACCTTCTCGACCTCCGGACGACCCAGGATGCCGGTGGGCATGAAGAGCAACACGAAGATGAGCAGGGCAAAGGCCATTACATCCTTGTACTCGGTGCTGAGATAGCCCGCAGTGAGCGCTTCCACCACGCCGAGCAGCAGGCCGCCCAGTACGGCACCGGGAATGCTGCCGATGCCGCCCAATACCGCAGCGGTGAAGGCCTTCAAGCCTGCCATGAAGCCGAGATAGGGGTTGATGACACCGTAGTACATGCCGAGCAGCACCCCCGCGACGGCGGCCAGGGCGGCCCCCAGCACGAAGGTGATGGAGATGACCACGTGGGTGTCTATCCCTAGCAGGTTGGCCATCTTGATGTCTTCCGAACAGGCACGGCAGGCACGCCCCATGCGGGAGCGGCCGATGAACTGGGTCAACGCCAGCATGGTGATGAAGGTCACCACGAAGATGATGAGCTGCATGTAGGAGAGGCTGGCCTGGAAGCCATCCTCGCTGCCGAGGGTCCAGCCCCCGGAGATCAGAGTGGGCATGGCGATGTCACGCGAGCCCTGGGCCATCCGCATCATGTTCTGCAGGAAGATCGACATGCCGATGGCGGAGATGAGGGGGATCAGGCGGTTGCCGCCCCGCAGTGGACGATAGGCCACCCGTTCTATGGACCAGCCATAGCTGCCGGTGATGATGATGCTGACCAGGAAGGCGCCCCCCAGCAGCAGCACGGTGCTGTCGATGCCCATCATCATGAGCCCGGCCATCACCATGAAGGCGACATAGGAGCCGATCATGTAGACCTCGCCGTGGGCGAAGTTGATCATGCCGATGATGCCGTAGACCATGGTGTAGCCGATGGCGATCAACGCATAGGTGCTGCCTATGGTCAATCCGTTCAGCAACTGCTGAACCAGATAAAGAAGGTGTTCGGACATACCGCGTTCCCTGTGTACTTGCCCGCAAAGAAAGGAGGGGTGACTCGCGTCACCCCGACCGGCAGATTATTTGAGTTGAGTGGAGGTACCGTCGGCGTGCCACTGGAAGACACCGAATTCGAAGCCTTTCAGGTCACCGTTCGGTGCCCAGGTCAGGGGGCCCATCACGGTGTCGATCGGTGCGGCCTTGATGGCGGCAGCCACGGCAGCCGGGTCATCCTCACCCGCCTTGGCGATACCGGCCGCCAGGGCCTGCATGGCGGCGTAGGTGGTCCAGACGAACGGACCGGAGGAGTCCTGACCCTTGGCCTTGAACGCTTCCACGATGGGGGCGTTGGCCGGCACCAGGTCATATTTGTTCGGCAGGGTCACCAGCAGGCCTTCGGAAGCCGGGCCGCCGATGGCGGAGATGTCCTTGTTGCCCACGCCTTCCGGACCCATGAACTTGGCCTTCAGACCCTTCTCGCCAGCCTGGCGCAGGATCAGACCCAGCTCCGGGTGGTAGCCGCCGTAGTAGACGAAGTCGACGTTCTCTTTCTGCAGCTTGGCGATCAGGGCGGAGAAGTCCTTGTCGCCTGCGGTGATGCCCTCATAGGCAACGACCTTGACGCCGGCCTTGTCCAGCGCGGCTTTCACGCTGGAGGCGATGCCTTCGCCGTACTGTTTCTTGTCGTGGATGACGGCCACGCGCTGGGGTTTGACCTGCTCGATGATGTACTTGGCGGCGGTCGGGCCCTGGTCGCTGTCCAGGCCGATGGTACGCAGAGTCAGCTGGTAACCGCGCTCGGTGATCTTGGGGTTGGTGGAGGCGGGGGTGACCATCAGGACCCCTTCATCTTCATAGATGTCGGAGGCGGGCAGGGTGTTGTCGGAGCAGAGGTGGCCGACCACGAACTTGACGCCGTCGTTGATCACCTTGTTGGCGATGGCCACAGCCTGCTTGGGATCGCAGGCATCGTCATAGATGACGGCTTCGATCTGCTTGCCCTTGATGCCGCCCGCCTTGTTGATCTGCTCGACCGCCATCTTGCCGCCGGTGAACTGCATGTCACCGTACTGGGCGACCGGGCCGGTCAGGGGGCCGGCGATGCCGATCTTGATGGTATCGGCCGCATTGGCCATGGAAACTGATCCAAACAGAGCCAAAGAAACCGCTGCTCTGACTGCCATTTTGCTGAAGTTATGCATTGATTCGTCCCTTAATCAGTGAATTGTTTCATTTTATGCACGTCATTCCGAGCCTGTGTCCCGCCAGCCCGGCGATAGATAAGGTTCTATCATTCCTCGCCGGGCAATAACAAGATGTTAAAGATACTAACCGGAGCAGGCGCAAGAGGGGTTTTGTGAAACTAACGCGCAGTTTATTGCTATTTATCGGAGTTTAATGTTGACAAGGTGGTGCAACATACAGATAACAAATTGTCATGGTGACAATTTCCAGAGTAAAAAACTGACGATATTTCATTCTGCGTCCGCTCTCATTTTGACCAAAATCCGTTTGCGCAAAAAGAAATGACCGCATAGATTAGCCAGCATTGATAATTCACTGGCAGCGCCCGTTAAAACCAAGCCTTTATTCGGGAAATCTGCTACTGTTCCGCCTTTGTTATTCAGGAGACAGAGATGGCAACTATCAAGGATGTCGCCTCGCGCGCAGGCGTATCCATCTCCACCGTCTCACATGTACTCAATCACACCCGTCGGGTCAGCGAAGACGCAACCCAGAAAGTGCTTGAGGCGGTGGCAGAGCTGAACTACGCGCCCAACTCGGTGGCGCGCAGTCTCAAGATCAATTCGACCAAGACCATTGGCATGCTGGTGACCACCAGTGCCAACCCCTTCTTCGCGGAAGTGGTACAGGGGGTGGAAGCCTACTGCTTCGAGCAGGGTTACAGCCTGATCCTGTGCAACACCGAGAACCAGCCGCCCCGCCAGCAGCACTATCTGCGCATGCTGATGGAAAAGCGGGTGGACGGTCTGCTGGTGCTGGGGACCGATATCGACACCCAGTTCAGGGACATGCTGCGCATCCACAAGAAGGTGCCGCAGGTGGTGCTGGACTGGGGCAACGAGTGCGATTTCGCCAACGTGATCAACGACAACGCCCGCATCGGCGCGCGTCTGGCGGTGCGCCATCTGCTGGAGCAGGGCCACACCAACATCGTCTGCATCACCGGCCATCTCGCCAAGCCGACTACCCAGCAACGGCTGGACGGGGTGCGCGATGCCCTGGCTGAACAGGGGATGACCCTGAAAGAAGAGCAGATCTTCGAAGGGGACTACGAGAGCCAGAGCGGCTTCGATGCCATGCAGCGCATCCTGGCCCTCACCCCTCGCCCGACTGCGGTCTTTGCCTTCGACGATCCCATGGCCATCGGTGCCATCTGCGCCGCCTGGGAGGCCGGGGTCAAGGTGCCGGACGACATCTCCATGATCGGCTATGATGACGTGGAGATGGCGCGCTTCTCCAGCCCGCCGCTCACCACCATCCGCCACCCCAAGGCCGAGCTCGGTCTGCTGGCGGTGCAGCAACTGGTGAGCCGGATCCGCAACAAGGAGCTGGAAGTGGAGTCCATGACGGTGCAGCCCGAGCTTATCGTCCGCCGCTCGGTCAAGTCCCTGCGCTGACGGCGCCACGGGTGCCATGAACAAGAAACCCCCTCGCCAGCGAGGGGGTTTCTGTTTTTGGGCCCCTCTCGTATCTGGGGGCGTCAGGCCTTGAGGCCGAGCCGCCTGGCGAGGCGGTGCAGGTTGCCACCGTCCAGATCCAGCGCCCGGGCGGTGGCGGACCAGTTGCCGTCATGGGCGGTCAGGGTCTGCTCGATGAGCTGGCGCTGGAACAGATCGGTGGCGGCGCGAAGGCCAAGGCCGGCAATGGCCGGGGAGGCGGGCTGGCTGACGGTGTCGGCGGGCAGGGATGAGCCCGTCGTCCCCAGGTTGAAGTGGTGGGGTTCCAGGGTCGGCGAGGGGCTGCCCTGCTCGGCCCTGGCCAGCACGGCGGCGCGGTGGATGGCGTGCTCCAGCTCGCGCACGTTGCCGGGCCAGTCGTGGCGCTCGAGCAGTTGCAGCGCCTGTGGCTGGATACGCAGCTGCTCCAGCCCCAGGCCGAGCCGGCAGCGCTCGCAAAAGTAACCGGCCAGCAGGGGAATGTCGCCTGGGCGCTCCCGCAGTGCCGGGGCGTGGATCGGGAACACGCTCAGCCGGTGGTAGAGGTCGGCCCGAAACTGCCCCTCGACCACCGCCTGCTTCAGATCCCGGTTGGTGGCCGCCAGGATGCGCACATTCACCTTGAGCGGGGTGTCGTCACCGATCCGCTGCAGATCGCCGTATTGCAGCACCCGCAGCAGCTTGGCCTGCAGCGGCAGGGAGAGCTCCCCTATCTCGTCGAGAAACAGGGTGCCCTTGTCCGCGAGCTCGAACTTGCCCGCCCGATTGTGGATGGCGCCGGTGAAGGCCCCCTTCACGTGACCGAACAGCTCGCTCTCGGCCACGGATTCGGGCAGGGCGGCGCAGTTGAGGTAGACCAGGGGGGCATGGGCGCGGGGCGAGCCGCCATGCACCGCCTTGGCGATCAGCTCCTTGCCCACACCGGTCTCCCCCAAAATCAGCACGTTCAGCTCCGAGTTCGCCACCACCTCGATCTCGTGGCGCAACCGGGCCATGGCGGGGGAGTGGCCTACCATCTCCGGCTGCTCAGGGCCGGGCCGGGTGCCGGGGACCAGAGGTTCGCTGCTTTGGCGGGCGAGCCGCTCCAGCAGCAGGGCGTTGTCGAGGGCGGCGGCGGCCAGGGCCCCCACCAGCCGCAGCTCCTCGTCGCTGATGCCGTCGAACTGGGTCGGGTTCATGCCGTCTATGGTCAGGGCGCCGATCAGCGCCTGATCCGAGAAGAGCGGCAGGCCGACACAGGCGTGCACCTTGAAGTCGTCGTGATCCGGCAGCAGGCCGTCATAGGGGTCGGGCAGGGCGCTGTCGGCGGGGAAGCGCACCACATCCCCGGCGCGGGCGATGGCCTCGAGGCGCGGGTGATCCTTGAGGGCGAAGCGGCGCCCCAGCACGTCCTGCATCAGGCCGTCGATGGCCAGCGGGATAAACTGGCCCCCCTCGTAGCGCAGCAGGGCCGAGGCATCCGAGTTCAGCAGGCTGCGCACGCTCTGGATCAGACGGTGGAAGCGGTCTTGATGAGAGATGCCGAGTTGCAGGTCGAGGGCGATGCGCGCCAGGCTGTCGGTCGAGATCACGATAATTGTCCAAATGACAGTGTGTTTGTGATTTTGACTATAAAGGCATGGTGTCATAATGACAATGTGTGATATGCGAAACCATTAAAAACAACGAGTTACATTTTGGCACGTCCGCTGCAATAGCTGGTTCAGTTGAACATCCACTATTGCATTCGAGGAACTGCCTGATGAGCATTCACGTCAAGAACAACATCCACTGGGTCGGCCAACGGGACTGGGAGGTACGCGACTTCCACGGCACCGAGTACAAGACCCACAAGGGCACCAGCTACAACAGCTACCTCATCCGCGAAGGGAAAAACGTGCTGATCGATACCGTCGATCACAAGTTCAGCCGCGAGTTCGTGCAGAACCTGGCGGCCGAGATCGATCTCGCCGCCATCGACTACGTGGTGATCAACCACGCCGAGGAGGATCACGCCGGCGCCCTGACCGAGCTGATGGCCCGCATTCCCGGCACCCCCATCTATTGCACCCACAACGCCATCGACTCCATCACCGGCCATCATCACCACCCGGAGTGGAACTTCCACCCGGTCAAAACCGGTGACAGCCTGGACATCGGCAACGGCAAGCAGCTGGTGTTCATCGAGACCCCCATGCTGCACTGGCCCGACAGCATGATGACCTACATGACCGAAGATGCGGTGCTCTTCTCCAACGACGCCTTCGGCCAGCACTACTGCGACGAGCACCTGTTCAACGACGAGGTGGATCAGAGCGAGCTGATGGAGCAGTGCCAGCGCTACTACGCCAACATCCTTACCCCCTTCAGCCCGCTGGTGACCGCCAAGATCAAGGAGGTGCTGGGCTTCAACCTGCCGGTGAGCATGGTGGCCACCTCCCACGGCATCGTCTGGCGCGAGGACCCCACCCAGATCATCCTGAAATACCTGGAGTGGGCCGACCACTATCAGGAAGACCGCATCACCTTGTTCTACGACTCCATGTCCAACAACACCCGCATGATGGCCGACGCCATCGCCCAGGGCATCCACGAGGTGGACCCCGGCGTGGCGGTGAAGATCTACAACGTGGCCCGCCACGACAAGAACGAGATCCTGACCCAGGTGTTCCGCTCCAAGGGGATACTGGTGGGCTCCTCCACCATGAACAACGTCATGATGCCCAAGGTGGCGGGCATGCTCGAAGAGATCACCGGCCTGCGTTTTCGCAACAAGCGCGCCTCGGCCTTCGGCAGTTACGGCTGGACCGGTGGCGCGGTGGACCGGATCCAGACTCGCCTGATGGATGCAGGTTTCGACATCAGCATCTCCCTCAAGGCCAAGTGGCGCCCGGATGGTTCGGCGCTGGCCGAATGCCGCGAGCATGGCCGCCAGCTCGCCCGTCAGTGGGCGCTGCACCCCCTGGACGCACCCCGCCCGATCACCACAACCCAGGCAACCGTGACGCCCGTCCCCACGATGCCTGCTGTTGAGCCGCAAACCGAAGCGGCCGCCGCCGAATGGGATGACGACCAGGCCATGCTCTGCACCGTCTGCCAGTGGGTCTATGACCCGGCGCTGGGTGAGCCGGATCAGGGGGTGGCGCCGGGCACCCCCTGGGCCCAGGTACCGGACAGTTTCCTCTGCCCCGGCTGCGGCATCGGCAAGGAGGTGTTCGAACCCTGCGCCGTGGAGGCCTGCGTATGAGCGCAGCAATTCAAACTGACGCTGGCATCAGCCGGGAGATAGTGGTGATCGGCAGCGGCTTCGCTGCCCAGCAGCTGGTCAAGAGCCTGCGCAAGCTGGACTGGGGTCAGCCCATCCGCCTCATCACCGCCGACAGCGGCGACGAGTACAACAAGCCGGACTTGAGCCATGTGGTGAGCCGGGGCTGCGCCGCCGCAGCCATGACCCGTCTTAGCGGCAGCGACTTTGCCGAGCAGCAGCGCATCGCGCTGCTGCCCCACAGCCCGGTGCTCGGCATCGATCCAGCCCGGCGGTTGGTGCTGACCGAGCAGGGGGAATTCCCCTACGGCAAGCTGGTGCTGGCCACCGGGGCGAGCGCGGTGCGCCCCGATCTGCCGGGCAGCGAACACCTGGTCACCCTCAACAGCCAGCAGGAGTACGCCGCCACCGAGGCGCAACTGCGCCAGGCCCGCCGCATCCTGGTGCTGGGGGCGGGGCTCATCGGCTGCGAGCTGGCGATGGACATGGCGAGCGCAGGAAAAGAGGTGACGCTGGTGGACTTGGCGGGCAGCCCCTTAAGCGCCCTGCTGCCCGCCGCCCTGACCCAGCCGCTGCAACAGGCCCTGCGCACCCAGGGGGTCAGCCTGCAGTTCGGGACGGGTCTCGCCAGGATGGATGCCCAGCCGGGGGATGGCTGGCGCGTCACCCTGACCGACGGGCGCGTCAGCGAGCAGGATCTGGTGATCGCCGCGATCGGCCTGCGGCCGAATCTGGCCCTGGCCCGCGGGGCCGGGCTGGAGGTGGATCGCGGCATCCTGGTCGATGATCGGCTGCAGACTAGCGATCCCCATATCTTCGCGCTGGGGGATTGCGTGCAGTGGCAAGGTCAGCTGCTCCCCTTCCTGCAACCCATAGTGCTGGGGGCCAATGCGCTGGCGCGCACCCTGCTCGGCACGCCGACCCTGCTGGCTCTGCCGCCCATGCTGGTGAAGGTGAAGACGCCGCGCTACCCGCTGCAACTGGCCGGCCGCACCAAGGGCGAGGATCTTGCCTGGCAGTGCCGCTGGAACAGCCACGGCATGGTGGCCGAGGCGCACGGCGAAGATGGCAAGCTGTGCGGCTTCGTGGTGGGGGGCGACCAGATGAGCGCCGCCTTCCCGCTGCTGCGTCAGCTGCCCCGTTAATCCTTTCATTGCATCGGCCGGGTCGACCCGGCCACACGAGGAGAACCGATATGGCCATGCAACTGATCCCGTCTCACTGGGTGGTGCGCCGCTCCACTCCCTTCTTTACCCGCGAGAATGTGCCCCAGGCCCTGCTCACCCACCACAACACCGCGGCCGGGGTGTTCGGCCAACTCTGCGTGATGGAGGGCACCGTCACCTATCACGGCTTTGCCGACGAACAGGCCGAGGAGCCCGAGGTGAGCCTGGTGATCCGGGCCGGGGAGTTTGCCACCAGCCCGCCCCAGTACTGGCACAGGGTCGAGCTGTCGGAGGATGCCCGCTTCAACATCCACTTCTGGGCCGAGCAGGCAGAATCCGACCAGCCGCTGTTCCACAGCCGCAAATAACGGGGTTTAAGGCTGAGGGGGCGGAGCGGGCAAATGCCCCCTCTGCCCATGCAGATCAAAATAATCAACTCAGATGTTGGTTATCCTGCCCCCTCGATTCGGATGAGCACTGTGAGGGAAGCATGAGCCTGTTGGAAGCCCTGACCATGACCTCGGGTCTGGTCTATCTGGTCCTGCTGTTGTGGCAGGGCCGCAGCGGTTGGGGCTGGACGCTCTCTCTGCTGTTGGCCGCCGCGCTCTGGCTGCTGGTGGCGGATTCGGTACTCTGGTTCGCACTGGGGCTGGTGGCCACGACCCTGGCGCTCTGGCTGCGCTATCGCCCCCTACTCATGCTGGCCCACATAGACAGTCAACGTCTCAGAACGGCCACCAGGCAGCTATTGCTGCTGTGTTGGGTGTTGGTGGCGGTTCAATATGTTGTTCATATCGGACAGTTGGGGCTGGGGATGACCCCCTGGCTGGTACGCCCTGACGTGGTGGACGGTTTCCTGCCCATCGCCGGTGGTCTCGGGCTGCGGGCCTGGCTCGGGCAGGGGCTGACGGACCCCCACCACCCGGCGGCCACCGTCACCGTGCTGGTGCTCTCCCTGTCGGCCCTGCTGCTGGGTCGGGCGTTTTGTGCCTGGTTCTGCCCGCTCGGGCTGGTGGGGGAGTGGCTGCACGGCCTGCGCTCGCGCCTGTTGCCGGGGGAGTGGACCCCGCCGCGCTGGCTCGATGCCGTGTTGCGCGGCCAGAAGTTTCTGGTGCTCGCCTTTCTGCTCTTCATCATATTGCTGGCGGTACCCGCCGCCGCCCTGCCCGGCTACCTTGCCAGCCCCTACCATCAGGCGGCGGACATGAAGATGGGGGCCTTCTTCTTCAACCTGACCCTGATCTCGGGCCTGTGCCTTGGCTGGGTGCTGCTGCTCACCGCCACCTTCCGGCAAGGGTTCTGCCGCTACCTCTGCCCCTATGGCGCCTGGATGGCTCTGCTCGGCCTGCTGACCCCGCTGCGCATTCGCCGTGACCCGGCCCGCTGCCTGCGAAGCGCGGGCCACGACTGCGACAAGTGCAGCCGGGCCTGCCCCTCGCGCATCCAGGTACACCAGCTCATCGCGGTGCGCAGTCTCGAGTGCACCAGCTGCCAGAGCTGCGTGGCCGCCTGCCCCAAGCGGGCCGATGCCCTGCATCTTGGCACGCAAGGGCAGCGACTCGCTCCCCGCCAACTGCTGGGGCTGCTCTGTCTGTTGCTGCTGGTGTTGCCGCTGCTCGCTTACGGCTTGCTGGATCTCTGGGTCAGCCAGACACCGATCCCTGACCGCTACGAGTTGTTGCAGCGGCTGCCCTGGCTGAGCCACTGAGGGGGGAAAGGGCAAAAGGTGGATGATGGGGGGATCTTTCGGATTGGCGATAATAAGCTGTATAAAAATCCCCCGCCAAATTGTTAGCACCATCCCACTTTGCTCATATTGCAATTGATCATATAGCGCTCCCCACCATAATGGGTGCTGTTATTTGGCGTTGTTAATATCAATTGGATGAGCAACAACATGAATATCAAGGTCAGCTATCCCAAGTGGTTTACCCTGGACCATAAGATCGCGTTCTTCTTCCCGCTGTAATTCCCCGCGGCGGCGCGGCATGCCTGCCATGCCACGAGCCCGCCTCCATTCCTGAACTGAAATAGCTGCACCTGTCTTCGCCTGTTTATTCTGGCGAGGCGATGTCGTGCATCCATTTCCCAATATTTCCCACCTGCCGGACATTCTATTTTCGGCGGGGGAAGAGACTCATTTTGAATATTTAAATCTGGGGTGTTTATATTATGGAAAACTTCAAGCATCTGCCCGAACCCTTCCGTATTCGTGTCATCGAGCCGGTCAAGCGCACCACCCGTGCCTATCGGGAAGAGGCCATTGTCCGGGCGGGCATGAACCCCTTCCTGCTGGACAGCGAAGACGTCTTCATCGACCTGCTGACCGACAGCGGCACCGGCGCCATCACTCAGGACATGCAGGCCGCCATGCTGCGCGGTGACGAGGCCTACAGCGGCAGCCGCAGCTACTATGCCCTGCAACAGGTGGTGCAGGAGATCTTCGGCTACTCCCTGACCATCCCCACTCACCAGGGGCGCGGCGCCGAGCAGATTTACATCCCCGTGCTCATCAAGAAGCGGGAGCAGGAGAAGGGGCTGGATCGCAAGAAGATGGTGGCCCTCTCCAACTACTTCTTCGACACCACCCAGGGCCACACCCAGATCAACTGCTGCGTGGCGAAGAACGTCTACACCAGGGAGGCGTTCGATACCTCGGTCACCGCCGACTTCAAGGGCAACTTCGATCTGGTGAAGCTGGAAGAGGCCATCCTGGAGGCGGGCCCCGCCAACGTGCCCTACATCGTCAGTACCATCACCTGCAACTCCGCCGGGGGGCAGCCGGTCTCCATTGCCAACCTGAAGGCGGTGTACGAGATCGCCAGAAAGTACGACATCCCGGTCATCATGGACTCCGCCCGCTTCGCCGAGAACGCCTACTTCATCCAGCAGCGGGAGCCCGGCTACGCGAACTGGACCATCGAGGAGATCACCAGGGAGTCCTACAAGTACGCCGACGGCCTCGCCATGTCGGCGAAGAAGGATGCCATGGTGCAGATGGGGGGGCTGCTGTGCTTCAAGGATGACAGCATGCTGGACGTCTACACCGAGTGCCGCACCCTGTGCGTGGTGCAGGAGGGCTTCCCGACCTATGGCGGCCTGGAAGGGGGCGCCATGGAGCGCCTGGCGGTAGGCCTGCGGGACGGCATGCGCCAGGACTGGCTGGCCTATCGCATCGGCCAGGTGCAGTACCTGGTGGACGGGCTGGAGGCCATCGGCGTGGTGTGCCAGCAGGCAGGGGGCCATGCGGCCTTCGTGGATGCGGGCAAGCTGCTGCCCCACATCCCGGCGGATCAGTTCCCGGCCCACGCCCTGGCCTGCGAGCTCTACAAGGTCGCCGGCATCCGCGCGGTGGAGATAGGTTCCCTGCTGCTGGGGCGCGACCCCGCCACCGGCAAGCAGCACCCCTGCCCGGCGGAGCTGCTGCGCCTGACCATCCCCCGTGCCACCTATACCCAGACCCACATGGACTTTGTCATCGAGGCCTTCGGCGAGGTGAAGAAGAACGCCCACCGGGTGAAGGGGCTGGACTTCATTTACGAGCCGGCCGTGCTGCGGCACTTCACCGCCAGACTGAAAGAGGTCGAGCATAACGACCCGTCAGCCGGCAAGACGCAGAAAAAATTGATAGAAGCATAACGAGTCAGGGGCACAGATTTTTCTGTGCCCTTTTTTTCACTGCTCTGTGAAAGATTTGGAGTGACACACATGACATCAACACCGTCCGTCATCGGAGGGGCCTGCATCATTGCCAGCGTCTGTGTCGGTGCCGGCATGCTGGGGCTGCCGAGCGCGGGAGCCGGGGCCTGGACCAGCTGGTCAACCCTCGCCATCATTCTTACCATGGTCGTCATGACGGTTTCAGGCTGGATGCTGCTGGAAGCCCTGAAACCCTACGCATTGACCGCCTCCTTCAACTCGGTGACCAAGGATCTGCTCGGTCACAGGATCAATCTCTTCAACAACCTCACAGTCTATTTCGTGGGCGGCATTTTGCTCTATGCCTACATCACCTCGTCGGGTCTCATCCTGGGCGGCCTGCTGGGCATCAATAGCCAGCTGGCCTCGGTGTTGTTTGTGCTGGTGTTCTCCTGGTTTGTCTGGCATTCGACCCGGGCGGTGGACAGGATTTCGGTCGTCCTGATCGTCTTTATGGTGCTGAGCTTCATGTTCGGGGTCTCCGGGCTTGCCAGCAAGGTCGACACCGCCAAGCTGTTCAACTCCTTTGCCGAGGAGCTGGGCCGCGCCCCTTACGCCCTGGCCATGTTGCCGGTGGCGCTCACCTCGTTTGGCTATCACCATTCGGTCGCCTCGATGCGCGCCTATTACGGTGAGGAGCAGAAAGCCAGGCAGGCGATCCTGGGGGGGACCCTGATCGCCCTGGCCCTCTATCTGCTGTGGTTGCTCAGCATCTTCGGCAACCTGCCTCGTCCCGCCTTCGGCCCCGTCATCGCCAAGGGGGGCGACGTGGATGTGCTGCTTGGGGCGCTGGCCTCGGTGATCGAGTCCAGGCAGGTCTCCCAGGCCATCAACCTCTTCTCCATGGCGGCCATCCTCTCCTCCTTCATCGGGGTGGGGCTCGGGGTGTTCGACTATCTGGCGGATCTGTTCCGGTTCGACAACAGCCGCCGGGGGCGGACCAAATCCTGGGCGGTGACCTTCCTGCCTCCTCTGGCGCTCTCCCTGATGTTCCCGTTCGGCTTCGTGGTGGCCATCGGCTATGCCGGGGCTGCGGCGACCGTCTGGGCCTGCATCATCCCGGCCCTGCTGGCGAAGAAGTCCCGGGAGCTGGCCCCGGACGAGGCGGGGTTCAAGGCCCCCGGCGGCCAGCCCATGGTGGTGGCCGTCATCGTCTTCGGGGTGCTTACCGCCATCTTCCACCTGATGGCCATGGCGGGTCTGCTGCCCGTCTACACCGGCTGACCCTGGTGTGCTGAACCTGGCCCCATCCCGAGCATATTCCACGGATGGGGCGCAGGATCCGGCCCGTTTCCCCCCATTTTCCCTCTGGATTTGATACCCGAAGGCATGCAGGGTAAAGTCCCCCGGCGCCAGCAGTGGCGAACGCAGGAGAAGCACGGCGGTGTGCCGTGACCAGTCGACAATCCGTTTGGGGGAGTAATGGAACAGAAACCATCGTTGGTGGGCGGGGCATGCATCATTGCCGGCGTCTGTGTGGGGGCCGGCATGCTGGGGTTGCCGAGTGCGGGGGCGGGCGCCTGGACCCTCTGGTCCATGCTCGCGGTGGCACTGACCATGGTGGTGATGACGGTCTCCGGCTGGATGCTGCTGGAGTCCTATCGGGGCTATCCCCTGCGCGTCTCCTTCGATACCGTGACCCGGGATCTGCTGGGGGAGAAGGTCAACGCCCTCAACAATCTCAGCGTCTACTTCGTCGGTGGCATCCTGCTCTATGCCTACATCACCTCGGCCGGTCTCATCATCGACGGCATGACGGGGATGGGCAGCCAGTGGGCGTCCGTGCTCTTTACCCTGGCCTTCTCCCTGCTGGTGTGGCACTCCACCCGGGCGGTGGACCGTATCTCGGTGTTGCTGGTGATCCTGATGGGGCTGAGCTTTGCCTTCGGCATCTCGGGCCTGTCGATGAACGTGCGCCTCGATCTGCTGCTCGACCGGGTGGGCAGCGAAGTGAGCTACGCCCCCTATGCCCTGGTGATGCTGCCGGTGGCGCTCACCTCGTTCGGCTACCACCATTCGGTCTCCTCCATGCGCGCCTACTACGGTGAAGAGCGCCGTGCCAGCCGCGCCATTCTGGGGGGCACCCTGATCGCGCTCGCGTTTTACCTCATCTGGCTGGTGAGCGTCTTTGGCAACCTGCCCCGCAGCGAGTTCGGCCCGGTGATCGCGGAGGGGGGCAACGTGGATGCCCTGCTCAAGGCTCTCGGTTCGGTGATCGAGTCCAAGGCGGTGGCCAGCGCCCTCAACGCCTTCTCTATGGCGGCCATCCTCTCCTCCTTCATCGGGGTGGGGCTCGGGGTGTTCGACTACCTGGCGGATCTGTTCAAGTTCGACAACAGCCGGGGTGGCCGCGCCAAGTCCTGGGCGGTGACCTTCCTGCCGCCCCTGGTGCTCTCCTTGCTGTTCCCGTTCGGCTTCCTGGTGGCCATCGGCTATGCGGGCGCCGTGGCGACCCTGTGGACCTGCATCATCCCACCCCTGCTGGCCTGGAAGGTGCGGGCGGCCCGGCGCGAAGACGGTGGCGAGGGTTTCCGCGCCCCCGGCGGCCTCTTCATGATCGTCCTGGTGATCCTGTTCGGCGTGCTGACCGCCGCCTTCCACCTGCTCAACATGGTGGACCTGCTGCCCGCCTACAAGGGCTGAGCCGTTACCCGGGTCGCAGTGCCAGCACACAATGACAAAGAAGGAGCCTCATGGGCTCCTTCTTGCTTGTCACACAGGCAATATTGGCGTCGGTTACTGAATGCCGACCGACAGGGAGTGGGGGACCTTGGCGCCTTTACGGGCGGTGGCGCGCATCTGGTAGACCTGGATCAGGTACTTGCCCGACTTGGGCAGGGTACCTTGCCATTTTGTGTCCACGTTGCCGCCGCCCAGTGCCTCGGCCTGACCCGGGATGGCGCCCGGTGCGAAGACGTTGAAGTTGGCATTGGTGCTGCCGGTGATGGCGACCGTCATGGTCTGGCCTTCTTTGGCGCCCAGGGTGTAGTTGATGGTGTCATAACCGGAGAAGGTGCCGTCAACCTTGGCGCTGTGCGCGCCTTTGGCGAAGTGCACCGGCACCGTGGTCACCTTGTCTGCCGCCTGAACCGAGGCCGCCATCATCATGGCCAGCAAGGCGGCCGTTACTGCTTTTTTCATTATGTATTGCTCCTGTGATCGGGCCCTGGCACGGGCCTCGAGGGGAAGATATGCCTGAACGATGACGTGACTCCATCGAAATGATGGGACGGTCGGAGTGGGGGATGTTGCAAGATTTGGGGTATGCACAGACGGACATGGTGCCTTTTGGCCGCAAGCCAGATGAACACAAGGTCGATGGGGTTTTATATGGCGAGTTCCCTGATACAGGGGGCGTTTTTGTCAACGTGGTGTTGACGAACAGGGTGCCCGCTGCGGCCATGAGTCTGCGACAGAATTGATCGCCCCGGGTCTCCTGCATGGTCAGGGCGCGGGAAGGCGTGCGGAAAAAGAGGACGTTAAGGTTGGCTGGTGCCCCCAGCCGCCATGGCCTGCTGCTCATAGCGCGCCACCGTGCCGTCCTGCTTCATTTGCCGGATCACGCTGGCAAGGGGGGCCAGCAGATCCTGATGCCGTTCGTGCAGATAGACGTAAGAATCGGCCAGCTCCATCACCCCGGCGGAGTAGATGCCGGCATAGCCCGGGTCCTGGCGCGTCAGGGCGGCCAGGGTCTGGCTGGCAATCAGGGTCTGCTCCACATAGAGGTCACTGCGCCCCTTGAGCAGCTTGCCCATCCCCTGCTCGGCGGTGGCGATGGCAAAGAGCCGGTCCGGTGCCACCACCTTGCCCAGCATCATCTCCGGCAGCTTGGCGCCACGGCGAAACTCGACCCGATAACCGGTGCCCTGCAGGCTGTGCCACCCCTGCAGCTGGATCCCGGGCTGGTGGGCATAGGCCTGATAGGAGACGGCGAAATGGGGCTCGGGCACGCGCTGGAGGGTGCGGGTCTGCTGCTGGTAGCTGGCGGCGCGGTGGATCTCGCCATCGACCTGTCCCTGCTCTGCCAGCAGGGGGGCCCGTCCCCCGGGGTAGCCCTGGTACTGGAAGTCATAGCCCAGGCGGGCGAACGCATCCCGATAGATGAGATCGAGCCAGCGACCATAGGGGGACTCCCTGGTTTCAAGGGAGCTCACCAGTGTGATGTTGCCCCTGCCTTGCGCCCCCCATACCTGGAAGGCCAGCAGCAAGAGCAGTGAAAGAGCGAAGAAGCGGTATCCTGAAACCTGCGCCATGGTGTCCCTGTCAGAGCGGTGGTTGCAAAGGGTGACAGTCCCATCCTAGCCCAGGGGGTTGCCCGGTCCAGCGCTTTCTGCCGTCCGCCCGTGGATACCCTCCGGGCCGCCTCCCGTCCCGCCTTGTCCGAATGAACGCCAACCAAGGGAGATGGCCAACGCCGCTCACAGGCTGGCGAAATCCACCTCGGGCAGGGTTTCGAAGCCGGGGCGGGCAAACAGATAGCCCTGCATCAGGCTGACGCCCATCTCCCGCAGGCAGGCCATTTCTTCGCGGGTTTCGACCCCTTCCGCCAGCGGGGTGATCTGCAACTCCGTAAACAGCGCCAGACAGTGGCGAACGATGGCCTGACGGATCGGGTCCTGGTCGATGCCGCGCAGCAGGTGCATATCGAGTTTGATGATGTCGGGGCGAAAATCGGCCAGCAGGCTCAGGCCCGAGTAACCGGCGCCAAAGTCGTCGATCGCCGTCTTGAAGCCGAGCGCCTGATAGTGATCCACGATGCCGCGAATATGGCGGTTGTCCTGCACCTGTTCCACCTCGGTGAACTCGAACATGATCTGCTCGATGGGAAAGAGGTGCTCGCGGGCCGCCTGCAACGTGGTGCGGATGCAGCGCTCCGGGCGATAGACCGCATTGGGCAGGAAGTTGATGCTCAGCATGCCCCGCATATCGAGCCGGGCGGCCAGCGCAATGGCCTTGATCCGGCACAACTGGTCGAAGCGGTAGCGATTGCCATCGTTGACCCGGGCAATAACGCTCTGCGCCGGCTCGTTGTTGAGCCCACGCACCAGAGCCTCATAGCCGAAGAGGGTGCGCTGGCTGCAATCGACGATGGGCTGGAAGGCCATGGTGAAATCGAAGTCGAGATCCACCTGCTCATGACACTGCTGGCAGAGGGTGGAGGACGGGGCGGCAGGTATGTCCATGACGGTCCTTTCAAGGCGTGGGGTCGCGAGAGATTGCCTCAAAGGATAACAGCTCCTCTCTCGCCGGCAGAGGTTATTCCTTGGGGCTGGCGGGTATCGGGTAGAGGATTGTGTGGCAAAGTCGGGGCCATGATGGATTCGACAATGACCGATCAATACCAAGCAGCATACTCCGTAGGCTTCCGTCGCCCCGTAGGTGCGATTAGCGCAGCGTCATCGGACGAACGAGAGGTGTTGATAGTGGTTGTTGCCGTGCAACAGGAGCGGCCAACCAGAGTGGAAAATTCGGCTGGCCGTGATGGCGGGAGAGTCCATTTACGCGCACGTCCGATTACGCCTGGCGGCTAATCGAACCTACGGGCTGTGGGGGCGATGGCAATCCGATACCCTATGGCTCGGATTCTTCTTTTATCACGGGAATGGGACATGCTGATCATTTTCAGTGGTTTGCCGGGCAGCGGAAAAAGCACCATAGCGCGAGCCTTGGCCCGGCGGTTGAGGGCCGTCTACCTGCGCATCGATACCATAGAGCAGGCCATTCGTGCCGCTGAGCAGGCGGATAACGAGATGGGGCCGGCCGGCTATTTCGTTGCCTATGGGCTGGCCAGAGAAAACCTGAAACTCGGCTCGACCGTCATCACGGATTCCGTTAACCCCATCCAGCTCACCCGGGATGCCTACCACGACATCGCCCTCTCGGTCGGGGTGCCCTGTCTCGATGTTGAGGTGGTCTGCTCCAATCCGAAGCTGCACCGCAAGCGGGTCGAAAACCGGACGGTGGATATCGAGGGGCTGGCATTGCCGGATTGGCAGGCGGTGATCGATCGCGACTATCGACCCTGGGACAGTGAGCGTCTGGTACTGGATAGCGCCATCCTGTCGGTCACCCAGAGCGTGGAAAAGATTGTCGCTGCGTTGGCAAAGCCGTTGTAGGTTCGATTAGCGCAGCGTAATCGGACGAACGAGAGGCTTTTGTTGCGGTTGTTGTCATGAAGCGGGGGCGGCCAGCCGGAGGGGAAATTCGGCTGGCCGTTATGGCGGGAGAGTTGATTTACGCGAGCGTCCGATTACGCCTGACGGCTAATCGAACCTACGGGCTGGCGTGAACGAGCGATGGTCATGGCGGATCTCCCAGATTTTAGAGAGTGATTATTTAATATGTGTAAAATCACAATCGATAATGACTTTTTTTAATTTTTCTCGTCCATCATGTTTTTTTAGGAAATAATCAGTCATGGCTTTGAAATAATCAAAGTCAGTGATATCGGTAAAATACGAGACAGTTACTGGATAGTCTTCTTCTTCATCATCGATATATAGCATTTTTTTATATGCTAGAGAGTCGCAAATGTTTTTTAGTAATCTAGCTTGATTGGGCGATAAATTATGTGAAAGGACAGGCCATGGAATAGTATATGAATAGTTGCCAGATGTCCCTTGAGACAAAACTCGATAAATCAAGCCTCTTTCCTGCTTGGATAGATCAGCTAGAGTGTTTTTTAAAGCAATAATATCATCTCTGATTTTTACGTCAGTTATACCTTCTTCGGCTGCCCAGTCCATTTGAGATGCGATAAAATCAGGGATGGACTCAAAAGGGGGTAGGGATGCACTTGTTATTAATGTGACTACATCCGGATTCTGTTCTATTGGGAAAAAGCTAGAAAACTCTCTTCTGATGTAATCATAAACCTGCTGAAAGCGAGTATCATCAAGGGAAAAAATATCAGAGGCAAGGTCAGATAGGTTTTTTATTGTGTACGATGTTGATGTGGAATATGGTTGAGTAGTTATAACCATAAAAATGACTGATGAATATTGCTTATCTAGTCCATATGCAGTAAATTTACTCATTGTGTTATTTATTTTACTGGTTGAACCATCAGAAGTAATTTGTACTGCGGTCTTTGAAATCTGGCATCCTAGATCTATTGCTGGATGATTGTGCTTAATAATGTTTAAATTTTTATATGATTTGCTGTAAGTGATATTTAAAATGTTAATTAAGACTGTTTCCATTGCTTTGTTGGTATCAAAAAAACCTGCTTTTGAGTTTATTTGTATATAACTACTGAAGTTAGAGAAAGCTAAGCATAAAGAGTCGAACTTTACCTTTCTATCTAGCATGTTATTTCCCATGAAATTTATGATAAGATGCCAGAGGCAGCGCTTCACACATTTATTTTATAGATGTAAAGCTATCTGTTTCTGTTTTATTTTATAAACGCTGTTTAATGTATGTTCTGTGTTGCTCACAATTTTATTACACATATTGTATATGTCAATTAATATATAGAACAGACTAAAAAGACAAGTAGATAAAAATATCTGTCTTATTCCCAATAAAAACGGCGCCTTAACGGCGCCGTTTTTTGATCTAGCCAACAAACCTCAATCACTGCAGCAGGGAGATATCCGCCACTTGCAGGAACAGGTTGCGCAGGTTGTTCAGCAGCGCCAGACGGTTGGCTTTGAGGGCCTCGTCGTCGGCCATCACCATCACCTCGTTGAAGAAGGTATCGACCGGCTCGCGCAGGGCGGCCAGACGGGTGAGGGCTGCCTGATAGTCACCGGCGGCGAATAGCGGGGCCAGTTCGGCTTGCAGTTCTGCAACCTGGGTGGCCAGCGCCTTCTCGGCGGCATCGACCAGCAGTTCCGGTTTGACGGTTGTGGGCAGTGGAACCTCGACCTTGGCCAGAATGTTGCTCACGCGCTTGTTGGCGGCAGCCAGTGCCAGTGCGGCATCCAGAGAGCGGAAGTGGCTGACGGCCTTGACCCGGCGATCGAAGTCGAGCGGACGGGTCGGGCGGCGGGCCAGTACGGCCAGCACCACGTCGGCACCGATGCCTTCGTCCTGATAGGCGGCGCGGAAGCGGCCCAGCATAAAGTCGACCACGTCGGTAACGACGGTTTTGTTGGTCAGCTTGTCGCCGTAGACGCGTACCGCTTCTTCAACCAGTTCAACCAGATCCAAGTCCAGCTGCTTCTCGGTCATGATGCGCAGGGCACCGATGGCGGCGCGACGCAGGGCGAACGGGTCCTTGTCACCCTTGGGCAGCATGCCGATGCCGAAGATACCGGCCAGGGTGTCGAACTTGTCGGCCAGCGCGACGGCGCAGGCAACCAGACCGGACGGCAGGGCATCACCGGCAAAGCGCGGCATGTACTGCTCGTTGAGGGCCACAGCCACTGCTTCGTCTTCGCCATCGTGACGGGCGTAGTGCATCCCCATGACACCCTGGGTGTCGGTGAACTCGCCGACCATGTTGGTCATCAGGTCACACTTGGAGAGCAGACCGGCACGCTTGGCCTGAGCCACGTCGGCACCGATGCGCTCGGCGATAAAGCCGGCGACGGTCTCGATACGCTCGACCTTGGCCTTGACGGTACCCAGCTGTTGCTGGAACAGCACGGTTTCAAGGCGTGGCAGGCGGGAGGCCAGGGTCTGCTTGAGGTCGGTCTTGAAGAAGAACTCGGCGTCAGAGAGACGGGGACGAACCACCTTCTCGTTGCCGCTGATGATCTGGCTCGGGTCTTTGGACTCGATGTTGGTGACGAAGATGAACTTCGGCAGCAGCTTGCCGTTCTTGTCGTAGACCGGGAAGTACTTCTGGTCACCCTTCATGGTGTGCACCAGCGCTTCAGCCGGAACGGCCAGGAACTTCTCTTCGAAGTTGGCGGTCAGCACCACAGGCCACTCGACCAGTGCGGTCACTTCTTCCAGCAGGGCGTCGTCCAGATCGGCCACGCCACCGAAGGCGGCAGCGGCCGCTTCGACGTCAGCCTTGATCTTGGCCTTGCGCGCCATAAAGTCGGCAATCACCATGCCGCGCTCCTGCAGGATCTGCGGGTACTGGCTGGCGTTGTCGATGGTGAACTCGCTCTCGCCCATAAAGCGGTGGCCGCGAATGGTGCGGGCAGAGTCGATACCCAGAATGTGAGCGGGAACCAGCTCGCCATCCAGCAGCAGGGTCACGGTGAAGACCGGACGCACGAACTGGATGGTCTTGTCGCCCCAGCGCATCATTTTCGGGATGGGCAGCTTGGCCAGCGCCTGGCTAACCAGCTCGCCCAGCAGATCGACGGCCGGACGGCCTTCGACCTTGGCGGTGTGAACCAGCCACTCGCCCTTGTCGGTGACCAGACGCTCGGCCTGCTCAACGGTGATGCCGTTGCCACGGGCCCAGCCTTCGGCAGCCTTGGTCGGCTTGCCTTCGGCATCGAACGCCTGGGCCACGGCCGGGCCGCGCTTCTCGACGCTCTTGCTCGGCTGCTCGCCAGCCAGCTCGCTTACCTTCAGCGCCAGACGGCGCGGTGAAGCAAACCACTCGACGTCGCCGAAGGCCAGATCGGCCTTGGTCAGTTCGGCTTTGAAGTTGTCGGCAAAGGCTTCGGCCAGGGAGCGCAGGGCTTTGGGCGGCAGCTCAGCAGTACCGATCTCTACCAGAAATGTATGTTGTGCCATGTCCGTTCCTTAACCTTGCTTGTTCTCTGTGCGCTGACACATGGGGAAACCCAGCGCTTCGCGGGAGGCGTAGTATGCCTCTGCCACGGCCTTGGTCAGGGTGCGAATGCGCAGGATGTAGCGCTGACGCTCGGTGACCGAGATGGCCTTGCGGGCATCCAGCAGGTTGAAGGAGTGAGCGGCCTTGAGGATGCGCTCGTAGGCAGGCAGCGGCAGCGGTTTTTCCAGTGCCAGCAGATTCTGGGCTTCCTTCTCGTACTGCTCGAAGCAGTGGAACAGGAACTCCACGTCGGCGTGTTCGAAGTTGTAGGTGGATTGCTCCACTTCGTTCTGATGGAACACGTCGCCGTAGGTGGTCTTGCCCAGGGGGCCGTCAGACCAGACCAGGTCGTAGACGCTGTCGACGCCCTGGATGTACATGGCCAGACGCTCGAGACCGTAGGTGATCTCGCCGGTGACCGGCTTGCACTCGAGGCCGCCAACCTGCTGGAAGTAGGTGAACTGGGTCACTTCCATGCCGTTCAGCCACACTTCCCAACCCAGGCCCCAGGCACCCAGCGTCGGGTTTTCCCAGTTGTCTTCCACGAAGCGGATGTCGTGGATTTCAGGATCCATTCCCAGCTCTTTCAGGGAGCCCAGATAGAGTTCCTGAATGTTGTCGGGGGAAGGCTTGATGATCACCTGGAACTGGTAGTAGTGCTGCAGGCGGTTCGGGTTCTCACCGTAGCGGCCGTCAGTCGGACGGCGGGACGGTTGTACGTAGGCGCAGGCGATGGGCTCCGGGCCCAGGGCGCGCAGGCAGGTCATGGGGTGGGAGGTACCGGCACCCACTTCCATATCCAGCGGCTGAATGATGGTACAGCCCTGGCGGGACCAATAGTCCTGCAACTGCAGGATCAGGCCCTGAAAGGTTTTGACATCGAATTTTTGCATAGTGTTTTTCGCGCGAAATGAAATCAGAGCAAGATTTGCTGAATGTGAACCGAGGGAGTATACCGTCTGGCATGGTCGGATAATAGGCGAAATTACAGGGGATTAGTGGGGCTATGTTGCCGCTTGCCCTATGATGTCGCCGACGCAAGCGGCCTGCCGATGGCCGATGAAAAACAGGGGAGAGGAAATGGAACTGCGCTGCGCCTGGGTGACCAGAGACCCGGAATACATCGAATACCATGACAAGCAGTGGGGCAGGCCGGTGTATGACGCCCGCGAGTTGTTTGCCAAGCTCTGCCTCGATGGTCAACAGGCGGGGCTGTCGTGGATCACCATCCTCAAGCGCACCGAGAGCTACCATCGCGCCTATGCGGATTTTGATCCGGTGCGCATCGTGCAGTTCGACGAGCAGGATGTGGAACGGCTGATGCAGGATACCGGCATCATTCGCAACCGGCTCAAGGTGCAGTCGATCATCAAAAACGCCCGCGCCTATCTGGCGCTGGAGGCGGAAGGCATCGACTTCGTCGAGTATCTGTGGGGCTTCGTGGGCGGCGCCCCCATCGTCAACCAGCGTCAGGGCAACGGCGACATTCCGGCGACCTCGCCGGAGTCGGATGCCATGTCCAAGGCCCTCAAGAAGCGCGGCTTCACCTTCGTCGGCAGCACCATCTGCTATGCCTTCATGCAGGCGGTGGGCATGGTGAACGATCATCTGGTGACCTGCCCCTGCCACGCCGAGTGCCAGCAAGCAGCGGCGACGTGAAGGGGAAATGCACGAAGAAGGGAGGCTCAAGCCTCCCTTCTTTTTTTGCTCTGAATCAGCAGGGCTCAAGGGTGCGGTCGAGCGCCTCGCACACCTCGTCGCTGCTCATCAGCCGCACGAAGGGGCCGGCCAGGGTGGCGTTGTGATGGGCGATGATCTGGGGGGCGGTCAGTTGCGGCGTGTCCATGCAGGTGTGGGCATCGCTCACCAGCACTACGGTGTAGCCGAGATCTGCCGCCGCCCGGCACGTGGTGTCGATGCAGTACTGGGTCTTCATGCCGGTGACGATCAGGGTCTGCACGCCGTCCTCTTTCAGCCAGCCATCGAGACCGGTGCCATGGAAGGCGCTGGGGCGCTGCTTGTCGAACACCCGATCGGCCTCGCCGACGACCAGCTCAGGCGCAAGCTGCCAGAACGGACTGCCGGCGGCGATGGGGCTGCCGGCCGGGCCCGTGTGGCGCACCGCCAGCACAGGGAGAGCGGCACTGCGGGCCGCCTGGCTCAGGCGATTGATGTTGGCCAGGGTCTCGGCCCCGGCATGGGGGGCTTCCGGGCCGTGAAGGAGGCCCACCTGGATGTCGATGATGAGCAGCGCGGGGCGGGAAAGGGACGACATGGTCATGGCTCCGTGAGAAATGTCACCCACTCTGGGGCCATGGGCTCTTATGAGACAACCCGTATATGGGGGGGCTCCATCGCGCCAGACCCATGGAGCATGTTGCCGTTGCTCCGGGCCGGGCCGGGCCGGGAGCCTTTTCGCCCCTTGGTACAGCCGGGATACAGTCACACGGGTTCACCATCGGGATCGTCATCACGAGGGAATCCCGTGTCACTGATCGCCGCTCGCCCTCTCTTCCCCGGCCTGATCGGCTGCACCCTGGGGATGACGTCGCCCGTCAGGGCAAACACGAGGGGAAGCCGGCCCTGTGCAAGAAGGTCCGAGGCTGCACAGACGACGCCTCGAGGGCCGAGTCTGCGCTGCCGGGATCTTGCCCCTCCCCTATCATTGAAAGACGCCGGACCGGTTCAGGTTGTCTGGCGAAGGAGCCATCATGAAGAAGTCCGTATTGGCGCTGCTTGCCGCCACCGCCTTGCTGGCCGCCCTGCCTGCACAGGCCACCAAGCAGGCCCAGGAGCGCCGTGACGCCCGCGATGTGCGTCAGGATACCCGTCAGGAGTCCCGTGACGCGAAACAGGAGTGTCGTGAGGGGGTGGTGGGCAATGCCGACTGCCGCCAGGAGCATCGTGACAACAAGCAGGAGGGGCGAGACAAGGCCCGGGATATCAAATATTGATGCGGGCCCGTCCGAAGAGGGCCTGCACCGGGTAAGTCGCTAGGGGCAGAGGGGCGTGTTGCCCCCTGCCCATCTTCGCAATGGGCGCGTCACACTCTGGCGCCTCTCTGGGTTAGAATGCGCGGCCATCGGCTAGAGTCGTTCTTTTTCAGAGGTTTTTTCATGCATTTCAAGAAACTGGTTCCTGCACTTGCCCTGACCGTCGCCATCACTGGCTGTACCACCAACCCCTATACCGGTGAATCCCAGACCTCCAAGGGCGCCTGGGGCGCGTTGGCGGGTGCGGCGACCGGCGCAGCCGTGGGGGCGCTCTCCTCCAGCAAGGGCGACCGCAAAAAGGGCATCCTGACTGGCGTCGCCGCCGGTGCCGCGCTGGGTGGCGGTATCGGTTACTACATGGATGTGCAGGAGGCCAAGCTGCGCGAGAAGCTGCAAGGCACCGGCGTCAGCGTGACCCGCAACGGTGATCAGCTGATCCTCAACATGCCGAACAACGTCACCTTCGACAGCTCCAGCGCCCAGCTGAAAGCCGCCGGTGCCAACACCCTGTCCGGCGTGGCCCTGGTGGTTGCCGAGTTCGACAAGACCCGTCTGAACGTGGTCGGTCACACCGACAGCACCGGCTCCCGCGATCTGAACATGAAGCTCTCCCGCGATCGCGCCGATGCCGTCGCCGCCCAGCTGATCGGCCAGGGCGTGTCCGGTAGCCGCATCGCCATCAGTGGTGTGGGCCCGGATCAGCCGGTAGCCAGCAACAGCACCGCCGAAGGCAAGGCCCAGAACCGTCGGGTGACCATCACCCTGACCCCGACCGCCTAAGCGGCCCGGTTCGATGCCATGAAAAAGGCCCCGCCAGCGATGGCGGGGCCTTTTGCTATTCGGCGTTGTGGGCAGTGGCGCCTTGTTTTTTGCTCCCTTCTCCCCTTGTGGGAGAAGGGGCGGGGATGAGGGGGATAACTGCCTATTAGATAGCCGCGGTCAGCTGCACTTCCACCTTGTAGTCCTCGTGGGCGATACGGGCCTGCACGCAGGCGCGCACGGGGACTGTGTCGGCATCAGGGGAGCCAGGCATCCCGTTTTGTTTAGACAGCCGCAGTCAGCTGCACTTCGACCTTGTAGCCTTCATGGGCCAGACGGGCCTGTACGCAGGCGCGCACGGGGGCTGTGCCTGCCGGGATCCAGGCATCCCACTGCGCGTTGAAGGCGGCGATGTCTTCAATGTCCTTGAGATAGATGTTGGCCATCAGGATCCTGTCGACGCCGGAACCGTTGGCTTCCAGCAAACGCTGCAGGCTTTCCAGCACTTCACGGGTCTGCTGGTGGATGTCGGCGGTCTCGGTGGCGGGCACTTCCACCACGTAGAGGGTGCCGTTGTGGATGACCACATCAGACCAGCGCTGGGTGGTCCCGATACGGGTAATGGTTGTCATGTTTGCTCCGGTACAGGGTTATTGACCCTTGCGGATCAGGTAGCGGTAAGGGGCCTGCTCAGTCTCGCTGGCGACCAGGGTATGGTCCATGAAGCGGCAGAAGCTGGGAATGTCACGGGTGGTGGAGGGGTCGTCGGCGCTGACCAGCAGGGTCTCCCCATCCGCCATCAGCCGCACTTTCTTGCGAACCATCATCACGGGTTCGGGGCAACGAAGCCCGATTGCGTCCAGCTCGTGGGTCGCATTGCAGAATACAGTACTCATGAATAATCAACCTTCAGCCGCACCTTCTTGCGCGCCATCGTCATCACGGGTTCGGGGCAACGAAGCCCGATTGCGTCCAACTCGTGCGTTGCGTCGCAGAATAAAGCACTCATCAATAATCAACCTTCAGCCGCACCTTCTTGCGCGCTATCGTCACGGGTTCGGGGCAACGAAGCCCGATTGCGTCCAGCTCGTGGGTCGCATTGCAGAATACAGTACTCATGAATAATCAACCTTCAGCCGCACCTTCTTGCGCGCCATCGTCACGGGCTCGGGGCAGCGAAGCCCGATTGCGTCCAACTCGTGCGTTGCGCCGCAGAATAAAGCACTCATCAATAATCAACCTTCAACCAATTCGGCCAGCAATGATACTCGCGGCGAAAAAATAATCAAACCATGGGGCGGTTATGCAGCATATGCTACCAAAATGTGAACCGGCTCTACCCAGGCTTCGCTCGATGAGTAATATAAAAATTGAACCATATTCAACAAGGAGGTGTGAATATGCAGGTCTCCTACGGCAGATTGCAAGCCTACGCAGGCATGGGGTTCTTGTCGTTCGCCATGATAGTGCTGGGCAGCCCGATAGGTAATACCGGTACCTGGTTCGGCTCCATGGTGATGATCGGACTGGGGCTCTGGATCGAGCTCAGCGACTACTACGACGAGGATGAGGACGAGAGCGATCCCTCCTGAGAGCCTGGCTCTCGGCACTCAAAGGCGGACGATGTCCGCCTTTGTCATTTCTGCTCCGCGCCGGAACGGGTCGAGCGCATGGCGCGCTCCAACTGCTGCGCCGTCTGCTCGGGGTTGGCCCTGGCGTCGTTGAAGAAGCTGCTCAGCACATCCATGATCCCCTGGCGCATGTTGGTGGGCACCGCCATCCCCTCCGCCATGCTGGGCAGCAGGTTGTCCTGTTGCTCGGCGTGGAGGAAATCCTGATAGGAGCGGATGGCGCAGCGATCGAACTTGCTCATGTCCGGCTTGATGAGCGCCGGGATGGAGCCCTTCACCCGGTTGAACTCCTCCTGAAAGCGCGGCGTCATCAACAGCCTGGCCAGCTCGCCCTGGGCCTGCAACTGGGCGGGATCCCGCTGCTTGAACATGGCGATGGAGTCGAGGTTGTAGCTGAACAGCCCCTGGCTGCCCGGGCTTGGCAGGCACTCGATATCCTCGCCGGGGCGGTAGTTGCCTGCACTCAGCTCGCCTTTCACCCAGTCCCCCATCACCTGCATGGCGGCGCCGCCGCTCTCCAGCAGGTTGGTGGCCTGGTGCCACTTCAGGCCGGCGTATTTCTCGGGCACATAGGCGCGCAACTGCTGGAAGCGGGTCAGCACCCGCACCATGTCGGGGCCGGTCAGGGTGGCGCTGTCCTGTTCGAGGAAGGCCTTGCGATAGAAGGTCTTGCCCCCTTCGCCGAGGGCCACCGTTTCGAACAGCACCGTGATCTGCCAGGGTTCATTGCCGATGGCGAGGGGGGTGATGCCCTGCTCCTTGAGCTTGTCCGCCACCGCCACGAACTGGGCCCAGTCGGTGGGGGGCTTGAGCCCCTGTCGCTCGAATACCTTGCGGTTGAGCCACAGCCAGTTGACCCGGTGGATGCCGGTGGGAACCGCCATCAGGGCGCCGTTCTGGCTGAGGGTATCGCGCACCATGGGGGGCAGCTGAGGGTACCAGCCGAGGTGCTCGGCCATGGGGGTGAGATCGCGCAGAAAGCCCAGGCTGCCCCACTCGTGCAGCTCGAACCCCTTGAGGTGGGCCGCCTCCGGCGGGTTGGCCGCCAGGGCCCGGCTCTTCAGCACCGTCATGGCGCTCTTGCCGCCGCCCCCCTGTACCGCGAAGTCGTTCCACTGGTTGCCCTGCTCGGCCCACTCGGACTTGAGCACTTCCACGGCCCTGGCCTCGCCGCCGGAGGTCCACCAGTGCAATACCTCCACCTGGGAGGCGCAGACGGGCAGGGAGAGCAGGGCGATGACAGAAAAAGACAACCACTTCATACATTACTGCCTTGGTAGGGAGAGGGTGGCCTGCAGGCCGCCCTGGGGGCGATTTTCCAGCACCAGGTCGCCGCCGTGGGCGTGGGCTATGTTGCGGGCGATGCCAAGGCCCAGCCCGGTGCCGGCGGCATCGGTGCTGAGGCGGTAGTAGGGCTCGAAGATGCGCTCGAACTGATCGTCCGGCAGACCGGGCCCCTCGTCCATGATGAAGAGGATCAGCATCTCCTCGTCATCCATGATGATGATGCGCACCTTCTGGCCGTACTTGATGCCGTTGTCCACCAGGTTGCCGATGCAGCGCTTGAGGGCCAGCAGCTTGCCGCGATAGGGCCACTTGCAGTGCCCCTCGATGGTGAGCAGATCCTCGTGCAGGTTCATGGCCTCCGCCATCTGCTCCAGCAGGGCGTTGACGTCGATCTGCTCGAGGTTCTCGTGAATGTCCGTCTCTTTGACCGTCTGCAGCGCCCCTTTGACCATCAGCTCCAGCTCGTCCAGGTCCTTGTTGAACTTGGCGATCTGCACCTCGTCGTCCAGCAGTTCGACCCGCAGTCGCAGCCGGGTGATGGGGGTCTTGAGGTCGTGGGAGATGGAGCTGAAGAGGCGCTCCCGATCGTCGATGAAGCGGCGAATGCGCTGCTGCATGATGTTGAAGGCGCGGGTCGCCGCCACGATTTCGGAGGCACCCTCCTCTTTGAGGGACGGCTGGTCGATGTCCTTGCCGAGGTTGACCGCTGCCTTGGCGAGGCGACGCAGGGGGCGGGTCTGCCAGCGCACCAGCATGAAGGTGAAGAAGCAGAGGAAGACCGTCATCAGGGCGATGAAACGCACCTGGTTGCTCGGCATCACGGTGTCATCCAGCGTCATGTAGGGGGCGGGCAGCAGGGCCGCCAGATAGAGCCACTCCCCCGGTTCTATCTCGATCTGGGTCACCAGCACCGGCGGATTGATAGGCTCCAGGGACAGGGTGTAGCGGGCCCAGGAGGAGGGGAGATCCGCCAGCAGGGTGTCGTTGTTGAAGACGTGCAGCTCCTCGGGGCGGGAGAAGTCCACCTTGATCGCCATGGCGTCGGAGAGTTTGCGGCTGAGCACCTCCTGCACCTCCTTGAGCACCAGCGCTTTTCGCTCGCTGTCGGGGATGGCGCTGATGTGGATCTCTTCCTCGTTCAGGGAGACGAAGAAGCGGCTGCCCCCCATGTTGCGCAGCTGATCCAGGGCGATGTGGCGGTATTGCAGGGGCAGGGACTTGAAGAAGTTGACGGTGGAAGCCGCCGACAGCGCCAGGTTGCGGGTGGTGCTGAGCATGCCCTCCAGCTCCCGCTTCTGGATCTGCTGCATCCAGATGCCGGTGAGGATGGTCTGGGAGAGCAGGATGGCGAGCAGCAACAGCAGCAGCATCCGCGACAGCAGGGAGCGGGGCACCAGGGCCCGCCAGAACTTCTGCCCCGTCATGGCAGCGTGTGTCTCTTGTCGATCAGCATGGGGTGCTTACCTCTGTGCCTTGCCGTTGCCCCGTCATGGGTCTCTCTTCTGCCCGTTCAAGGTCTCGCCGTAGCGTCTGTCTGTTACGGGATCTCGTGGACTTCGGCGATCAGCATGTAGCCGCTGCCGCGAATGGTCTTGATGATGCGCGGGCTCTTGCCGTTGTCACCCAGCTTCTGGCGCAGGCGGCTGATCTGCACATCGATGCCGCGCTCCATGGGCAGGCTCTCGCGACCGCGGGTGGCATCCGAGATGGTGTCGCGATCCAGCACCACGCCGGGCTGTTGCAGGAACATGCCGAGCAGCAGGGCATCGCTGCCGGAGAGATCCAGCAGGCTGCCATCTTCGTGGGTCAGCTGGTGGCTCAGGGTGTCCAGGGTCCACTCGGCGAAGCGCAGCCGACGGCTCGGTTCCTTCTCTTTCTCCGGCTGGCGGAATTCGGCGCGGCGCAGCAGCGCCTTGATGCGGGCCTGCAGTTCGCGCGGGCTGAACGGCTTGGCGATGTAGTCGTCGGCGCCAAGTTCCAGCCCAATCACCCGGTCAGCCTCGTCGGAGGCGGCGGTGAGCATGATGATGGGTACCTGGGAGTCGCGGCGGATCTGCTGGCAGAGGGTAAAGCCGTCGTCGCCGGGCATCATGATGTCCAGAATGATGAGGTCCGGGCTGTGCTGGGCCAGTTGTTGGCGCATCTCGTTCCCTTCGGCCGCGGTCAGTACCTCGAAACCAGCTCGGGTCAGGTACTCGTTGAGCAGCTCGCGGATCTCCCGATCGTCGTCGACGATAAGCAGTTGTTTGCTCGTTGACATATGTATGTGCATCCACCCATTTTTTTGTGCAGATTGAACCTGTCGGGGGAGCAAAAAGCAAGCAAGCCCCCCCTCTAATGTGAAGTTATGGGCAATATAGCCTCAGGATTGGCCCCGATCGCGGGAAAAGAATAAAAAAGGCCGACCCAAACGGGCCGGCCAACACGCAGATTCCGACGGCAGGAGCGCACCCCGTGTGGCGCGTTCCACAGACTCGACAGCAGGGTCGGCAGGCCGACCCGGTATTCCTGATGGGGCCGCTGTGCCGGGAAGCAGGGCCGCCTTCTGTCTGTTGTTGCCGCCCCGAGGCGGCGTCCCTGACCGGTGAGCAGTCAGGGGCGATTCACTTACACCCGTTCGAACACGGTGGCGATGCCCTGACCCAGGCCGATGCACATGGTGGCGACTCCCAGGGTGGCGTCCTTCTCTTCCATCAGGTTGATCAGGGTGGTGGAGATGCGGGCACCGGAGCAGCCGAGCGGGTGACCCAGGGCGATGGCGCCACCGTTGAGGTTCACCTTCTCGTCCACCAGGTCTTGCAGACCCAGATCCTTCACGCAGGGGAGGGACTGGGCGGCAAACGCCTCGTTCAACTCGAACAGATCGATGTCGCCGACGGTCAGACCGGCCCGCTTGAGCGCCTTCTGGGTGGCCGGCACCGGGCCGTAACCCATGATGGCGGCGTCGCAGCCGGCGATGGCCATGGCACGTACCTTGGCGCGGGGCGTGAGGCCGAGGGCCTTGGCGCGATCCGCACTCATCACCAGCATGGCGGCGGCGCCATCGGACAGGGCCGAAGAGGTGCCGGCGGTGACGGTACCGTTGACCGGGTCGAACACCGGGCGCAGCTGGCTCAGCGTCTCGACCGTGGTCTCCGGGCGGATCACTTCGTCGTAGTCGTAGAAGAAGCGGGCGCCGCTGGCGTCATGGCCTTCCAGCCCGACGATCTCCTTGGCAAAACGCCCTTCCACGGTGGCGGCGTGAGCACGGCGGTGGGAGCGGGCCGCAAACTCGTCCTGCTGTTGACGGCTGATGCCGTGCAGCTTGCCGAGCATCTCGGCGGTCAGCCCCATCATGCCGGAGGCTTTTGCCACCGACTTGGCCATGCCGGGGTGGAAGTCCACCCCGTGGCTCATGGGCACGTGGCCCATGTGCTCGACGCCACCGATGATGAAGATATCGCCGTCACCCACCTGAATGGCGCGGGAGGCATCGTGCAGCGCCTGCATGCTGGAGCCGCACAGGCGGTTGACGGTGACCGCCCCCACCTGCTTGGGAATGCCGGCCAGCAAGGCGGCGTTGCGGGCGATGTTGAAGCCCTGCTCCAGGGTCTGCTGCACGCAGCCCCAGTAGATGTCCTCGATCTCGTTCGGGTCGAGGTTGGGGTTGCGCAGCAGGATGGATTTCATCAGGTGCGCGGACAGATCTTCTGCACGCACGTTGCGGAAGGCGCCGCCCTTGGACCGGCCCATGGGGGTCCGGATACAGTCGACAATGACTACGTCTTTCATGAATGGATCTCCTTTCCGCAATCAGTAGAAGGTTTTGCCCTGGGCAGCCATCTCGCGCAGCTTGTCGCTGACGCGGTAGAGCGGGCCCAAGTCGGCATACTGGTCGGCCATGGCCACGTAGCGATCCAGGCCAATGGTGTCCAGATAGCGGAACACGCCGCCGCGGAAGGGAGGGAAGCCCAGACCGTAGACCAGCGCGATGTCGGCTTCGGCTGGCGTGGCGACAATGCCCTCTTCCAGGCAGAGCACCACCTCGTTGATCATCGGGATCATCATGCGGGCGATGATGGCCTCCTTGTCGAAATCCTGCTTCGGCTTGACGATGGGGGCCAGCAGCTCGTAGCTGGCTGCGTCGGCCACCTTCTTCGGCTTGCCCTTCTTGTCCTGCTCGTAGGCGTAGAAGCCCTTGCCGTTCTTCTGACCGAAGCGGCTGGCGTCATACATTACGTCGATGGCGGTACGACCTTCCTTGCTCATGCGCGCCGGGAAGCCTTGCGCCATCACGTCACCGGCGTGGTGGCCGGTGTCGATGCCGACCACGTCCAGCAGGTAGGCAGGGCCCATGGGCCAGCCGAACTCCTTCTCCATCACCTTGTCGACGGCGGCGAAGTCGGCGCCATCGGCGACCAGCTTGTTGAAGCCGAAGAAGTAAGGGAACAGCACGCGGTTCACGAAGAAGCCCGGACAGTCGTTGACCACCACCGGGGACTTGCCCATGGCGGCGGCGTAGGCCACCACGCGGTTGATGGTTTCATCGGAAGTTTGCTCGCCGCGGATGATCTCCACCAGTGGCATGCGGTGCACCGGGTTGAAGAAGTGCATGCCGCAGAAATTCTCGGGGCGCTTCAGTCCCTTGGCCAGCAGGGAGATGGGGATGGTGGAGGTGTTGCTGGCGAGCACGGCGTCTTCGCCGATGATCCCTTCCACTTCACTCAGCACGGCCGCCTTCACTTTCGGGTTCTCGACCACGGCCTCGACCACCACGTCCACATGCTTGACGTTGTCATAGCTCAGGGTCGGCGTGATGGCGGAGAGCACCTGGCCCATCTTGATGCCGTCGATGCGACCGCGCTCGAGCTGGCCGTTGAGCAGCTTGGTGGCCTCATTCATGCCAAGTGCTAGCGCCTTCTCGTTGATGTCCTTCATCACCGCCGGGATGCCCTTGCTGGCGGACTGGTAGGCGATGCCGCCCCCCATGATGCCGGCACCCAGTACGGCGGCATGGCCGGTGGCCTTGTTTGCCTGCTTGGCAGCCTTCTTGGCCAGCGCCTTGATGTGCTGATCGTTGAGGAAGATCCCGACCAGCGCCTTGGCCACGTCGGTTTTCGCCAATTTGATGAAGGTGGCGGCCTCGGCGGCCAGCGCTTCGTCACGGCCCATGCCAGCGGCGGCTTCCACCGTCTTCACGGCGGCCATGGGGGCCGGATAGTGTTTGCCCGCCACGGCGGCAACCATACCAGCGGCGGTGGTGAAGCTCATCATGGCTTCCAGTTTGGAGAGGCGCAGCGGGGCCTTCTTGGCGGCGCGGCGGCCCTGCCAGTCCAGCTTGCCTTTGATCGCGTCCTTGATCATCTGCACGGCGGCGCTGTGCAGCGCGTCGGGGGCGACCACGGCATCGATGGCACCCACCTTGAGGGCGTCATCGGCACGGTAATCCTTGCCGGTGGTGATCCACTCCAGCGCGTTGTCGGCACCGATCACCCGCGGCAGACGGACAGTGCCGCCAAAGCCGGGCATGATGCCGAGCTTGGTCTCGGGCAGGCCAATCTTGGCGCTGGTGTCGGCCAACCGGAAATCGGTGGAGAGAATGGTCTCGCAGCCGCCGCCCAGAGCATGGCCCTTGATGGCGGAGAGGGTGGGCACCGGCAGATCTTCGATGGCGCTGAAGATGTCGTTGGCCTTTTTCAGCCAGCCGAGCAGGTCTTCTTGCGGCAGATCGAACAGTTCCAGGAATTCGGTGATGTCGGCGCCGACGATGAAAGCGTCTTTGCCGGAGGTGAGGATCAGACCCTTCAAATCGGCTTGTTGCTGTAATGCGGCGATCGCTTCGCTCAGGGAGAGCAGGGTAGCGCGATCCAGCTTGTTGACTGAACCCGGGGCATCGAACCTCAGCTCGGCAATGCCGTCTTCGAGGTAGCTGACCGTCAGGGTTTCGCCTTGGTAGATCATGAGAGTGTCTCCTTGTTCCCACTCTGTGGGGAATGGTGCTCCTTTATCCCCAGCAGGGGGCGAGGCTCACTATTGATCCAAAAGGAGACATTTTCAACACCTATTTAAAACATTTGTTTAACAGTTATCGAGTAAAAGCTCTTCATCACAAAACGGGCAAAAGAGAGGCGCCTTGCGGCGCCTCCCATGGAGATGAGCGTGTTATCAGCTGGCCAGTTCCGGCCGATTGCGATACTGGTTCAATACCTCGGGATCGGCGAGGGCGTGGGTGTTGTTGACGGGGCGGTTGTGCACCACTTCCCGCACCGCCAGCTCCACTATCTTGCCGGACTTGGTGCGGGGGATGGCATCCACCTGCAGGATGCGGGCAGGCACATGACGGGCGGTGCAGTGCCGCTTGATCTGCTGGCAAATCCGCTCACGCAGCCCATCGTCCAGCTTGCAACCCGCCTTGAGCTTGACGAACAGCACCACCCGCTCGTCCTGTTTCCATTGCTGGCCGATGACGATGCTCTCTTCCACCTCGTCGAGTTGTTCCACATAGCGGTAGATCTCGCTGGTGCCGATGCGCACGCCGCCCGGGTTGAGGGTGGCGTCGGAGCGGCCGTAGAACAGAGTGCCGCCGGTCGGGGTCAGCTCGATCCAGTCCCCGTGGCACCAGATGTTGTCGAACCGCTCGAAGTAGGCGGCGTGGTATTTGTCGCCGTTCTCGTCACCCCAGAAGTAGATGGGCTGGGCCGGGAAAGGCTTGGTGCAGACCAGTTCGCCCTTTTCACCCAGCACCGGCTGGCCCGCCTCGTTGAATACCTGCACCGCGAGACCGAGGCCGCGCCCCTGGCTCTCGCCGCGATAGACGGGGCTCAAGGGGTTGCCGATGACGAAGCAGGAGCAGATGTCGGTGCCGCCAGAGATGGAGCTGAGCTGCACATCCGGTTTTATCTGCTGGTAAACGTAGTCAAACCCCTCCGGCGACAGCACGGATCCGGTGCTGCAGATGAGGCGCAAGGCAGGCAGGTCGTGTGTATTGATGGGGGCATAACCCTGTTTGTGCAGCGCATCGAGATACTTGGCCGAGGTGCCGAACAGGGCGACCTCTTCGTCCCGTGCGAGATCCCATAACACGTTGCCATCCGGGTAGAAGGGGGAACCATCGTAGAGCACCAGGGTGGCGCCGGAGGCGAGGGCGCTCACCAGCCAGTTCCACATCATCCAGCCACAGGTGGTGAAGTAGAAGATGCGCTCCCCCGGCTTGATGTCGCAGTGCAACTGGTGCTCTTTCAGGTGTTGCAGCAGGGTGCCGCCAATGCCGTGCACGATGCACTTGGGTTTGCCGGTGGTGCCTGAGGAGTAGAGGATGTAGAGCGGGTCGTTGAAGGCCATGGTCTCGAAGGCGAGCTGGGCATCATGCTGGCTTGCCAGCAATTGCTGCCAGTTGTGACCAAGCTGCAGCGGGTTGCCGAGCAGGGGGATCATCACCGTCTGCTCTAGGCTGTCGAGCTGACCGACGACGCTGGCCACCTTGTCCTGAATGTCGATGGCCTTGCCGCCGTAGCGGTAGCCATCCACCGCGAACAGCACCCTGGGACGGGTCTGGCCGAAGCGCTCCACCACGCTGGCCTCGCCAAAATCGGGACTGGTGGAGGTCCAGATCGCGCCGAGGCTGGTGGTTGCCAGCATGGCTACCACGGTTTCCGGGATATTGGGCAGGTAGGCTGCGACCACATCACCCCGGCCTATGCCCTGGCTGCGAAGCCACTGGGCCAGGCGGGCGACCTGATCTGCCAGCTCATGCCAGCTCAGGGTCCGGCTTGGGGCCCCTTCGATGCGGGAGATGATGGCCGGGCTCTCATCCTGACGGCGCAGCAGGTTCTCGGCGAAGTTGAGCCGGCTGTCGGGGAACCAGCGGGCGCGCTGCATATCCTGGCGGTTCTCCGCCACAATGTTGCCAAGCTCGCCCTTGACGCCGCAGTGCTGCCACACCAGGGGCCAGAAGCGGGTGGTCTTCTCCACCGACCATTGATACAGGTCGGCATAGCTGCGTAGTTGCAGACCATGGAAGTGATTGACCTCGGCCATGAACTGGTGGAGGTTGGAGTGCTGCATCCTGTCCTGAGCCGGTGTCCACAGACAAAGGTTTTGCATGAGTCGTTCCTGACGGCTGATATCTACTGTCTGTGGGCAGTGTATTGAATTGTTCTTTGTTTGTTAATTGTCTGTTTTATGTTAATAACAAAAAGCCTGTAACCTATGCGTTACCTCACGAAGCGAAAGCCGGGTGGCTCGAGCCTTGATTCGCTTGATGTTATGCTGAAGTCACATTCGCCCGGAGCAGGACGCCATGAGCAGTTACAGCCAACTTTTTGCCCAGCATCTCGACACCCTTCAGCAGCGTACCCGCGACATCCTGCAACAACAGGGTCTTGGCGGCCTCGCTATTCACTCCGGCCAGACTCATCGCATCTTCCTCGATGACCAGGATTATCCCTTCAAGGTGAATCCCCAGTTCAAGGCCTGGCTGCCGGTGCTGGACAACCCTCACTGCTGGTTGCTGGTGGACGGGGTGAACAAGCCGGTGCTGCTGTTCTACCGGCCGGTGGACTTCTGGCACAAGGTGGCGGAGTTGCCCAACTCCTTCTGGATCGATTTCTTCGACATTCGCTTCCTGACTCGCCCGGAGCAGGTTGCCGATCACCTGCCGGCCAACAAGCAGGAGTGGGCCTATCTGGGCGGCCATCTGGAAGTGGCCGAGCTGCTGGGACTGGGCCAGCCCAATCCGGAGGCGGTCCTCAACTACCTGCACTACCACCGTGCCTACAAGACGCCCTATGAGCTGGAATGTCTTCGCGATGCCAACCGCATCGGCGTGCGCGGCCACATCGCGGCCAAGGACTCCTTCATGGCGGGGGCGAGCGAGTTCGAGATCAACCTGGCCTACATGAAGGCGGTCGGACAGGGGGCCAATGAGGCGCCCTACGGCAACATTGTTGCCATCAACCGCAATGCGGCCATCCTGCACTACACCCATCTCTCCACCCAGCGGGTGCCGGATGCGGAGCGTTACTCCTTCCTCATCGATGCCGGTGTGGACGTGCACGGTTATGCCTCCGACATTACCCGAACCTGGGCCTGGCGCCGCGGTGAGTTCGCCGATCTGATCGCAGCGCTGGATGCACAGCAACAGGAGATCATCGACGAGATCAAGCCGGGCCGCCGCTACAGCGAGCTGCACCTGCAGATGCACCACAGGCTGGCGCGCCTGCTGCAAGCCACCGAACTGGTAGACATGTCGGTGGACGAGATGATCCACACCGGGGTGACCAATGTCTTCTTCCCCCACGGTCTCGGTCACTTCCTCGGCCTGCAGGTACACGATGCCGGCGGCTTCATGCAGGATGAGCGCGGCACCCACCTGGCGGCCCCCGAGCAGTTCCCCTATCTGCGCTGCACCCGGGTGATGGAAGTGGGCCAGGTGTTCACCATAGAGCCGGGTCTCTACTTCATCGACAGCCTGCTGGAGCCGCTGCGCCAGGGTGAGCAGGGCAAGCGGATCAACTGGAACAAGGTGGAGGCGCTGCGTCCCTATGGTGGCATTCGCATCGAGGACAACGTGGTGCTGCATGCCAACGGGGTGGAGAACCTGACCAGACAAGCAGGGCTCTGATGGCGACGGATTACCCCATACCGGCAGCCCCACTGGAGGTGAGCGAGGAGATCAAGAAGAGCCGCTTCATTACCTACATCGCCCACACTCCGACCGTCGAGGCCGCCAAGGCCTGGATAGACGAGATCAAACAGCAACACCCGGGAGCCCGGCATCACTGCTGGGCATTTGTCGCCGGCGCCCCGCAAGACAGCCAGGTTTATGGTTTCAGTGATGATGGCGAACCCTCGGGCACAGCGGGCAAACCCATGCTGGCCCAGTTGATGGGGGCCGGTCTGGGTGAAGTCGCCGCCGTGGTGGTGCGCTATTACGGTGGAGTGCTGCTGGGGACCGGTGGCCTGGTCAAGGCCTATGGCGGTGGTGTGGGGGCAGCACTCAAGCAACTTGAAACCTGTATCAAGCGTCAGCTGACCTCTTCCGTGATCCAGTGTGACTACACCGACATGGGGGCCGTGGAGTCCCTCATCTCTGCCCATCAAGGACAGTTGCTGGTGGCCGATTATGGTGCCAGCGTCACCCTTCAGGTAGCGTGGGAGTCTGCACTCTGGGCCCGTATCGCACAGGAATTGACCGACCGGACCCAGGGTCGGGTATCCCTTCGTCCCTTAGATGGCTAGAATCCATCGCTCTTTTAGTCTGAAGAGGGAGCCGGAATGCAGATTCTGAGCATCATTCGTATCGTCGGTCTGCTGGTTGCCCTGTTCAGCTCGACCATGCTGCTGCCCGCGATGGTCGCTTTTGGGTATCGTGATGGCGGTGGTACCGAGTTCGTCAACTCCTTCGTCATAGCCCTCCTGCTCGGCCTGCTGCTCTGGTTCCCCAACCGCCACCAGAAAAAGGAACTCAGGTCCAAGGAAGGCTTCCTCATCGTGGTGCTGTTCTGGGTGGTGCTGGGGAGCGTGGGTGCCGTCCCCTTCATCATCAGCGACGTGCCGAACATGTCGGTCTCGGAGGCATTTTTCGAGTCGTTTTCCGGCCTGACTACCACGGGCGCAACGGTGCTGACCGGGCTGGACAATCTGCCCAAGGCGTTTCTCTTCTATCGCCAGCTGCTGCAATGGCTCGGTGGCATGGGGATCATCGTGCTGGCGGTGGCCGTGCTGCCACTGCTGGGTATCGGGGGTATGCAACTCTATCGCGCCGAGATCCCGGGGCCCGTCAAGGACAACAAGGTGACCCCGCGCATCGCCGAGACGGCCAAGGCGCTCTGGTTCATCTATCTGTTGCTGACCTCCCTCTGCGCTCTCGCGTACTGGATGGCGGGAATGACGTTGTTCGATGCCATCTGCCACTCCTTCTCCACCTTGTCGGTTGGGGGGTTCTCGACCCACGACGCCAGCATCGGTTTCTTCGACAGCCCGGCCATCAACCTGATCACAGTGGTGTTCCTGCTGCTGGCGAGCGTCAACTTCGCGCTTCACTTCATGGTGTTTGCCCACAAGCCGGTGCGCGTGAGCAGTTATCTGCGTGACTCCGAGCTCAAGGTGTTTCTGAGCATCCAGTGCGTGCTGGTGCTGATCTGTTTCGTCTCTCTGCTGTTCCACGGCCACTACGATACCTGGCAGGATGCGCTCAACCATGGCCTGTTCCAGGCGGTATCTCTGGGCACGACCACGGGGTACAGCACGACCAGCTATGCGGAGTGGCCCTCTTTTCTGCCCATGCTGTTGATGTTCTCTGCCTTCATCGGCTGTTGTGCCGGCAGTACCGGGGGGGGCATCAAGGTGATGCGTTTCATGATCCTGTTCCTGCAGGGGATGCGTGAACTCAAACGGCTGGTGCATCCGCGGGCCATCTACACCTTGAAGCTGGGACGCCGCGCCGTACCGGAACGGATCGTGGAAGCGGTCTGGGGCTACTTTGCCACCTACATCATCCTGTTCTTCATCTTTATGCTGTTGCTGCTGATGACGGGGCTGAACGAAGTGACGGCCTTCTCCGCCGTGGCTGCGGCATTCACCAACGTGGGGCCGGGTCTGGGGGAGGTGTCGGCCAACTTCGGCAATATCTCGGCCACTGCACAGTGGATATTGATCGTGGCCATGTTGTTTGGTCGATTGGAAATCTTCACACTTCTGGTACTGTTTACTCCTGCATTCTGGCGTAGTTGAGGTTGGTATGGACAAGATTTTGGTGCTTTATTCTTCCCGGGACGGGCAAACGCGGAAAATCGTGGATGTCATGCTGGAGGAAATATCAGGATGCGAAGTGGTGATGCATGACCTGCACACCCTGCCCATGTGCAACCTCAGCAAGTATGCCAAGGTGTTGATTGGCGCTTCCATTCGCTACGGTAACTTCCACCCCAGCCTGCTCAGCTTCATACACGCACATCATGAACAGCTGGAAGTAGCCAATGCGGCGTTCTTCTGCGTGAACCTGACGGCACGCAAGCCCGAGAAGCAGACGCCGCAGACCAACGCCTACATGAAGAAGTTTCTGCGCCTCTCTCCCTGGAAGCCCAAAACTCTGGGGGTGTTTGCCGGGGCATTGCAGTACTCCCGTTACAACTGGTGGCAGACCCGCATCATTCAGTTGATCATGAAGATCACCGGGGGCAGCACGGATACCAGCAAGGATCTGGAATTCACCGACTGGGACAAGGTGCGCGGCTTTGCCCGTGAGTTTTGGTCAAAAAAGTAACAGCGACGTCATTCAAAGCGGCCAGAGCCCTGCGTAAGCAGGGCTTTTTGTTTGATAAGTAGGCGTTCGAGCCACAAAACGGTAAAAAGGACTATTTTTCGCAAAATAGCCCTTGTCATCCCGGCGCGGCTCCCTATAATGCGCCCCTACCAGCACGGCGGAACACGCCAACCTGATGAGCCAACTTCCTTAGGAAGTGGGCGCCGAAAGAAAAGCGAAAACAACCGCTTGACTTTCGAAGTGAGGAGCGTAAGATGCGCCTCCTCAACGCGATAAGCGTGACGCTCTTTAACAATTTGAATCAAGCAATCTGTGTGGGCACTCACAGCATCGAGCATCAAAAACAATTTTTGAT
>NZ_JBFODD010000061.1:0-3937 GCF_040908115.1 Aeromonas sp. R7-1 | reverse complement strand
GGCGTCTCCGCAGGAACCGTCACCATCACTGCCTCCGGTGAAGCCAATGGCCAATCCTTCAGCGCGACGGCCGAGGTGACCATCACCCATGCCGTTGTGGCCCAGCTACAGATCACCCCCGCCGTTTCTTCTCTGCCGGTTGGCTTGAGTGAACAGCTCACAGGGGAAGTCATTCTGTCCGATGGCCAAGTGCTGGATGTCACCGCTGACGACCTTGTGAGCTGGCGCTCCAGCGACCCGGCCGTCGCCACCATCAGCAGCAGTGGCACCGACAAAGGCAGGGTGACCGGCGTGTCCGCAGGAACCGTCACCATCACCGCCTCCGGTGAGGCCAATGGCCAGCACTTCAGCGCCACCGCCGAGGTGACCATCACGGATGCCGTCGTGACCCGGGTACAGATCACCCCCGCCGTTTCCTCTCTGCCCGTTGGCTTGAGTGAACAGCTCACAGGGGAAGCCCTTCTTTCCGATGGTCAGGTGCTGGATGTCACCGCTGACGACGTGGTGAGCTGGCGCTCCAGCGACTCGGCCGTTGCCACCGTCAGCAACAGTGGCGCCGACAAAGGCAGGGTGACCGGTGTCTCCGCAGGAACCGTCACCATTACCGCCTCCGGCAAGGCCAATGGCCAGTCCTTCAGCGCGACTGCCGAGGTGACCATTACCCATGCCGTCGTGACCCAGCTACAGATCACCCCCGCCGTTTCTTCTCTGCCGGTTGGCTTGAGTGAACAGATCACAGGGGAAGCCCTTCTTTCCGATGGTCAGGTGCTGGATGTCACCGCTGACGACGCCGTGAGCTGGCGCTCCAGCGACCCGGCCGTCGCCACCATCAGCAGCAGTGGCGCCGACAAAGGCAGGGTGACCGGCGTGTCCCCAGGGACTGTCACCATCACAGCTTCCGGTGAGGCCAATGGACAGCACTTCAGCGCGACTGCCAAAGTGACCATTACCAAGGCAGTTGTGGCGGAAGTACAAATCACCCCCACCGTCTCCACCCTGCCAGCAGGCTGGAGTGAACGGCTCACAGGGAAAGTCACTCTGTCCAATGGTCAGGTGCTGGATGTCACCGCTGACGACGCCGTGAGCTGGCACTCCAGCGATCCTGCCATCGCCACTATCCATAGCAGTGGTCCCGACAAAGGCATGGTGACCGGCGTGTCCGCAGGAACCGTCACCATCACAGCTTCCGGTGAGGCCAATGGCCAGCACTTTAGCGCGACGGCCGAGGTGACCATTACCAGTCTCGTCGTGACCCAGGTACAGATCACCCCCGCCGTTTCCTCCTTGCAGGTTGGCTTGAGTAAACAGCTCAAAGGGGAAGCCCTTCTGTACGATGGCCATCAGTCGATGCTGCTGCTGGATGTCACCGCTGACGATGCCGTGAGCTGGAGCTCAAGCAACCCGCTCGTTGCCATCATCTTCAACAGTGGTCCCAACAAAGGCCTGGTGGTCGGCATGTCCGCAGGGACTGTGACCATCACCGCCTCCGGTGAGGCCAACGGTCAGCACTTCAGCGCCACCGCCGAGGTGACCATCACCAACCTCGACGTGACCCAGGTACAGATCACCCCCGCGTTTTCCTCCCTGCCGGCTGGCTTGAGTGAACAGCTCAAAGGGGAAGTCATGCTCTCTGATGGCAAGGAACTCGATGTGACTGCGGATAACGCCGTGAGCTGGAGTTCCAGCAACCCGGCTGTTGCCACCATCAGCAACAGTGGCCCCGACAAAGGCAAGGTGACCGGCGTGTCCGCTGGAACGGTCACCATCACCGCCTCCGGTGAGGCCAATGGCCAATCCTTCAGTGCGACTGCCGAGGTGGAGGTTAAGCCACCCCTGGCGTTTTTCACTACTCCTGACACGATTGGACGTAGCTGGAACGATGCCGATGCCTATTGCAAAGGACTGAACCCAGCGGCTCGCCTGCCAACCAAACTCGAACTCCAAAACCTGTTTTCTCAGAGCTCATCTGTAGAGCTCGGTCAGTCCAGTGATGTCATGTGTGATGTTCACGGGTGGCCCCTGCGCGGCCAATGTGGCGGTAGTTCGAACCTCTACTGGGCCAACGATAAGGAATGGAAAGACTGGCGCTGGCGCACCAACATGAGCAACGGTACCTCCTTCAGCCAGGCCGACAATACCGAAAGCAACCACGTGGCCTGTGTTCGTAAGGATATTTAGCTTTTGTTGCTGGCGCGCAAGCGCCAGCTATATCCATGCGCCAGGGCATCTGCAATACAGCAACGTCCTGCGCCCCCAGTAAATAAACGTCTCGACAGTGAATAGATTACTGGCGGCCACCATCCGCCAACCAACACCTGGCGATCAACGCCGCTCTGATTGAAATCGTATGTTCTGACTGGGCTTATAAGCACCCCCATCAAAAACATGATTTCCAGCCTGACTGTCACGACGCGCATAAATTCATGTGAGCCCTTCAAGGCTTGCGCCAGAAATATAAACCTAGAGGACTTTACCTATGACAAAGATATTATGGTCATATGTCGCCCTATTCTTCTCATTTTTATTACTGGGTTGTAATGGTAATAACAATGACTCATCCACTGTAATACCGCCAGATATCTCCATATCCGGATTGCAGATCACCCCCGCCGTTTCCTCCCTGCCGGTTGGCTTAAGTGAACAACTCAAAGGGGAAGCCATTCTGTCCGATGGCCAGGTGCTGGATGTCACCGCTGACGATGCCGTGAGCTGGCGCTCCAGCGACCCGGCCGTTGCCACCGTCAGTAGCAGTGGCACCGACAAAGGCAGGGTGACCGGCGTCTCCGCAGGAACCGTCACCATCACTGCCTCCGGTGAAGCCAATGGCCAATCCTTCAGCGCGACGGCCGAGGTGACCATCACCCATGCCGTTGTGGCCCAGCTACAGATCACCCCCGCCGTTTCTTCTCTGCCGGTTGGCTTGAGTGAACAGCTCACAGGGGAAGTCATTCTGTCCGATGGCCAAGTGCTGGATGTCACCGCTGACGACCTTGTGAGCTGGCGCTCCAGCGACCCGGCCGTCGCCACCATCAGCAGCAGTGGCACCGACAAAGGCAGGGTGACCGGCGTGTCCGCAGGAACCGTCACCATCACCGCCTCCGGTGAGGCCAATGGCCAGCACTTCAGCGCCACCGCCGAGGTGACCATCACGGATGCCGTCGTGACCCGGGTACAGATCACCCCCGCCGTTTCCTCTCTGCCCGTTGGCTTGAGTGAACAGCTCACAGGGGAAGCCCTTCTTTCCGATGGTCAGGTGCTGGATGTCACCGCTGACGACGTGGTGAGCTGGCGCTCCAGCGACTCGGCCGTTGCCACCGTCAGCAACAGTGGCGCCGACAAAGGCAGGGTGACCGGTGTCTCCGCAGGAACCGTCACCATTACCGCCTCCGGCAAGGCCAATGGCCAGTCCTTCAGCGCGACTGCCGAGGTGACCATTACCCATGCCGTCGTGACCCAGCTACAGATCACCCCCGCCGTTTCTTCTCTGCCGGTTGGCTTGAGTGAACAGATCACAGGGGAAGCCCTTCTTTCCGATGGTCAGGTGCTGGATGTCACCGCTGACGACGCCGTGAGCTGGCGCTCCAGCGACCCGGCCGTCGCCACCATCAGCAGCAGTGGCGCCGACAAAGGCAGGGTGACCGGCGTGTCCCCAGGGACTGTCACCATCACAGCTTCCGGTGAGGCCAATGGACAGCACTTCAGCGCGACTGCCAAAGTGACCATTACCAAGGCAGTTGTGGCGGAAGTACAAATCACCCCCACCGTCTCCACCCTGCCAGCAGGCTGGAGTGAACGGCTCACAGGGAAAGTCACTCTGTCCAATGGTCAGGTGCTGGATGTCACCGCTGACGACGCCGTGAGCTGGCACTCCAGCGATCCTGCCATCGCCACTATCCATAGCAGTGGTCCCGACAAAGGCATGGTGACCGGCGTGTCC
>NZ_JBFODD010000060.1:0-20251 GCF_040908115.1 Aeromonas sp. R7-1 | reverse complement strand
GCAATCAGGGTAACAACCATCTTGATGTTGTCGCCCGGCATGACCATCTCTACGCCTTCCGGCAGTTCGATGGTACCGGTCACGTCGGTAGTACGGAAGTAGAACTGCGGACGGTAGCCCTTGAAGAACGGAGTGTGACGACCACCTTCTTCTTTGGACAGCACGTACACTTCGGATTCGAACTTGGTGTGCGGCTTGATGGTGCCCGGCTTGGCCAGTACCTGACCACGCTCTACGTCTTCACGCTTCACGCCACGCAGCAGTGCACCAACGTTCTCACCAGCACGACCTTCGTCCAGCAGTTTGCGGAACATTTCAACGCCAGTACAGGTGGTCTTGGTGGTATCTTTGATACCAACGATTTCCACTTCTTCACCAACCTTGACGATACCGCGCTCTACACGACCGGTAACTACGGTACCACGGCCTGCGATGGAGAAGACGTCTTCGATAGGCATCAGGAACGGCTGGTCGATGGCACGCTCCGGCTCCGGAATGTAGGTGTCCAGGTGGCCAGCCAGTTCCAGGATCTTCTCTTCCCACTGAGCTTCGCCTTCCAGCGCTTTCAGTGCGGAACCACGTACTACCGGCAGGTCATCACCCGGGAAGTCGTACTCGGACAGCAGTTCGCGAACTTCCATCTCGACCAGTTCCAGCAGCTCTTCGTCATCTACCATGTCGCACTTGTTCATGAACACGATGATGTACGGAACGCCTACCTGACGACCCAGCAGGATGTGCTCACGAGTTTGCGGCATCGGGCCGTCAGTCGCTGCTACTACCAGGATTGCGCCGTCCATCTGGGCAGCACCGGTGATCATGTTTTTAACGTAGTCGGCGTGACCCGGGCAATCTACGTGGGCATAGTGGCGGGTTGCAGTGTCGTATTCTACGTGGGAGGTGTTGATGGTGATACCACGCTCACGCTCTTCCGGTGCCTTGTCGATCTGGTCGAAGGCGAAAGCTTTACCACCGAAGTGCTTGGCCAGCACGTTGGTGATGGCGGCGGTCAGGGTGGTTTTACCGTGGTCAACGTGGCCGATGGTGCCGACGTTTACGTGCGGTTTATTACGCTCAAATTTTTCTTTAGACACGACGTAGTCCTTCTAGGTTAAACCCGCCTACCGTCGTAGGCGGGGAATCTTAAATTACTTGGATTTGCGCTCTTCGATCACGGCCTGGGCGACGTTGGTCGGGGCATCGTGATACTTGGCGAATTCCATGGCGTAGGAAGCACGACCCTGGGTAGCAGAACGCAGGGAGGTGGCGTAACCGAACATTTCGGCCAGCGGCACCAGCGCACGTACGATCTTGCCGGACGGGCCATCTTCCATGCCTTCGATCAGGCCGCGACGACGGTTCAGGTCACCGATCACGTCGCCCATGTAGTCTTCCGGAGTCTCGACTTCGACCTTCATGATCGGCTCGAGCAGTACCGGGTTGGCCTTCATGAAGCCAGCCTTGAACGCCAGAGAAGCAGCGATCTTGAACGCCAGTTCGGAAGAGTCGACATCGTGGTAGGAACCGAAGTGCAGACGCACACCCAGATCCATTACCGGATAGCCTGCCAGCGGGCCGGACTTCAGCTGCTCGCGGATACCCTTGTCAACACCCGGGATGAATTCGCCCGGAATCACGCCACCCTTGATGTCGTTGACGAATTCGTAGGCTTTGCCTTCTTCCAGCGGGTACATGTCGATAACGACGTGACCGTACTGACCACGACCACCGGACTGCTTGGCATGCTTGCCTTCGATGTCCTTGACGGTGTTGCGGATGGTTTCACGGTAGGCAACCTGCGGCTTACCTACGTTGGCTTCTACCTTGAACTCGCGACGCATACGGTCAACGATGATGTCCAGGTGCAGCTCACCCATACCGGCGATGATGGTTTGACCAGATTCTTCGTCGGTCCATACGCGGAAGGACGGATCTTCCTGAGCCAGACGGCCCAGAGCCAGACCCATCTTCTCCTGGTCAGCCTTGGATTTCGGCTCAACGGCGATGGAGATTACCGGCTCCGGGAATTCCATACGCTCCAGGATGATCGGTGCGCTTTCGTCACACAGGGTATCACCGGTGGTGACGTCCTTCAGGCCGATGGCAGCAGCGATGTCGCCTGCGCGAACTTCTTTGATCTCTTCACGCTTGTTGGCATGCATCTGAACGATACGGCCGAAACGCTCGCGCTTCTCTTTAACGGAGTTCAGCACGGAGTCACCGGAGTTGACCACACCGGAGTAAACACGGAAGAAGGTCAAGTTGCCCACGAACGGGTCGGTAGCAATCTTGAATGCCAGAGCAGAGAACGGCTCGTCATCGGAAGCGTGACGCTCGTCCTTGGTCTCGCCATCCAGCTTCAGACCGTCGATAGCAGCAACGTCGGTCGGAGCCGGCAGGTACTCGACCACGGCATCCAGCATGGCCTGTACGCCCTTGTTCTTGAACGCGGAGCCACAGGTAACCAGGATGATTTCGTTGTTCAGAACACGCTGACGCAGAGCTTTCTTGATCTCTTCTTCAGTCAGTTCTTCACCACCCAGGTATTTTTCCATCAGGTCTTCAGACGCTTCAGCAGCGGCTTCAACCAGGTTCATGCGCATTTCTTGCGCCTGTTCCAGCAGCTCGGCCGGGACGTCTTCGTAGTCGAAGGATACGCCCTGGTCAGCTTCGCTCCAGTTGATGGCTTTCATCTTGACCAGGTCGATAACGCCCTTGAAGTTCTCTTCGGAACCGATGTTCAGTTGCAGAGGAACCGGGTTACCTTTCAGACGGGTCTTGATGTGCTCAACGCAGCGCAGGAAGTTAGCACCGGTACGGTCCATCTTGTTGACGAACGCGATACGGGGAACCTTGTACTTGTTAGCCTGACGCCATACGGTTTCAGACTGGGGCTGTACGCCACCTACGGCACAGTACACCATCACGGCGCCATCCAGAACACGCATGGAACGCTCTACTTCGATAGTAAAGTCAACGTGGCCCGGGGTATCGATGATGTTGATACGGTGCGGTTGGAACTGTTTACCCATACCGGACCAGAAAGCGGTGGTCGCGGCGGAGGTGATGGTGATACCACGCTCTTGTTCCTGTTCCATCCAGTCCATGGTGGCGGCGCCATCGTGAACTTCACCGATCTTGTGACTTACACCGGTGTAAAACAGAACGCGCTCGGTAGTAGTAGTCTTACCGGCGTCGATGTGAGCGGAGATACCGATATTACGATAACGCTCAATGGGGGTTGTACGAGCCATTGTCATCCTCTTACTAGGGCGCTTGTCCCCAGATAATTAAAGGTGCGCAGAGTCATAAGACCCTGCGCAAGCGGATTACCAGCGGAAGTGAGCGAAGGCCTTGTTCGCTTCAGCCATACGGTGAACGTCTTCACGTTTCTTGACAGACGAACCCTTATTGTCAGCGGCATCCAGCAGCTCGCCAGCCAAACGCTGAGCCATTGATTTTTCACCACGTTTACGAGCGGCATCAACCAACCAGCGCATTGCCAGAGCATTGCGACGTACCGGACGAACTTCTACCGGCACCTGATAGGTTGCACCACCGACGCGACGAGATTTAACCTCGACCGCCGGACGAATGTTGTCCAGAGCGACTTCGAACAGGGCCAGGTGCTCTTTGCCAGATTTGGTGGCAATGATGTCCAGGGCGCCATAAACGATGGCTTCTGCAACAGATTTCTTACCGTCAACCATTACTACGTTGACAAATTTAGCCAGCAGCTCAGATCCGAACTTGGGATCCGGCAGGATTTTACGCTGACCAACAACACGACGTCTTGGCATTTCAAATTCTCCGTAACTTCAGGGGTTACCCAAAACTAGAAAGTTATCTAACTAGAAACGAATTAACGTTTGGCCTTACTTAACGGAGAACCATTAAGCTTTCGGACGCTTCACGCCGTACTTGGAGCGAGCCTGCTTACGGTCTTTAACACCGGCACAGTCCAACGCACCACGAACGGTGTGATAACGAACACCTGGCAAGTCTTTTACACGACCGCCACGGATCAGAACAACAGAGTGCTCTTGCAGGTTGTGACCTTCACCACCGATGTAGGAGGTGACTTCGAAGCCGTTGGTCAGACGTACACGGCATACTTTACGCAGTGCAGAGTTAGGCTTCTTCGGGGTGGTGGTGTATACACGGGTGCATACGCCACGCTTCTGAGGGCACGCTTCCAGCGCCGGCACGTTGCTTTTCACAACGAGCTTGATGCGTGGCTTGCGAACCAACTGGTTAATAGTTGCCATCAAAAGGCTCCTGATAATGACTTCATAAACGTGTGAAAAATCCTCCCCGCAGATACGGGGACGCGAAATTTTATGCCCTGTTGTCTGGGGAGTCAAGATTTATACAATTTGCACACCGAAATGGCAAATGACAGTCGAATGACATTATGTTAAGCAACTGAGATAAAAAGGAAAAACAAGCCTAACCGCCCCAGGTCTGCGGTGATCCGTGCTCGACGATCAACCTGATCAAACCCGGCATATCGAGTTCCATCCCGATCCCGGATGACAAGCCTCTCGCTTGCAGGTCTTCCTTCATGACGTACAGGGGGACGTCTGCCAAGCGCTCGCACCACCCGGGGGCAGCCGCCGCCATCACGGCATCCTGCATCAACACCACCAGATCCCCTTCCATGCGGTAACGCAACGCCAACTCGAGATCCTGGCTCATGAAGGGAGAGTTCAATATCAGCTGTATCACGGGCACCTCAGAAGCAGATGTGGGTGGTGAAACCCGCCCAGCTACGGCGAATTTCCGCAGGAGAGAGCGGAATCACTGGGATTAGCAGATCCGCCGCCGTCAGTCCTCGCTCAGCCAGTGACACCGCACAGACATAGATCTCTTCGATGTCATACAGTTCCAGCATCTTGAAGGTCGGAGCGTAGTGACGCTGCAATATGGCGTGTGGTGATTGCTCCCTCACCAGTTGCATCACGCCATCCCCCACCAGAAAGAGTGCCAAGGACTCCGTCAATGCAGAGGTGGCCAGCAGAGCATCCAGCCCCTCCCGACCACTCGCCGAACCATGGGGACCACGCCGTGAGATAAACGCTATTCTGGTCATTTTGTCCCCCTAGAACTGAACGAAGCGATCAGCGGTCAGTGCGGCTTCCGCCAACTGACCGAGCCCGCTCAGGCAGAATGGCGCTTCCAGATTGAAATGCTCCCGTCCCATTCCCTTGGCCTCCTGCTCATCCAGCACGCCACGGCGCATGGCCGCAGCCACACACACATCGATGCGGATACCCTGCTGGATGGCCAACTCGCGCCACAGTGCCACCAGGTCGGTCTCATCGCTGGCTGGCGCATGGAGGCCATTGGCATTGCACACCCCCTCCTGATAGAAGAAGAGGTGGGACAAGCGGTGTCCCTGCTCGACCAGACTCAGGGCAAAACGATAGGCCGTGCTGGCCGTCTGGGTGCCATAGGCGGGCCCGGTGACCAGCAGAGCAAAATTCAGACTCATGATCGCACTCCTGCACAGCGGTGCATCCATTCTACCTCACAGACGCAAAAGCCCCTCCTGGGAGGGGCTTTTCCAATGAAACAGGCTCAGACGTAAGCGATGGCTTCGACTTCGACCAGTACATCCTTGGGCAGACGAGCAACTTCCACGCAGGAACGTGCCGGGGCGGACTCGCCAAAGTAGCGGGCATACACCTGGTTGAAGGCCACAAAGTTGTTCATGTCACTCAGGAAGCAGGTGGTCTTCAGCACCTTGCTGGTATCGGCCCCTGCGGCTTTCAAGACGGCAACCAGATTCTTCATCACCTGCTCTGCCTGAGCCTCGATGCCACCGGCAACGATGTCCATGGTGGCCGGATCGAGCGGGATCTGCCCGGAGGTAAAGACCAGCTCACCCAGCTTGGTAGCCTGGACATAAGGGCCAATTGCGGCAGGCGCCTTGTCGGTTGCAATCACTTCTTTAGCCATTGTTATCTATCCCCTATCTATGGCGCTTACTCGCTCTCTTCTTCACCCTGCTTGCGCTGTCGGATGTAGAGATACACGGTATGTTTGGAAATATTCAGCTTGTCGGCGACCAGGTTGATCGAGTCCTTGATATCAAATATGCCCTTCTCGAACAACTGGGTCACGATAAAACGGTTCTTGGCATTGTTGGCCACGGAGGGATCACGATTGATCTCGTCGATGGTGTTGTCCACCGTCTGGGCAACCAGCTCTTCGACGCTGTTGGCGAAGGTCTCCGGTGATTGCCGCTCCACCTGCTGTGGTGTCGGGAAGAATTCGGCCACGAACTCGTGGAAAGGCGCATTGATGTGCAAATTGATGCAGATAAGGCCGATCACCTGCTTGTCGCGGTTACGGATGGCGATGGTGCTCGACTTCATCAAGGCACCGGTCCGACTGCGGGCAAAATAACTCTGGGTGTGATCCTGACCCGTGCTCTCGATGTCCTTGAGCATCCGCAGGGCGAGATCGGTGATCGGCGCCCCCAGAGTTCGACCCGTATTGAAACCATTCGCGATTTGGATCACGGACTCATGCAGATTTTCCAGGGAGTGGAGCACCACCTCGCAGTGCTTGCCGAACAGATCGGCCAGGCCTTCGATAAGGCCCCCATATGAACGCAACAGCTCCCTGTCTTCGTCTGTAAAAGCGCGACCGCTCAGTTGCTCTTCGGGAAGCAGTACTTCCTCGATACCGACAGCCATGTTCTACCCCTGTAATACCCATTCAACTTTCCCGAGTTTTCAGTTGCGACGGGGCAATGTCAACTTTTTTTGATTTTTTGCTCTATAACCTTGCACTGGATCATCCCCCTGCCCCAGCCCAGTGCATGCTGGGCGCCGGATGGGAAATAAAAAAAGGGCCCCTAGAAGGGGCCCTTTTCGATCACTGCAGCGGAAGATTACTCTTCGTCAAAACTGCCGGCTGCGTTGAGCAGATCCGCCAGGTTTTGCTGAGCTTCATCGGCAGTCACCTGCGGCACACCGACAGCACGGGCTGCGGCGGCACGCTGGTTGATGCGGCTGTGGTGGTAGGCAAAGCCGGTACCAGCCGGGATCAGACGACCCACGATCACGTTCTCTTTCAGGCCGCGCAGTTCATCACGCTTGCCACCAACGGCTGCTTCGGTCAGCACGCGGGTGGTCTCCTGGAAGGAAGCCGCGGAGATGAAGGACTCGGTGCTCAGAGATGCCTTGGTAATACCCATCAGGATATGACGGTAGGTAGCCGGGGTCTTCCCTTCGGCAACCAGTTTACGGTTGGCAATCTTCACACGGGCCACTTCAACCTGTTCACCTTCGATCAGGTCGGTGTCGCCAGCGCTCAGGATCTCGCACTTGCGAAGCATCTGACGCACGATGACTTCGATGTGCTTGTCGTTGATCTTAACGCCTTGCAGACGGTAAACGTCCTGCACTTCGTTGGCGATGTAGTTGGCGACCGGGCTGATACCGCGCAGACGCAGGATGTCATGAGCAGACTCGGGACCGTCCGCCAGCACTTCACCCTTCTCAACTTTTTCACCTTCGAACACGTTGAGGTGACGCCATTTCGGAATCATCTCTTCGTAGATCTCGCCACCATCGGTCGGGGTGATGACCAGACGGCGTTTGCCCTTGGTCTCTTTCCCGAAGGAGATGGTACCGGAGATCTCGGCCAGGATGGCCGGCTCTTTCGGCTGACGTGCTTCGAACAGATCCGCAACGCGCGGCAGACCACCGGTGATGTCCTTGGTACCGCTGGACTCTTGCGGGATACGCGCAACCGCGTCACCCACGCCCACGTTGGCACCATCTTCCAGGTTCACGATCGCCTTGCCCGGCAGGAAGTACTGGGCGGGAACGTCGGTGCCCGGGATCATCACATCCTTGCCGTTCAGATCGACCAGTTTCACGGTCGGACGCATCTCTTTACCGGCGCTCGGACGCTCGTTGACATCCAGCACGACGATGGAAGAGAGACCGGTCAGCTCGTCGGTCTGACGAGTGATGGTCACACCGTCGATCATGTGTTCGAAGTGCAGGCGACCCGCCACTTCGGTGATGATCGGGTGAGTGTGCGGGTCCCAGTTCGCGACGGTATCACCGGCGTTCACCGCTTCGCCATCCTTCACTTCCAGCACGGAACCGTAAGGCAGCTTGTGGCTTTCCTTGGTACGGCCCATCTCGTCCATGATGGTCAGCTCGGTAGAACGGGAGGTGATAACCAGCTTGTCAGAGTTGTTCAGAACGAACTTGGCGTTCTGCAACTTGATGCTACCGGTGTTCTTCACCTGGATGCTGCTCTCGGCAGCCGCTCGGGATGCGGCACCACCGATGTGGAAGGTACGCATCGTCAGCTGGGTACCTGGTTCACCGATGGACTGAGCAGCGATAACACCGACAGCCTCACCCTTGTTCACCAGGTGACCACGGGCCAGATCACGGCCGTAGCAGTGAGCACAGTTACCGAAGTCGGTCTCACAGGTGATGGCAGAACGCACCTTCACGCGGTCGACGGAGTTGCGCTCCAGCAGGTCACACAGCTGCTCGTCGAGCAGGGTGTTGCGCGCTACCAGCACTTCATCCTCGGTACCCGGCTTGATCACGTCTTCGGCCACCACACGACCCAGCACGCGCTCACGCAGCGGCTCGACCACGTCGCCACCCTCGATCAGCGGAGTCATCCACAGACCGTCGGTAGTGCCGCAATCGTCCTCGGTGATCACCATGTCCTGGGCCACGTCAACCAGACGACGGGTCAGGTAACCGGAGTTCGCTGTCTTCAGTGCGGTATCCGCCAGACCTTTACGAGCACCGTGAGTGGAGATGAAGTACTGCAGTACGTTCAGACCTTCACGGAAGTTCGCCACGATCGGCGTTTCGATGATGGAGCCATCCGGCTTCGCCATCAGGCCACGCATACCGGCCAGCTGACGGATCTGGGCGGCGGAACCCCGCGCACCAGAGTCGGCCATCATGAAGATGCTGTTGAAGGAGGCTTGCTCTTCCTCATCGCCCAGGGAGTTGACGTTACGCTCCTTGGAAAGGTTGTCCATCATGGCCTTGGAGACGCGATCGTTCGCGCTGGCCCAGATATCGATAACCTTGTTGTAGCGTTCGCCCGCGGTCACCAGACCGGACAGGAACTGGTCCTGGATCTCGGCGACTTCGGCTTCTGCAGCAGCGATGATGTCTTTCTTGGCATCCGGGATGACCATGTCATCGATACCAACAGAGGCACCGGACAGGGCCGCGTAGTGGAAACCGGTATACATCAGCTGGTCAGCGAAGATGACGGTATCCTTCAGGCCCTGCTTGCGATAGCAGGTGTTCAGCAGACGGGAGATGAGCTTTTTGCCCAGCGCCTTGTTGGAGACGCACTTGATCCAGTTCTGCGGGTTGGCGTCCAGGTCAGCCTGCTCTGCAGCAGTCAGTACCTTGGGCTCGTCAATCAGCGCGTACTCCATGCCTTTGGGCAGGATCAGGCTCAGGATCGCACGACCAACGGTGGTGTTCTTCATCTCGGTCTTGGCAACCAGCTCACCGGCTTCGTTCTTCACGTACTCGGTGATGCGGCACTTGACGCGAGCATGCAGGTCGGCCAGGCCGGCACGGTAGACCTTCTCGGCCTCTTTCGGGCCGGACAGCACCATACCTTCACCCTTCGCATTGATGCGGGCGCGGGTCATGTAGTACAGACCCAAGACCACGTCCTGGGAAGGAACGATGATCGGCTCACCGGAGGCAGGCGACAGGATGTTGTTGGTGGACATCATCAGGGCACGCGCTTCCAGCTGGGCTTCCAGGGTCAGCGGTACGTGGACCGCCATCTGGTCACCGTCGAAGTCCGCGTTATAGGCGGCACAGACGAGCGGGTGCAGCTGGATGGCCTTGCCTTCGATCAGGGTCGGTTCAAACGCCTGGATACCCAGACGGTGCAGGGTCGGCGCACGGTTCAGCAGAACCGGGTGTTCGCGGATCACTTCGTCCAGGATGTCCCAGACGACGGCTTCTTCGCGCTCCACCATCTTCTTGGCGGCCTTGATCGTGGTCGCCAGACCGCGGGATTCCAGCTTGCCGTAGATGAAGGGCTTGAACAGCTCAAGTGCCATCTTCTTCGGCAGACCGCACTGATGCAGACGCAGGGTCGGACCTACGGTGATAACGGAACGACCAGAGTAGTCGACACGCTTACCCAGCAGGTTCTGACGGAAACGACCTTGCTTACCCTTGATCATGTCGGCCAGGGATTTCAGCGGGCGCTTGTTGGAACCGGTGATGGCACGACCACGACGGCCGTTGTCCAGCAGGGCATCCACGGACTCTTGCAGCATGCGCTTTTCGTTGCGCACGATGATGTCCGGCGCAGCCAGATCCAGCAGACGCTTCAAGCGGTTGTTACGGTTGATCACGCGACGGTACAGATCGTTCAGATCGGAGGTCGCGAAACGACCGCCGTCCAGCGGTACCAGCGGACGCAGGTCCGGCGGCAGCACGGGCAGCACAGTCATGATCATCCACTCCGGCTTGTTGCCGGACTGCAGGAAGGCTTCCATCAGCTTCAGACGCTTGGTGGTCTTCTTGCGCTTGGTCTCGGAGTTGGTCTGATCCAGCTCCTCACGCATGGCTTTGACTTCGCCTTCCAGATCGATGGCGCGCAGCAGAGCCAGAATGGCCTCGGCACCCATCTTGGCGTCGAATTCGTCGCCCCACTCTTCCAGTGCGTCCAGATAGTTCTCTTCGGAGAGCATCTGGCTGCGCTCGAGGTTGGTCATGCCGGGTTCGATCACTACATAGGATTCGAAATACAGCACGCGCTCGATGTCACGCAGGGTCATGTCCAGCAGCAGACCGATACGGGACGGCAGGGACTTCAGGAACCAGATGTGGGCAGTCGGGCTGGCCAGCTCGATGTGGCCCATGCGCTCACGACGGACCTTGGTCTGGGTCACTTCTACACCGCACTTCTCGCAGATCACACCACGGTGTTTCAGGCGCTTGTACTTGCCGCACAGACACTCGTAGTCCTTCACCGGTCCGAAGATACGGGCGCAGAACAGACCATCACGCTCCGGCTTGAAAGTCCGGTAGTTGATGGTCTCAGGCTTTTTGACCTCACCGAATGACCAGGAGCGGATCATGTCAGGAGAGGCCAGACCGATCTTGATACTGTCAAACTCTTCGGTCTTGGTCTGAGCCTTCAAAAACTTGAGTAAGTCTTTCACGTGTTTCCCCTGTCAGGAGTCTAACCTCGGCGCCCCGGCTGCCGAAACAGCGGGGCGCCCACGTCAATTCTCGAACAATAAGAGCGAGCTCTTACTCTTCGTCCAGCTCGATGTTGATACCCAGAGAGCGGATTTCCTTCAGCAATACGTTGAAGGATTCGGGCATGCCCGGCTCCATACGGTGGTCGCCATCCACGATGTTCTTGTACATCTTGGTACGGCCGTTCACATCGTCAGACTTGACGGTCAGCATTTCCTGCAGGGTATATGCCGCACCGTAAGCCTCCAGGGCCCACACTTCCATCTCACCGAACCGCTGACCACCGAACTGCGCCTTACCACCCAGCGGCTGCTGGGTAACCAGGCTGTAGGAACCGGTAGAACGCGCGTGCATCTTGTCGTCTACCAGGTGGTTCAGCTTCAGCATGTACATGTAACCCACGGTGACCTTGCGCTCGAAGGCGTTACCGGTACGACCGTCGAACAGGGAGATCTGACCGGATTCCGGCAGATCGGCCAGCTTCAGCAAGGCTTTGATTTCGCGCTCTTTGGCACCATCAAAGACAGGTGTTGCCACCGGCAGACCCTTACGCAGGTTACCCACCAGGGTACGCACGTCGTCGTCAGACAGTTCGGCAATGTTCACTTGCTGGGAGTCCTTCTCGCCCAGGTCATAGACCTGTTGCAGGAACTCGCGCATCTCGTGCAGCTCGCGCTGCTCTTTGATCATGCGGTCGATCTTCTCGCCGATGCCCTTGGCCGCGAGGCCCAGGTGCACTTCGAGGATCTGACCGATGTTCATACGAGACGGTACACCCAGCGGGTTCAGTACGATGTCGACCGGACGGCCGTACTCGTCATGGGGCATATCCTCGACCGGACAGATCTTGGAGATAACACCCTTGTTACCGTGACGGCCCGCCATCTTGTCACCCGGCTGGATGCGACGCTTGACGGCCAGATAGACCTTGACGATCTTCAGTACGCCCGGCGCCAGGTCATCGCCCTGGATGATCTTGCGACGCTTGTTCTCGAATTTCTTGTCGAACTCGGCCTTCAGCTCAACGTGCTGTTCAGCGATCTGCTCCAGCTCGATTTGCTTGGCTTCATCTTCGATGGCCAGCTCAAACCACTTGGAACGATCGAGCTTGTTCAGACGATCTTCGCTGTAACCGGCGGCCAGCAGCAGGTTGCGGGAACGGCCGAAAATGCCGTCTTCCAGGATCTTGAACTCTTCGGTCAAGTCCTTCTTCGCTTCCTTCAACTGCATCTCTTCGATTTCTTTGGCGCGCTTGTCTTTTTCCACGCCATCGCGGGTAAAGACCTGCACGTCAACCACGGTACCGTACACACCGTTCGGTACACGCAGGGAGGAGTCCTTCACGTCGGACGCCTTCTCACCGAAGATGGCGCGCAGCAGCTTCTCTTCCGGGGTCAGCTGGGTTTCACCTTTCGGAGTCACCTTGCCGACCAGAATGTCGCCGCCCTTCACTTCGGCACCCACGTAGACGATACCGGACTCGTCCAGCTTGGACAGAGCGGCTTCACCCACGTTCGGGATGTCAGCAGTGATCTCTTCCGGACCCAGCTTGGTGTCACGGGAGATACAGGCCAGTTCCTGGATGTGAATGGTGGTCAGGCGATCTTCCTGAACAACACGCTCGTTCACCAGGATCGAGTCTTCGAAGTTGTAACCGTTCCACGGCATGAACGCGACGCGCAGGTTCTGACCCAGCGCCAGTTCACCGAGATCGGTGGACGGGCCGTCAGCCAGTACGTCGCCAGCCATCACCGGCTCACCCAACATCACGCACGGACGCTGGTTGATACAGGTGTTCTGGTTGGAACGGGTGTATTTGGTCAGGCTGTAGATGTCGATGCCGGCTTCGCCAGGCAGCAGCTCATCTTCGTTGACCTTGATAACGATACGGGAGGCATCGACATAGTCGATCATGCCGCCACGCTTGGCCACTACGGTCACACCGGAGTCAACGGCCACTGCGCGTTCCATACCGGTACCAACCAGCGGCTTGTCGGCGCGCAGGGTCGGTACAGCCTGACGTTGCATGTTTGAACCCATCAATGCGCGGTTCGCGTCATCGTGTTCCAGGAACGGGATCAGGGCCGCTGCCACAGAGACGATCTGTTGCGGGCTCACGTCCATGTACTGGATCTGGTCGGCGTTCATAAAGGTGGACTCACCTTTGTGACGGCACGGGATCAATTCATCTTTCAGACGGCCATCTTCGGTGGTCGCGGCGTTGGCCTGTGCGATCACGTACTTGCCTTCTTCAATCGCAGACAGGTAATCCACTTCGTCGGTGATCACACCGTCGATCACCTTGCGGTACGGGGTCTCGAGGAAACCGTACTCGTTGGTGCGGGAATACACGGACAGCGAGTTGATCAGACCGATGTTCGGACCTTCCGGCGTTTCGATGGGGCACAGACGACCGTAGTGGGTCGGGTGTACGTCTCGAACTTCGAAACCGGCACGCTCACGGGTCAAACCGCCCGGGCCCAGCGCGGAGATACGGCGCTTGTGGGTCACTTCGGACAGCGGGTTGTTCTGGTCCATGAACTGGGACAGCTGGCTGGAACCGAAGAACTCTTTGACCGCGGCGGAGATCGGCTTGGCGTTGATCAGATCCTGCGGCATCAGGGTGTCCAGATCGCCCAGAGACAGGCGCTCCTTCACCGCACGCTCGACACGGACCAGACCGACACGGAACTGGTTCTCGGCCATTTCACCGACGGAACGAATACGACGGTTACCAAGGTGGTCGATATCGTCCACTTCGTCGTTACCGTTACGGATGTCGATCAGGCGCTTCATGACCTCGACGATATCGTCCTTGGTCAGCACGCCAACGCCAGTCTCGTCTTCACGACCCAAACGGCGGTTGAACTTCATCCGACCTACGGTAGACAGGTCGTAACGCTCGGAAGAGAAGAACAGGTTCTCGAACAGCTGCTCGGCCGCTTCGCGAGTGGGCGGCTCGCCCGGACGCATCATGCGATAGATCTCGACCAGGGCTTCCAGGCGGCTGGAGCTGGAGTCGATACGCAGGGTCTCGGACATGTAGGCACCGTGATCCAGTTCGTTGGTGAACAGAACCTCGAAGTGCTTGAAGCCGGCTTGGGACAGGTTGGCAACCGCTTCCAGGCTCAGCGCCTGGTTGGCAGTGACAACCATCTCACCAGTCTGCGGGTGCGCGTAGTTCTTGGCTGCAACTTTGCCAACAACATACTCTACCGGCACCTCGATCTGGGTGATGCCGTCTTTTTCCAGCTGACGGATGTGACGGGCAGTGACACGACGACCGGTTTCAACCACCACGGCGCCATTGGCAATGATGTCGAAGGTCGCGGTCTCGCCACGCAGGCGCTCGGGCACCAGATCCATCATCAACTTGCCATCCTTGACTTCGAAACCGATGGTCTCGAAGAAGGTGGCCAGGATTTCTTCGGAACTGAAGTCCAGGGCGCGCAGAATAATGGAGGCTGGCAGTTTGCGACGACGGTCGATACGGACAAACAGGTTGTCTTTCGCATCGAACTCGAAGTCCAGCCAGGAGCCACGGTAGGGGATAACGCGAGCGTTATAAAGCACCTTACCGGATGAATGTGTTTTGCCTTTATCGTGGTCGAAGAAGACCCCCGGGCTGCGGTGCAGCTGGGAGACGATGACCCGCTCGGTACCATTGATGACAAAGGTGCCGTTCTCGGTCATGAGCGGAATTTCGCCCATGTAAACTTCTTGTTCCTTGATGTCTTTGACGGTGCCGGCAGCTGCTTCACGGTCGTACAGAACCATACGAAGCTTGACACGCAGCGGCGCGGAGTAGGTCACTCCACGGATCTGGCATTCTTTTACGTCAAATACCGGCTCACCCAGGCGATAGCTGACATACTGAAGCTCAGCACTACCGGAGTAACTGGTGATCGGGAAAACGCTACGGAAGGCGGCTTCTAGGCCGTACTCACCTTCCGGGTCAGCCTCGATGAACTGCTTGAAGGAGTCCAGCTGAATGGACAACAGATAAGGCGTGTCCAGTACCTGGTCTCGCTTACCGAAGTCCTTACGTATGCGTTTTTTTTCGGTATAAGAGTAAACCATAGGGTTCCTCAGCTCGCTGATAAGTGACCCACTCTGTCCCCACGGGACAGCTCTGTCTCAACACCGTTTTGTGTTGGCCCGGACGATGAGGCGGTCCGGATTGCTGGTGCACCGAGAGTCGTGAACGGTGTGAAATACTCTCAGTCTACAGCGCAAAAAGGCTGGTGAATAAAGATTCACCAGCCTTAGCCTGTTTTATCAGGCTAATCTACATAAATGCAGATTATTTGATCTCAACAGAAGCACCGGCAGCTTCCAGCTCTTTCTTCAGAGCTTCAGCTTCGTCCTTGGACACGGCTTCTTTCAGATTGGTCGGAGCAGCTTCTACCAGGTCCTTGGCTTCTTTCAGGCCCAGACCGGTAGCGCCACGAACGGCCTTGATGACGGCAACTTTGTTGGCGCCAGCAGCAGTCAGAACTACGTCGAACTCGGTCTTCTCTTCTACTGCTTCAGCAGCAGCCGGGCCAGCCATGACGGCAGCAGCGGCAGAAACACCGAACTTCTCTTCCATAGCTTCGATCAGCTCAACAACTTCCATTACGGACATGGAAGCAACGGCTTCGATGATTTGGTCTTTAGTGATAGACATGACAAAAATTCCTGATGTTGAATAAACTCAAACAGCCTAGATAGGCGAGAATCAAGCAGCAGCTTGTTTCTGGTCGCGAACAGCAGCGATAGTACGAACCAGCTTGCCAGCAGAGGCTTCCTTCATGGTAGCCATCAACTTCGCAATTGCTTCTTCGTAAGTCGGCAGCGTGGCCAGACGATCAATTTGTGCTGCGGCGATAAACTCACCGTTAAAAGCGCCAGCCTTGATTTCGAACTTTTGGTTCGCTTTGGCAAACTCTTTGAACAGACGAGCGGCAGCGCCCGGGTGTTCGTTGGAGAAAGCAATCAAGGTAGGACCGGTAAATGCGTCGTTCAGGCACTCGTATTCGGTACCTTCTACCGCGCGACGCAGCAGGGTGTTACGCACAACGCGCATATACACACCAGCTTCACGAGCGGTCTTACGCAGGACGGTCATCTTCTCTACAGTGACGCCGCGAGAATCGGCTACAACTGCAGAAAGAGCGCCTTTGGCAGCTTCGTTGACTTCAGCAACAATTGCCTTTTTGTCTTCGAGTCCCAATGCCATTGGCTTAACTCCTGGATTGAATCCGGGTCTATTGACCCAGTACTGACACATCCCCCCTACCTTTACAACAGAGGGGAACGATGCGGTAGCAGGATTCCAGAAGAGAAAGAATCTTTCTCGCTGGGTTTCCGGCACCGTCTACGCAGGAAACATTAAGGCTTTGCAGCCTCCTGCGGTCTTGGACGGAGGTCGAAACCCCCAACCAATCAAGGCGCAAAATTATAGATTAAATTTTGCGCCTTGTAAAACCCATCAATTAGGCCTGAGCTTCCAGAGAAGCTTGGTCTACGGCAACACCGGCACCCATGGTGGTGGAGATGCTGACTTTCTTGATGAATACACCCTTGGCGGAGGACGGCTTGGCCTTCTTCAAGGCAACCAGCAGAGCTTCCAGGTTCTCTTTCAACTGAACTTCGTTGAAGGAAACTTTGCCCAGGGTGGTGTGAATGATACCGTTCTTGTCGTTACGGTAACGAACCTGACCAGCCTTGGCGTTCTTGACGGCTTCGGCTACGTTCGGAGTGACGGTACCCACTTTCGGGTTCGGCATCAGACCGCGCGGGCCCAGGATTTGACCCAGTTGACCAACAACACGCATGGCATCCGGGGATGCGATGACGACGTCGAAGTTCATCTCGCCTTTCTTGACCAGCTCGGCCAGGTCGTCCATACCAACCAGTTCAGCACCGGCAGCCTTGGCGGCTTCGGCATTGGCACCCTGGGTGAACACGGCGACACGGATGTCACGACCGGTACCGTGCGGCAGTACAGTTGCACCACGTACGTTCTGGTCGGATTTACGAGCATCGATACCCAGGTTAACGGCAACGTCAACGCTTTCAACGAACTTGGCGGTAGCCAGTTCTTTCAGCAGGGCAATGGCTTCGTTGATGGAGTACTCTTTGGTACCGTCAACTTTTTCGCGAATAACGCGCATACGCTTGGACAGTTTAGCCATTGTCTTACTCCTCCACTACCAGGCCCATGGAACGAGCGGAACCGGCGATGCAACGTACTTTTGCATCCAGATCGGCACCAGTCATATCCGGCTCTTTGGTCTTGGCGATTTCTTGCAGCTGAGCCACAGTCACCTTACCAACCTTGTCTTTGTTCGGCTTGGCGGAACCAGACTGGATACCAGCGGCTTTCTTCAGCAGGAAGGAAGCGGGCGGAGTCTTGGTTTCGAAGGTGAAGGAACGGTCGCTGTAAACGGTGATCACGACCGGAGTCGGAGAACCTTTTTCCAGCTTTTCTGTACGAGCGTTGAATGCCTTACAGAATTCCATGATGTTCACACCGTGCTGACCCAGAGCAGGACCAACGGGAGGGCTGGGGTTAGCACTGCCAGCCTTAACTTGCAGCTTGATATAAGCTGTGACTTTCTTAGCCATTACAATAATACCTCAAAAATGGGTTCTAACGCCTCGGAGACATGCTCCTGCAAACGGCTCCCCAACAAATAAAGGGGCAGCGAATTATAGAGATAATCGCTGCCCCTGACAACCGTTAAACGTACAGAGATTAATCAGCCTTTTTCGACCTGACCAAAATCCAGTTCTACCGGCGTTGAGCGGCCGAAGATCAGTACGGAGACCTTCACGCGGCTCTTTTCGTAGTCCACCTCTTCAACGGTACCGTTGAAGTCGGCGAACGGACCATCGGCAACCCGGACCATCTCACCCGGTTCAAACAGGGTTTTCGGACGCGGCTTGTCGTGGGCATCTTGCAGACGATTGAGGATGGCATCCGCTTCTTTATCGGAGATAGGAGCAGGGCGATCGGAGGTACCGCCGATGAAACCCATTACACGTGGTACATTGCGTACCAAGTGCCATGTGGTTTCATCCATCACCATCTGGACCAGGACGTATCCCGGGAAAAATTTGCGCTCACTCTTGCGCTTCTGGCCAGCACGCATCTCGACCACTTCTTCGGTCGGGACCAGCACTTCACCAAACAGCTCTTCCATGCCATGCATCTTGATATGTTCACGCAGGGATTTGGCAACACGGCCTTCGTAGCCGGAAAATGCCTGCACGACATACCATCTCATACGCTGTTCACGTTGTTCAGTCATGGCTTATCCTTACACACCGGTAATCAGGTTGACCAACCAGACCAAGGCGCCGTCCAACACGAACAGCAGCAGCCCCATCACGGCAGTCACCGCCAGCACAATCAGGGTTGTCTGAATGGCTTCCTGACGGGTCGGCCATACGACCTTGCGGACTTCCAGGCGAGACTCACGGGCAAACGCCAGTGTTGCCTTGCCCTTGGTGGTTTGCAGGGCCACTGCACCGGCAGCAGCGATGACAACGACCACACCCAGGGCGCGGACGGCAGCAATAACGTCGCTCAGCAGGTAATTGCCCACTACAGCGGCCGCCAGGATGATGAAAACCAGGCCCCAAAGCAGGGTATCCTTGCTTCCGCCCTGACCCTCAGAACTAACACTCATACAACCCACCTGTATCTGACGTAACCAAAGACACAAAAGCCCCGTACGAGACGAGGTATATGGCAGGGGCGGCAGGACTCGAACCCGCAACCATCGGTTTTGGAGACCGCTGTTCTACCAATTCGAACTACGCCCCTGCATAAGAAAGCCCCTATTATAGGGGCTTTGCTTTATTTATGTAAGCCAAGATTAAGCGATAACTTTGGCTACAACACCAGCACCTACGGTACGGCCACCTTCACGGATGGCGAAACGCAGGCCGTCGTCCATCGCGATCGGCGCAATCAGGGTAACAACCATCTTGATGTTGTCGCCCGGCATGACCATCTCTACGCCTTCCGGCAGTTCGATGGTACCGGTCACGTCGGTAGTACGGAAGTAGAACTGCGGACGGTAGCCCTTGAAGAACGGAGTGTGACGACCACCTTCTTCTTTGGACAGCACGTACACTTCGGATTCGAACTTGGTGTGCGGCTTGATGGTGCCCGGCTTGGCCAGTACCTGACCACGCTCTACGTCTTCACGCTTCACGCCACGCAGCAGTGCACCAACGTTCTCACCAGCACGACCTTCGTCCAGCAGTTTGCGGAACATTTCAACGCCAGTACAGGTGGTCTTGGTGGTATCTTTGATACCAACGATTTCCACTTCTTCACCAACCTTGACGATACCGCGCTCTACACGACCGGTAACTACGGTACCACGGCCTGCGATGGAGAAGACGTCTTCGATAGGCATCAGGAACGGCTGGTCGATGGCACGCTCCGGCTCCGGAATGTAGGTGTCCAGGTGGCCAGCCAGTTCCAGGATCTTCTCTTCCCACTGAGCTTCGCCTTCCAGCGCTTTCAGTGCGGAACCACGTACTACCGGCAGGTCATCACCCGGGAAGTCGTACTCGGACAGCAGTTCGCGAACTTCCATCTCGACCAGTTCCAGCAGCTCTTCGTCATCTACCATGTCGCACTTGTTCATGAACACGATGATGTACGGAACGCCTACCTGACGACCCAGCAGGATGTGCTCACGAGTTTGCGGCATCGGGCCGTCAGTCGCTGCTACTACCAGGATTGCGCCGTCCATCTGGGCAGCACCGGTGATCATGTTTTTAACGTAGTCGGCGTGACCCGGGCAATCTACGTGGGCATAGTGGCGGGTTGCAGTGTCGTATTCTACGTGGGAGGTGTTGATGGTGATACCACGCTCACGCTCTTCCGGTGCCTTGTCGATCTGGTCGAAGGCGAAAGCTTTACCACCGAAGTGCTTGGCCAGCACGTTGGTGATGGCGGCGGTCAGGGTGGTTTTACCGTGGTCAACGTGGCCGATGGT
>NZ_JBFODD010000006.1:0-34759 GCF_040908115.1 Aeromonas sp. R7-1 | reverse complement strand
GATTCGAACCCTCGATACGTTGCCGTATACACACTTTCCAGGCGTGCTCCTTCAGCCACTCGGACACCTCACCAAATTTTTACTGCTTGAAGTGGTTTTCGAAGCGCGCTGCGCGTGCATCTTGCCGACTTCGTCGGTGGGCAGCCTCTCGGATACCGCACCAAATTTTGTCTGTGGTTTAACGTGTTCAGCCAACACGGTGTTCGCTGCGCCGTTGCGCTGGAACGGGGCGTAATTTAGGGGAAAGGGCTGCCTGGGTCAACCACTTTTCCCCTTATTTTTCATAATCTTTATCGAGTGCCTATCCCTTGAACAGAATGCTGGTTTTTTAAGCCCATTCAGGGCTTGTCGAGAATGATCAGGCTGTCAGGCAGCTCGTTCTGATCCCGGGTTGCGGGGAAGGCGTCGGTCAGAATGGCGCTGGTGCGCTCCACGCACTCCAGGAACCCCTGCTCGACCTCCTTGTTGCGTACCCGAACCACGAAGTCGTCGATGATCTGCTGCCACTGGGTGTTGTCGATGTGCTGGGCGATCCCGTCGTCTACCAGGATCTCCACATAGTGCTCCGCCACCGAGACGAAGATAAGCACACCGAGCCGGTCCCGGGTGCGGTGAAGTCCCTGCTCGACAAACTGCAGGCGGGCCATCAGGGCGGCCCGGTGACGGCGTACCTTGTGGGGGATGAGCCGCATCTTGATGGGCGTCCAGTGGAACAGCAGGCTCAGCAGCAACCAGACCGACCACTGCACCAGCAGGATCTCGTACCAGCCAAGCCAGAAGCCGAGCTGGAAGACCAGCAGGGGGGTGAGCATGGCGAGCAGGGCGGCCCACAGGGTCGGAATATAGCGATAGCCATCGCTGGCCGGGGCCAGCACGGTGACCAGTTCGGCATCCGTGGCCTGCTCGGCCTGTCGAACCCTGGCCTGCAAGGTGTGGAAAAACTGTTTCGAAATCATCTTGTTGTCTCTTTTTCCCTGATTACCAACCGCCAGATGCACCGCCGCCGCCAAAGCTGCCGCCGCCACCACTGAAACCGCCACCACCACCGCCAGTGCGGCCGCCAAAGGAGCCGGCACCGAATCCACCGGCCATGTAGGCGGCCCGGCGACGTCCTCCCGGCCCACCGCCGCCACCGCGCAGGTTGTGCAGCACGATCATCGCAATCACCACCAGGATGAAGAGCCAGGGACCTCCCTGCTTGTCGGCCTTGCTGGTGTTGTCCACGGGCTGATACTCCCCGGCCAGGGCCTGCATGATGCCCTGGCTGCCGGCGAGGATGCCGGCCACCATGTCACCGCGCTTGAAGGCGGGCAGGATCCGGGTCTGGATGATATTGGCGGCGATGGCGTCGGGCAGGGCACCTTCCAGGCCATAACCCACCTCGATGCGCACCTTGCGCTCGTCCTGGGCGATGATCAGCAGAACGCCGTTGTTCTTGCCTTTTTGGCCGATGCCCCAGTGGCGACCGAGCTGGTAGCCGTACTCTTCGATGGTATCCCCCGCCAGCGTGTCGATGGAGACCACCACCAGCTGGACGCCGCTGCGCTTCTCGAAGACGGCCAGTTGCTGTGCGAGTTGGTGGGCCTGCTTGCGGGACATCAGATTGGCCTCGTCCACCACCCGCCCGGTCAGGGCCGGGAAATCGGGGGCGGCATGCAGCGCCGTGGCACAGAGCAGCAGACAGAGCGCCAGCCAGCGTCTCATCACGTTCATTGGAAGCTGACCTTGGGCGCCTCATCGGCACCGGGTTTGGCGCTGAAGGTGGGTTTGGCTTCCAGATCGGAGTAGAGCAGCTTGGACCAGATGACCCCGGGGAAGGTACGGATCTCGGTATTGAACTGGCGTACTGCCTCGATGTAATCCCGTCTGGCCACCGCGATGCGATTCTCGGTGCCTTCCAGCTGGGCCTGCAGGGTCAGGAACTGCTGATCGGCCTTCAGATCCGGGTAGCGCTCGACCACTACCATCAGCCGGGAGAGGGCGCTGGAGAGCTGCTCCTGCGCCGCCTCGAACGCCTTGAGCTGGGAGGGGTCACTCACCTGCACGCTGCCGACTCGGGCACGGGCATCGGTGACAGCCTTGAGGGTCTCCTGCTCGTGGCTGGCGTACCCCTTGACGGTGGCCACCAGGTTGGGAATGAGATCGGCCCTGCGCTGGTACTGGTTCTCGACCTGTCCCCAGCTCGCCTTGACCTGCTCATCCAGGGTCGGAATGGTGTTCATGCCGCAGCCGGTCAAACCCAGCAGCAGGGTCAGGGTCAGCAGGGCACGGGTACCACGCTGCCAGAGTGAAGTGGCCATCTTGTTGTTCTCCATTGATATTTCTCTCGGAAATAGGTTCACCATAACAGCTTGTGGTCAGCCCTCACAACGCCTGGGTAAGAGGGGGGCGCGGTAGCTCATCGACACCTTGGGCAGCTGGGGTTTGTCCTTGAGCCAGGAGGCCAGCTCCTCCCCACAGCCATTGCCGGGGGGAATGGGAGCCTGGGGCTGGCAGTCCGGACTGTTTGCCGGGCAGCGCAGGCGCACGTGAAAGTGGCTGAAGTGGCCGACCCAGGGGCGCAGCTTGCCGACCCAGGCTTCACCGGGTGCCTGTTTGCACACCTCGGCCTTGATGACGGGGTTGACGAAGATGCGCGCCACCTCGGGGCGATCAGCCGCAAGGCGCAGCAGATTGAGTTGCCTGGGGCCGAATCGGCCGGGCAGCATCCGGTAGCTGGGTTCGTCGATCAGCGCCCACTCCCTGGGGGCATCCTGCTCCCAGCGGCTGATGGGCCTGTCAGCCATCCTGAACCAGATGTCGGCATCCAGGCCGGTCTGGTGGCTGCGATGACCTGAGGTAAAGGGTCCCCCGTGCATCATGGCGAGGTCTGCGATATAGAGATCCGGCATGCCGGCCAGTCTGGTCTGGTTGGCCAGATGCTGCAGGTAATGGATGAGGTCGGGGTGGCCGTAATAGCGCAGCCGTTTGGTGCGGATCACCTGATAACCAGGGCCTTCGAGGGGCAGGGCCACGGCATTTTTCAGGCAGCCGGCGGAGTAGCCGCCGATGGCCTCAGCATAGAGTGTGCTCGCGGACAAGAGCAGGGCAGTGGCGAACATGGGACTCCCGGGATGGCGCCCAGTGCGGGCTCAGACAGCCCCAAGCATACCAAGAGTGGCGGCTGGCCGTCATCCGTGTCGCGGTGGCGGTTGCATCGCGGCGCGTCGCTCGCGCACAATGCGCGGCAACGCAGCGACGGCAAGGCCGTTCGCATCACAGAAGGAGAAGAGAAGATGAGAGTCAGTGAGCTGGCAGCGCAAGAGAACGTGAGCTGGCTGATGCCCCCGGCCCGGCGGTTTTACGGGGTCATGATCTGCCTGTTGCTGGCGAGTCTCGCCACTGTGGTGGCCGCCCTCTGGCTGGGATATCCCGACATGGGCCTGCTGCCCTGGGTCGGGGTGGTCTTTGGCGGCATCGTGCTGGTGATGATGGTGTTGCCGCGCAACTGGCAGCGCTGGCGTCTGGCGGAGCTTGCCTGGGATGAACGCCATCTCTATCTGCTCAATGGCGGCGAAGACCGGGCGTTGGCCCTGCCCAGAGCCGTGCTGGTGGGCATGGAGCGGGATCGCAAGGTGGGACACGATGGTCAGTGGCTCGATTTCAGCCTGGATCTCGGGCTGGATGAGGTGACCCTGGCGACGGCCACCAGCCTGCTCGGGTTGTCCCGGGAAGGGACTCACGAAGTGGCCCCCGGGGTCTATCGATTCGGGTTCAAACGTGCCTGGCATGGGCGTCGTGCCCTCGGCACATTGCTGGCCGAGCTGCACCCGATCTGACTATTTTCTCGACAATTCATCCCAATGCTCAGATACTGCCTCTGATTCGATTTGATCTTTCCTGCTCCGATAGCCCAAGAGATCAAGGACTTGGGATACGAAGCTGGAAGTGCCATGGCATGATGCCGTGGCTGGTCCGGCAGGGGGGTTGTGCCCTTACTCCCAGGTCGGTGGATGCATAGATAAGGCACCTTGAATCGAGAGTGGATGGCATGAAGATTTACGTAGGTAATCTGTCGTACCGGATGACGGCCGACGAACTGACAACCGTGTTCAGCCAATTTGGGCAGGTAGACAAGGTCGATATCATCATCGACCGCGATACCGGTCAGTCCAAGGGGTTTGGTTTCATTGAAATGCCGGTCAATGGCGAGGCCGAGAAGGCCATCGCCGAGTTGCACGGCACCGAGGTCGGCGGCCGCACCATCACGGTCAATCAGGCCAAACCGAAGACGGATGCACCCCGTGGTCGCCCCCAGCGCCATCGTTGAATCGTCTCGATAACGGAAAACGGCATGGTATCCTCCATGCCGTTTTTGTTTTCAGGGTCTGGTGCAGACTCAGGGAACGTCATAACCCAGAGCGGCCTTGCGGATGCGGAACCACTGCTGGCGAGTGAGCTCAATGGACTCGGCTGCCACGGCGGCGGCGATCCGCTCCCGTTTGCCGGAGCCGATGAGGGGCAGCGGCTGACTCGGCAGCATCATCACCCAGGCGTAGACCACCTGCTCCAGACAGTCGGCGCCCACCTCCTGGCGGATCTGCTCGAGTTCCGACCGCAGCGGGGCATAGTCGGGGGCATGGAACAGCCGCCCGCCGCCAAGGCAGGACCAGGCCATGGGCTTGATGCGCAGTTGCTGGCATTGATCCAGGGCACCATCCAGCGTCCCCTCCTGATGGAGCGGGGAGATCTCCAGCTGGTTGGTGACCAGGGGGAAGGGCAGGCGGGATTGCAGCAGGGCGAACTGGTGGGGCGTGAAGTTGGAGACCCCGGCGTGCTTGATCTTGCCTGCCTGCTTGAGGGTGATGAAGGCGTCGGCCACCTCGTCGGCGTTCATCAAGGGGTCGGGGCGATGGATCAGCAACAGATCCAGATGATCGGTGCCGAGCTTTTGCAAGGAGGCTTCGGCACTGGCGACGATGTGTCCCTTGCCGGTGTTGTAGTGATTCAGGGCGTGGGCCGGATTGGCGGTGAGGGCGATGCCGCACTTGCTGACGATCTCCATGCGATCGCGCAGGGAGGGCTCCAGGCGCAGGGCATGGCCGAAGGCCTCCTCGCACTGGTAGCCACCGTAGATGTCGGCGTGATCGATGGTGGTGACCCCGAGATCAAGGTGATATTTCATCAGGTCCAGCAGGGCGGCGGGGGAAAGCTGCCACTCCATCAGGCGCCAGTAGCCCATGATGAGGCGGGAAAAGGTGGGGCCTTGCTCGTGCAGGGCCAGACGGGATACGGACATGGTGACTCCTCTGGAGATAAAAATGCGAAAAGAAAGGGGCAATATCATGTGCCAGCATCTTGGTCTCTTCCGGCGGACAAGGCAATAATGCCCCCTTCGCGAATTCGAACTATGGTTCTGACTCCGACGGGTCAAGAGCCCGGTGTCAGTGAGAGGAGAAGGGGTGATGGAAGGATTTGCCGCCAGGCTGCAAAGCCTGATCGGGGAGGGGAGCGTGAGCGCCTTTGCCCGCAAGGTGGGGTTGAGTGAAGCCCTGATCCGCAAGTATCTGAAAGGGGCCGAGCCCGGCCTTGGCAAGGCGAACCAGATTGCCATGGGGGCCAACTGCTCGCTGGAGTGGCTCGCCACCGGTTGCGGGTATCTCTATCGTCAGGCCGAGGTGGTGGACAGGGACGCGCTGGCGGCGGCGGGGGCGCTGGTGCAGGAGACCCGTCCGGGAAAGCCCATGCCGGACGAGGAGCAACTGGTGACCCTGCTCGCCTATTACCAGTTCCTGCGCAGCCACAAGCAGGCGGACGGTTTTCTGGACCTGGCCCGGGCGCGGGAGTTTGGGCGCCATCTGGCCGAGGCCTGAGCCTGACGGGGGCTCCCGGCAGTCCGCCATTCTTCTGATACCCTCTAAGCAGTGATCAAATCCAAGGACACGCAGATGAGCTATCTGATCCTGGGCAGTGGCGGGTTGGGCAGTGCGCTGGCACGGGAGCTGGCCAGACGAGGAGAAGAGTGGTTGCTGGCGGGCAGGCAACTGCCCAGGGGGCTGGATCCCGCCTGCTACTTTCCGCTGCAGGAGGTGGACTCGCTCTCTTTTGAGGCCCTCTTCACCCTCTATGACAGCACCACCCTGCCGACGGTGGTGATCAACACCATAGGCCTGCTCCATGATCTTGCCCACATGCCGGAGCGGCGGGTAGAGGAGGTGACCCCCCAATGGCTCGAAGAGAGTCTGCTGGCCAATGCCTGGCCCCACCTGGCCCTTGGTGCCAACCTCAGCCGGCGCATGATGCCCCAGAGCACGCTCTGGCTCTGCACCCTCTCGGATCGGGCGGGAAGCCTGGAGGAGGGGGGCGAGGAGGCCATGTGCCACTACAGCTACCGCATGAGCAAGGCCGCCCTCAACATGGGATCCCGGATCCTGGCGGGTGAGTGGGCCGGACGTTTTCCCGGCGCCGGTGTCATCACCGTGCATCCCGGCCTCATGAATACCCCCATGCAGCAACCTTTTCTTCAGGAGATGGATCCCGCCCTGCTGCAGGATCCCGCCGAGGTCGCCGTCCGCCTGCTGGACCTGATGACCACACTGACGCCGGCGCACTCGGGCCGTTTCGTGGATCTGCAGGGTCAGTCGCTGCCCTGGTGAGCCGCCGGGCTCACATTCCCGCTTGCTGTTTCTTGCCAGCCGGGTGTCGGCTGGTTAATGTCATCGTCCTGCATCAGGAGGATGACATGCGCTATATCGATTTACGAAGTGATACCGTGACCCAGCCCACGGAAGCCATGCGCCAGAGCATGCTGCATGCCGAGGTGGGAGACGATGTCTATGGGGAAGATCCCAGCATCAATGCGCTGGAGCGCCGCGGCGCCGAACTGCTTGGCAAGGAGGCGGCCCTGTTCGTGCCCTCCGGCACCATGTCCAACCTGCTGGCCATGATGAGTCACTGCCAGCGTGGGGAAGGGGCCGTGCTGGGGGCGGCCTCCCACATCTATCGCTACGAGGCCCAGGGCTCTGCCGTGCTGGGCTCGGTGGCCCTGCAATCGGTCCCCATGCAGGCGGACGGCACCCTGGCCATCGAGGATGTGCGAGGGGCCATCGCTCCCGATGATCCCCATTTCGTCCAGACGCGCCTCGTCTGCCTGGAAAATACCCATAACGGCAAGGTGCTGCCATTGACCTACCTGCGCGCCATGCGCGAATTCGTCGACGAGAAGGGGCTGAAGCTGCACCTGGACGGGGCTCGCCTCTTCAATGCGGTGGTGGCGAGCGGGGAGCCGGTGGCCGCCATCGCGGCGCCTTTTGACAGCATCTCTGTCTGCCTCTCCAAGGGACTGGGGGCACCGGTGGGTTCCCTGCTGGTGGGATCGGCTGTGTTCATCGCCCGCGCCAGACGGCTGCGCAAGATGCTGGGGGGCGGCATGCGCCAGGGAGGGATCCTGGCCCAGGCCGCCCTGTTCGCGCTGGATCAGCACGTTGCCCGGCTGGCGGATGATCATCGCCGCGCCAGGCGTCTGGCAGAGGGGCTGGCCGCGTTGCCAGGCATCACACTCAACATGGGGGAGGTGCAGACCAACATGGTATTCCTGCGCCTGACCCAGGGGGATCCCGCCACCTTGCTGGGTTTCATGAAGGAGCGCGGCATTCTCTTCTCCGGCTACGGGGAGCTCAGGCTGGTGACCCACCTGCAGATCACCGACGATGACATCGACGAGGTGATCGACGCCTTCACCGAGTACCTGAGTGGCTGACGCCATTCCCCATCGCAACAACAAGGGCGCCATCGGGCGCCCTTGTTGTCATGGCAGGGTCGGTCATCCCTGGCGCTGGCCGGTGATCAGCATGGCCTCGTCGGTGGCGTCATAGATCATGATGGCCAGGTGGGTGACCTCTCCGGCGAAGTCGGCCAGCGGCACCAGGGTCAGGTTCTGGTACATGTAGAGGGCCGATCCCGTGATGGGGCGGTAGTTGGAGAAGCGCAACAGGTAGGGGCGCTGCTCCCAGGTGCTGAAGGCACGGTTGTTGAGCTTGAACACCATGTTGGCCTTGCGCTCGAACCAGGCCTTGTCCACATCGGGGAAGAGCGAGAACAGCCCTTGATCGCGCACTTCGCCTGCCAACCGGCCGCTGTGACTCTCCATGAAGCCGTTCCACACCTGGATCCGGTACTCCCTGTCGAGCACGACCAGCCCCACGTCCAGATTCTGGACGATGTTCATCAGCCAATGAAATTCCCGAATGTCCATGGTCACTCCTGGTGGTTGCTGCCGCGGGACGGTCACAGCATGTGCATGATCTTGTTGTTCATGGTGGCGATGGAATCTTCGGTAAACAGCAGCAAGAGATCGCACTGCACCGCATAGCCCTGTACCCGATAGTTGATCTCGATGGCCAGAGTGCGGCGCCAGCGGCTCTGGTTGGTCCGAATGAGATCCTGAATGGGCCTGTGCTGGCCAAGCACCACGGGGTGACCCTGGCTAAAAGGGGTGTCGAGCTGGTTGGCGTAGCCGCGCAAGAAGGCGCCGATCAGCACGTTGGCGGTGTCCATCAGCAGTTCCAGCTCGGCGCCGTGATCCAGCTCCCCCTGATGGTTCATCAGGCGGGCCAGGTCCTGGAAGCTGGCATCGTGGAACAGCAGCAGGGCCTCCCCGGCGATCCCGGCCCCGATGAAGCCCTGGCAGACCGCAGAGAGCGTCTCCGACTCGGCGGCGGCCGAGAGCGCCATGTGCAGCTCGGAGACCTCCAGCACGTTGACGTTGGGGATGGGGAGCAGCACGAAGGCGCCGAGCAGGCGGGCCAGCAGATCCGCCCCCTGGCCCATGGCGACGTTGGCCAGCTCCTGATAGACATCCCGCAGCTCGGGGGTGAACTGGATGCTGCTCTGGGCAGCCTGGTGGCTGGCGACGGGCTGGGGCTGGATGGCCGTCACCTGGGTGGCCGATTGCCACAGACCGTGGCGCTTGAGCAGGGCAAGGAGGGTGTCCGGGGAGGCCGGCTTCTTGATGAAATCGAGGGCGCCAAGGGCCATGACACGCTCATGGGCTTCCGGCTGGATGTCGCCGGAGACCACGATCACCTTGCTGCGCACCCCCTCTCGCTTGAGGGTCTCGAGAACCCCATATCCGTCCATCTCCGGCATGGTGAGATCGAGAAAGATCAGGTCCCCGTGCCCCATCAGGATCTGCTCGACCCCTTCCAGTCCGTCCGCGGCTTGGTGCAAGGTGACACCCCAATCGGCGGGCAGGGCGCGCACCAGCTGTTTGCGCGCGAACCCGGAGTCATCACATATCAATACATTCATAGTGTTAGCCGACCTGTGCAACGAGGATTGCGCTAAGTGTGGGTCATCAGCCGTCAGATGCAACGGGCAGCGGCTGCGCCGGTGAAAATTGATCGTTCTGCTGGCGGGTACGATAGCGCTCGGAGTGCTTCTCGACGAAATCGGCGAACATCTTAACACGCAACGGGGTGAACCGGGGCTGGCAATGGAGCATGTAGAAGGGACGTTTTCCCGACTGCCAGTCCGGCAGGACGGGGACGAGCTGACCATCTTGCAGGAAGGGGTGCACATAGTGCTGCGGGGCGTTGACGATGCCGAGGTGGCGCTGGGCTGCTCGCACGGCGGCCTGGGTCTGGTCGATGCAAAGGCGGGGTGTGCGCTTGATGCAGACCGTCTGTTCGTCCCGCCCGCTCAGTTGCCAGTGCTGGTGGGGCCAGCAGTAGATGAGATCGTGCTCTTCCAGCTGGGTCGGGTGGGAGGGCACCCCCATCTTCTCCAGATAGAGGGGGGATGCGAACAGACCGTACTGGATGTGACCCAGACAGAGGGCGTTGGGCAGGGTCTGGGGAAGCTCGCCGTTGAAAAAGACCAGGTCCCTGTCCTGATCCGCCTGGAGGGCATGATCGTTGGACTGGCGGATGTCAAACTGTACCCCGGGATAGCGCAGGCCGAAGTCCGCGAGCATGTCGACCAGGATGGTGTTGGACAGGGCGATGGGGGCCGCGAGGCGGATGAGGCCGCTGATGTCCGTCTCCTCACCCCGGATTTCGCCGGTGGCCTGCTCTATTTCCGCCAGGGGGGTACAGAGGCGCTCGTAATAGCGCAGCCCTTCGTCCGTGAGACGCAGCTTGCGGGTGGATCTGTGCAGCAGGCTGCATCCGAGCTGCTCTTCCAGTTGGGAGATACGTCGACTGATGGTGCCGGTCGGCATGCCCAGCGCAGCGGCGGCGTGGGAGAAACCGCCCTCTTGCACCACCTTGACGAACAGATAGAACTCTTCGATGTACTTCATAGCGGTTTTAGGGGGTGTTCTGACTGTAACAAGCCAGTGACCTTATGAAGAGTCACCGGGCTTGGCAAGCGCAATCCGGCGTTTAATTGATCTGGATTAGATTCGACTCGCGCTGGTATTGCTGGAGCAGATGGACGAAATCTTCCGGGGATCTGTCCAGGCTGTTGTCGGGCACCAGCAGATCGTACCCCAGCAGATCTCGCAGCCGTGCCATCCGGTTGCCGAGCATGGCGATCACCCCCTCATAGCGCTGGCCGGCGGGTGAGCAGAAGCGGCTCTCCTCCAGCAGTCCCTCTCCCAGGAGCCCACTGCCGCACCCTCCGGTCGGGCAGTCGGAGCGCTCGCTTCGCATGGCCTGCATCAGCACGGCGCGCTGCTCGGTCAGCAGACGGACGGCGAGCCGGGGTGTGATCAGCGTCAAAAAAGCGTCGTAATCCTTTATTTTCAGACCGATGTAGGGCAGCTCCACCAGATCCCACCCCAAATGTATACGTGGTTGGTCAATTCGCTGAATATTTCTCCATTTCAGGATCCAGCCGCCGTACTTGTGATGGTATTGCAGGCAGTCCTGACATAAAGAGAGACTAAAATGAGGCTCACCCAGTTTCCAGACCCCGACAAGAATTGTCATCAGGCCCGCCAGGAGGAGGGAAATGGCGGGGATTAGTAGTTGTTCACGAAGAAAAAAAAGTATAAAAATCATAGCAATGGTTATCACCATGCCCAACAATACCAGTGTGAGTCCATTTCTTCGTACCATGGGGATCACATGTAGCGTTTTCATATGATTTCGGCCTTTTTTTCATCCGTTTGTTATCCGATTATGGGCCGGAACGGATTTTGTACCAGCGTGAATGCTCCTGTCAGGGGGCGCAAGCGACTGGTTCGACCATGAGCTTTCAGCATGAATCATCACTCAACATGAATACGCTAGACGAACGCCTGCTCACCGTGATGGATGTCCTCCACACGCCTGTCTGGGTCTATGACATCCAGCGTCATCATATTTACTGGGCCAACGATGCTGCCCTCGGGCTCTGGGAGGCGAGCTCCCTGGCCGAGCTGAAGTCCCGGGATTTCTCCGCCGACATGGCCGCCGCCATCGATCTGCTGCTGCAGCGTTATCTCGGCGATTTCCAGCAGGAGCGCAGTTACAACGAGTGGTGGACCCTCTCACCCAAGGGGGTCAAGAAGCAGGTCTATCTGCGTCTTTCCGGAATCCAGCTTGCCGGACGGCAGATGATGATGGCGGAAGCGGTCATCGATGCCGACACCCTCTATCAGGAGTCCTCCCTCGCCACCGGCGACACCCTGGCCTGTCTCTTTGACAACGAGGGGCGCCTCGAGAGCGGCAACCATCACTTCGACATGTGCTTTGGCACCGGCATTCTGACGCTGCCCCAGATCTTCTCCGGTGCGGACGAGGCCTTCTATCGTCGCCTCTCCCGTCTGGACGAAGTGGTGGCCGAAGGGGAGTGTCGCACCCAGAAGGGGATGCGCTGGTTCCAGTACCAGTTTCGCCATATCCAGCAGGGGGCGCGGATCCTGCTGACCATGCGGGACATCACGGATCGCAAGCTCGAAGAGCTGGAGCATCGCCACCTGGCCTGGCACGACTCCCTCACCGGGCTGCTCAACCGCTACGGCCTGATGAAATCCCTGGAAGCCTATTGCGGCCTCGGGGGGCGCTTTGCCCTGGTGTTCATGGATCTGGACAACTTCAAGCTGGTCAATGACAACTACGGCCACAAGGCAGGGGATCGCCTGCTGGAGCGGGTCGCCGGACGGCTCAAGCAGATCTGCCCGCGGGACGTGGAGCTGGCGCGCCTTGGCGGGGACGAGTTCACCGCCCTGGTGCCCCTCAACCAGGCGAGCGATCGGGCCCAGGAGGTGGCGGATCTCATGCTCTCCCAGATGAGCAAGCCACTGCAGCTGAGTGGTGTCCCCGAGGTCACCATCGGCGGCAGCATCGGCATCGCCATCTACCCGGACGACGCGGATGACGGCGACAACCTCATCACCCGTGCCGACATGGCCATGTACCAGGCCAAGCAGATGGGGCGGCTTCGCTGGCAGCGCTTCACCCCCAGCATGCAGCAGAGCCTGCATCGCAAGCTGACCCTCAAGCAGTTTCTGGCCAAGGCCGTCGGTCGGGGGGAGCTCAGCCTGCGCTATCAGCCCCAGGTGGATGTGGCGCAAGGTCGGGTCATCGGTTTCGAGGCCTTGGTACGCTGGTACAATCCCGTGCTCGGCCATGTGTCGCCGGCGGAGTTCATTCCGCTGGCCGAAGAGATGGGGCTCATCCGGGAAATCGGAAGCTGGGTGCTTTCCACCGCATTGGCCCAGATGGGGGAGTGGCAGCGACAGGACGGGGTGAGGGTGCCGGTGTCGGTCAATCTCTCGGGCTTCCAGCTCTCTGCCAGTTTGCCGGAGCTGGTGGCCCAACTGCTCGAGGCATTCTCGGTGGAGGCGGCGCTGCTGACCCTGGAGCTGACCGAGACGGTGCTGATGCTCGACATGAAGGGGTGCATCGAGATCCTCGACGCCCTGAGCGAGCAAGGGATCAAGATTGCCATCGACGACTTCGGGACGGGCTACTCGTCGCTTGCCTACCTCAACCGGTTGCCCATCGACACCATCAAGCTGGACCGCTCCTTCGTGGTGGGGCTCAACCTGCCGGTGATCCGGGCGACGGTGGCCATGGCCACCAGTCTGGGGCTCGGGATCCTGGCGGAAGGGGTGGAGGAGGAGCACGAGCTCGCGGCCCTGCAGACCCAGGGTTGCCACGTCTTCCAGGGATTTCTGTTCAGCCGTCCCATGACCCCGGAAGAGGTGGCGGCAGCGGGGTTCGCAGTACAGTGCCGGCTGGGTCGCTATCCCCTCGCAAACCATTGAGCAAGTTGTCGATAAATGTGCGGCATCTCCCATTTATGAAGTGTGAGATGCCAAATTAAACATAATTAATCGAATTTTTGTCTCATATCATGGGATCCATTAGACGTTATCGCTAGTATGCGCGCTCATTCCTTGGTAATGGAGTATCACCATAATGAGTCAAGCTGCAGTGAACGAGCGTCCGGCCCCTCCCAACGGCTGGTTGAACCGCTTTCTGAACGGGGTGGAGAAGGCGGGCAACAAGCTGCCGGATCCCGCCATGCTCTTCCTCTATGCCTTGCTGATCGTCTGGGTCGGCTCCTGGATAGGCTCCCAGTTCTCCTTCGATCTGGTCAATCCCCGCACCGGAGAGGCTGTGGTCATCAACAACCTGTTGACCGGGGCAGGGCTGGCGGACTTTCTCGCCAGCATGGTCACCACGTTCACCGGGTTTGCTCCCCTTGGCATCGTGCTGGTGGCCATGCTGGGGGTCGGGGTGGCTGAACAGTCCGGTTTCATCAACACCGGGCTCAAGAAGCTGCTCAAGGTGACGCCGGCGCGCTTTCTGACCCCCATGCTGATCCTGGTGGCCATCGTCAGCCATACCGCCGCCGATGCGGGCTATGTGCTGGTGATCCCCATTGGCGGCATCATCTTCCATGCGGCGGGTCGTCACCCGCTGGCGGGGATTGCCGCAGCCTTTGCCGGGGTTTCCGGCGGGTTTGCCGCCAACTTCCTGCCCTCCGGCGGGGATGCGCTGCTTCAGGGGTTCACCCAGTCTGCAGCCCAGTTGTTCGACCCTGACTACATGGTCAACACCCTGTGCAATATCATCTTCACCGGCGCTTCTTCCTTGCTGATCATCTGCGTGGGCTGGTTTGTCACCGAGAAGATTGTCGAGCCGCGCCTCAAGCAAGTGCCCCTCAACGAGGATCTGGAGAGCGCCGACGAGATGGGTCGTTACAGCGCCCAGGAGAGCCGGGCCTTCAACTGGGCCGGGTTCGCCATGCTGGCGGCCGTGGTGCTGCTGGGGCTGGCGCTGGCCCCCGGCGACTCGCCGATGCGGGCACCGGACGGTTCCCTCACCACCTTCGCCGCACCGGTGATGAAGTCCATCGTGCCCCTCATTTTCCTGCTCTTCATCCTGCCCGGGATCGTCTATGGCTTTGTCGCCGGCAGCTTCAAGAGCGGCAAGGATGTGATCGACGCCATGTCGGCCACCATGAACAAGATGGGCTCCTACATGGTGATGGCCTTCTTCTGCGCCCTCTTCATCAAGGCGTTCGGGGATTCCAACCTCGGTACCTTGCTGGCGCTCTCCGGTGCCGAGGTGCTTCACGCCCTGGCGCTGCCGGGAGAGGTGACCATCGTCGGCATCATACTGCTGACGGCTACCGTCAACCTGGTGGTGGGCTCGGCCTCCGCCAAGTGGGCCCTCATCAGCCCCATCCTGGTGCCCATGCTGATGGCGGTGGGGATCTCGCCCGAGCTGACTCAGGCCGCGTATCGGGTGGGGGATTCCGCCTCCAACATCATCACCCCGCTGATGGTCTTCTTCCCCCTGGTGGTGGTCTATTGCCAACAGTATGTGAAGAGCACAGGCATCGGCACCCTGGTCTCCATGATGCTGCCTTACTCCCTGGCCTTCCTGGTGAGCTGGACGGGCTTCCTGCTGCTCTACTGGGCGCTGGGGTTCCCGCTTGGGTTGCAGGCCCCCTATGTCTATCCTGCCCCTTGAGGGTGACGGGGGGCCTTGGGCCCCCCGCTTTTTTTGGGTAGAGTGTGACCTTCATCCCGGAGGTACCATGAACCCGACCATCGATCTCATTCTTTCCCATCGCTCCATTCGCCAGTTCACCTCAGAGCCCGTCAGCGCAGAGCAGTTGGATCAGATCCTGAGCGCCGCCCAGAGCGCCGCGAGCTCCAGCTTCCTCCAGGCCAACAGCATCATCCGGGTCACCGACAAGGGGTTGCGGGCCACCCTGGCGGAGCTGGCCGGCCATCAGGCCTATGTGGTCGAAGCGGCGGAGTTTCTGGTGTTTTGTGCCGACTACCATCGTCACAGCCAGATAGTGCCGGAGGCCCGCACCGGCTTTGTGGAGCAGCTCATGATCGGGGCCATCGATGGCGCCCTGATGGCGCAAAATGCCTTGCTGGCGGCCCAGTCACTTGGGCTGGGCGGGGTCTATATCGGCGGCATTCGCAACAATCCGGCCGAGGTGAGCGAGGTGCTGGGTCTGCCCCATCAGGTGATCCCGCTGTTTGGCCTCTGCCTGGGCCATCCCGCCCAGCGGCCGGAGCAAAAACCGCGGCTGCCCCGGGCGCTGGTGGTGCACGAGAACCGCTATCCTGCCACCCTGGACCGCGCCCTGCTTGCCCGGTACGACGGGCAGATCCACGACTACTACCAGGCCCGCAGCAGCAACAACAAGGATCAGACCTGGAGCGGGCAGATCAGGGGGATCCTGGGCAAGGAGGCGAGGCCCTTCATGCTGGGATTCCTGCAGTCGAAGGGTTTTTGCCTCAAGTAATGGGGGCGGCGGGCGATATGGAGCATGACGCACCGGATGCGGTCACCGCCTGCGAGCGTTCTTGTGAGGCAATACGGGATCTGGGCGCTACCCTATGAGGCTAAGCTGTTGTAGGATCTCGCAATTGGATTGGGACTGGAGTGTGAACACCCTATGATTTTAACCCTGATATTGCTGTCAATCGGCGCACTCCTGTTTCTGGTCATCGCCTATAACGTGGTGCAGCAATACAAGCAGAAGGCCGAATCGGACAAGCGCCAGGCCATTGCCCGTCACAAGGCGGTGGCAGACGAGACCGAAGAGGTGTTGCTGAACGTCAACCTGGTGCCCTTTTCCAAAAACATGGTGCTGCTGTTGCAACACCGGATCCTGGATGCCTACCGTGCCATCGCGCTAGTGATGCCCAATGCGCAGGTCAAGCAGCGCATCGCCGACGTCCAGCTTCAGATCAAGAACGTGCAGGAGAACTACAGCAGCCAGGACGAGGGGCATTTCAAGACGCCGGAGTCCGACCGCCAGGCCATCCAGATGCTGCAACTGGCCAAGAAGATGCGGGCCGTGCTGCGGGTCGAGCACAACAAGGGCAAGATAGATCCCCAGGGCTTTGCCCAGGAGGATCGCCGCCTCGAGCTGATGCAGCTCAAGATCAACATCGCCAACCTGCTCAAGCGGGCCATGGATGCCCAGATCCAGGGGCAGTACGGCACCTGCCGCCAGCTCTACACCAAGGGACTGGGGGCGCTGGCCAATGTCACCGACAAGGATCCCTACCTGCTGGCGCGGGAAGAGGACATGCGTCAGGGGATGCGCCAGTTGGAAGAACACCTGCAGCAGCACAGCGAGAAGGAGCTGCAAAACATCAAGGACAAAGAGACGGACGAACTGGACGTCCTGTTCCAACCCAAGAAGAAATGGTGATCATGTCACATCCCCTGGATTCCACACTGGGGCCAATGGCCCCATTTGTTTGCCAACTGCTCACGGAAATGCGTGCCGTCATGGGAGTCAATGGCTCCCCCGTGGTGGATCACCTCTGCTACCGCGCTGCCACCCTGCCGGAATATCTGGAGTTGAAAGCGGTGCTGGCCGCCCACGGAGTCTTGCTGGTTGAGGGGATGATAGGCGGGCGTCCCATCGCCACCTATCGCTTGCACCAGCCCGTCTGCTGGGAGCAGGTGACTGTCCCCTGCATCGAACTGGCCGCCCCCAAGGCGGGCCGAAGCCATCAGGCCGGGCTCGAACATATCGAGCTGGTGGTGTCCTCGCTCACGGCCTTGGTGGCGACGCATCCCGATGTCCCCTTCAAGACCGGCAACATCGATGACGGACGCAATCCGGATATAGGATTGATGCTGCCCTCTGGGCAGATCAAGTTTCATCTGCGCCCGCTTGACGAGGTTATCGACGAAGAGCTCTGCACCGGCGCCGTGGTGCCGGTACCGGCGGACTATTATGACGGTCTGTGAGGGGAGGGCCCGTTGACGGGAGCCTGATCCTGTGGCGTCAACGCACAAGCGGGCGCCACACGTCCTTTCAAGTGACCGAGCCAGAGGCTCAACCCCGCGGTGATCATCAACACCAGCTCGATGCCGAGTACCAGACCCCAGAGCCCCCCCTGCTCCCAGAAGGGATGCAGATAAAGCCCGCCCAGACTGGCCCCCAGGTAGTACCCCACCAGATAGAGCGACGAGGCGAGCGCCCGGTTGTGCTCCACGTGCTGGCCGACCCAGGCGCTGGCGCAGGCGTGGGCCAGGAAGAAGCCGAAGCTCGAGACAAGCAATCCCCCGATGATGGCGACAAGGCTCCCCTGCAGCAGGGCCAGACTGCCGAGTGCCATCAAGGTTATTCCCGCCAGCAGCAGACGATGTGCTCCCCAGCGATGGGCCCCGCGGCCGCTCAGTGAAGAGGCGACGGTGCCGGTGAGGTAGGTCAGAAACAGCATGCCGAGCCACTGGGTCGGCAGGGAGAAGGGGGCCTTGGCCAGCAGGAAGGTGAGATAGCTGTACTGGTTCAGGAAGACCATGAAGTTGAGGCCGCCGATGAGATAGGCCCCCACCAGCAGGGGATTGCCAAGGTGACTCTGGATGGCGCGGCGCAGTTGCCCAGGCGCTGCCTCCACGGCCACGAAGCAGCGCTGGGCGGGCAGCAGCCAGATGACCAGTGGCAGCAGGGCGAGGCTGATGATCCCGATACCGAGGAAAGTGTGCTGCCAGCCACCAAACCAGCCAGCCAGCAGACCGCCGACCACCCGGCCCGCGATGCCCCCCAGGGAGTTGGCCGCGATATAGACGCCGACGGCTACGATGAGGGCACGTTTGCTGAACTCTTCCCCCATGTAGGCAATGGCGGTGGCGGGCAGCCCTGCCAGCAGGACGCCTTGCAGGATGCGCAGGCTCACCAGCACATCAAAGTGGGTGACCCAGGGGATGCACAGGGAGAGCAGGATGGCGGCCGCCAGGGTCCACAGCATGATCCGCCGCCGTCCGAACCGATCAGCCAGACGGGCACAGACGAGCAGGGAGCCTGCAAGCCCTGCGGTGCAGCCTGCCAGCGTCCAGCTGGCGGACAGGGCGCTGACGGAGAAAACCTCTGCCAGGAGTGGCAGCAGGGGATGGGTCTGGTAGAGATTGAGGAATACCAGGAAGGAGCCCAGGCTGAGAGCCAGGGTGGCGCGTATCCATTCGCGACTGCCTACTTCGATCATATGGAGTTGTCCCGACGACTTTTGTGCAGGGTAGTGCGACGAAACGTATAAATATAATATATTTAAGTTATTACCCTGATAAATGAAATTGATATGGATCTGAAACAGCTCGGATACCTGCTGGCGGTGCGCGATGCCGGCTCCTTCACCAGGGCGGCCCAGTGGCTGAACGTGGCCCAGCCTGCTGTCAGCATGGCCATCGCCAAGCTGGAGCAGCAGCTCGATCTGCGGCTGTTTGTCCGACAGGATCGCAGCGTGCGCCTCACCCCGGAGGGAGAGGTCCTCTGTCGCCACGCCGAACGGCTGCTGCGCCAGATGCACCAGGCCGAGGCCGAGATGGCCGAGCTCAAGGGGCTGGAGCGGGGGGAGGTGCGCATCGGCATCCCCTACATGATGGGCTCCTATTACTTCCCGCCAATCCTGATGGCGTTCAAGCATCGCTACCCCGGCTTGAAGATCCGGGTGGAGGAGGCGGGTACCCGGGAGCTGCTCAGCCGCATGGTGGATGGCAGTCTGGATCTCGCCATCCTCATCACCAGCGATCTGCCACCGACCCTCGAGGGGGCGCAACTGCTGCGGGAAGAGATGCTGATGGTGGTGGGGGAGGAGCACCCCCTGCGCGGCGCTGCGTCGGTCTCGCTGCCACAGTTCTTCGGCCAGGAGCTCGCCATGTTCCGGCGAGGCTTCTACCACAGGGAGCACATGGAGGTGTTGGCGCAGGGGCTGGGGGTAGAGCCTGACATCGCGTTCGAAAGCAATCTCATCCCGCTGCTCAAGGCGGTGGTGCGTCAGGGATTCGCCGTGACCACCTTCCTGCGCATGGCGCTGGAAGAGGAGCCGGCCCTCACCGGCATCCCTTTTTCACCCCCCATCTTCCTGGATCTCTGCGTCGCCTGGCGACGGGGGGATCCGCTCTCCATGGCGAACCGAGCGTTGCGGGATTTTTTGCTGGCGCAAGGGGATGTGTCTAATCATTACGCTACAGATACTGAATGATTCAGTGGTATCACCAATAAAAACGCCTCCAATCTGGAGGCGTATGCTGACAAGGTGGATGCAACCTTATTTCTTGAACAGGTGATCCAGCTTGTTTGCCTTGGTGGAGAGATAAAACTCGTTGTGGGGATTGCGACCTTCCTGAAGGGGCACGCGCTCCGCCACCGGGATGCCAAAGGATTCCATCGCCTTCAACTTGCGCGGGTTGTTGGTCATCAGGCGCAGGGACTTGACCTCGAGCGCCTTGAGCATGTCGGCACAGATGGTGTAGTCGCGCATGTCGGCGGCAAAGCCAAGCGCCACGTTGGCCTCCACGGTATCGGCCCCCTGATCCTGCAGATGATAGGCCCGGATCTTGTTGAGCAAGCCGATGCCTCGCCCTTCCTGACGGACATACAGCAGGACGCCGCGGCCCGCCTTGGCGATGTTTTCCAGCGCGGCCTGCAATTGGAAGCCGCAGTCACAACGCAGACTGAACAGGGCATCCCCGGTCAGACACTCGGAATGAATGCGTCCCAGCACGGGTTCGCCGTCTGCGATATCGCCCATCACCAGCGCGGCATGATCCTTGCCCGTGCCGGTTTCCTGAAAACCAACCAGCGTGAAAGTGCCCCAGGGGGTCGGCAACTTGGATTTGGCCACGAGGGTAACGCTGCTCATATGGTTGCTCCTGACTACAGCTGCTTAAAAAAGGGCGGCCAGTTTAGCGCGCATTGTTCGGAACAACCATAAGAACAAAACCTTGCGTGAGAAGTGGGTTAACCCGATTGGTCAGAATAGGTGCAATCGCGACGACTTTTGCGCAATTGTGTGCCCTGACAACTGCCAGCGACGGCGCATTCGGGTATAATCGGCGCCCATTACCCCATCCCGACAGGGATGTGTGCAACCAGTCAAGATGCCGAGTGCGCAGGAGAAACGTTATGGCTCAGATGGCCCCAGTGATGACTATTGATGGCCCAAGTGGAGCAGGAAAAGGCACCTTGTGCCAGTTGCTGGCTGAAAAACTGGGCTGGCACCTGCTCGATTCCGGTGCCATCTACCGGGTGCTCTCCCTGGCAGCCCTGCATCACGATGTGGAGCTCGATTCCGAAGCCGCATTGGTTCCCCTGGCCGCCAATCTGGATGTGCAATTCCAGGTAGAAGGGGAGCTGGTCAAGGTGATCCTCGAAGGGGAGGATGTTTCCCGCACCATTCGTACTGAAGAAGTGGGCAACGCGGCCAGCAAAATCGCGGCGTTTCCCCGGGTACGTGAAGCCCTGCTGCGCCGTCAGCGAGCATTTCGCCAAGCCCCCGGTCTCATCGCCGACGGTCGTGACATGGGCACCGTGGTTTTCCCCGAGGCGGATGTGAAGATTTTCCTCGACGCCAGCGCCGAGGAGCGGGCCCAGCGCCGCTATAAGCAGTTGCAAGATAAGGGCTTTGATGTTAACTTTGAGCGTCTTTTAACCGAGATTCGGGAACGTGACGATCGCGACAGAAATCGCGCCGTCGCTCCCCTGAAACCCGCGGAAGATGCTCTTGTTGTAGACTCAACGTCCATGACCATAGATGAAGTGCTGGTAACGGTGCTTGCCTATGCAGAGCAACAACTTGGTGATGTCAGCGCAAACTGATGTCAGTCGTCTGCACCAAGGATGGCGCAGATAATTTAAAACAACCCCGCTTGTGCCGGATTGCAAGTGGATGTTTCATTTGTGACATAAACAATGATCGAATCTTTTGCTCAACTCTTTGAAGAGTCCCTGAATGCCGTTGAAACCCGTCAAGGTTCCATCGTCAAGGGCACTGTCGTTGCTATCGAGAACGGTTTCGTACTGGTTGATGCCGGTCTGAAATCCGAGTCTGCTATCCCGGCTGAAGAATTCAAGAACGCCATGGGCGAGCTGGAAATCAACGTAGGTGACTCCGTTGACGTGGCTCTGGACTCTATCGAAGATGGTTTCGGCGAAACCAAGCTGTCCCGCGAAAAAGCCAAGCGCCACGAAGCCTGGCTGCAGCTTGAAAAAGCTTACGAAGAGCAAGCTACCGTTATCGGTATCATCAACGGCAAGGTCAAGGGTGGTTTCACCGTTGAACTGAACGGCATCCGTGCCTTCCTGCCGGGTTCTCTGGTTGACGTGCGTCCGATCCGTGACACCGCTCACCTGGAAAACAAAGAACTCGAGTTCAAAGTCATCAAGCTGGACCAGAAGCGCAACAACGTTGTTGTTTCCCGTCGTGCCGTGATCGAGACCGAGAACACCTCCGAGCGTGAAAGCCTGCTGGCCAACCTGCAAGAAGGTCAAGAAGTTAAGGGTATCGTCAAGAACCTGACCGACTACGGTGCATTCGTAGATCTGGGCGGTGTTGACGGCCTGCTGCACATCACCGACATGGCGTGGAAGCGCGTTAAGCATCCTTCCGAAATCGTCAACGTTGGCGACGAGATCGCTGTCAAGGTTCTGAAGTTCGACCGCGAGCGTACCCGTGTATCCCTGGGCCTGAAGCAGCTGGGCGAAGATCCCTGGGTTGCTATCGCCAAGCGTTACCCGGAGACCACCCGTCTGTCTGGCCGCGTGACCAACCTGACCGACTACGGCTGCTTCGTTGAAATCGAAGAAGGCGTGGAAGGCCTGGTACACGTATCCGAGATGGATTGGACCAACAAGAACATCCACCCGTCCAAGGTTGTCAACGTTGGCGACGTGGTTGACGTGATGGTTCTGGACATCGACGAAGAGCGTCGTCGTATCTCCCTGGGTCTGAAGCAGTGCAAATCCAACCCGTGGCAGCTGTTTGCCGAAACTCACGCCAAGGGCGACCGTGTTTCCGGCAAGATCAAGTCCATCACTGACTTCGGTATCTTCATCGGTCTGGATGGCGGCATCGACGGCCTGGTTCACCTGTCTGACATCTCCTGGAACAACCAGGGCGAAGAAGCCGTGCGTGAATTCAAGAAGGGCGACGAAATCGAAGCCGTTGTTCTGCAAGTGGACCCGGAGCGTGAGCGCATCTCCCTGGGCGTCAAGCAGATCGAAGAAGACCCGTTCAATAAGTACCTGTCTGACAACAAGAAAGGTGCTATTGTGAAGGGCAAGGTTACCGAGGTTGATGCCAAGGGTGCCGTGATCGAACTGGCTGACGGCGTAGAAGGCTACCTGCGTGCCTCCGACGCTGCTCGTGACCGCGTAGAAGACGCCACTCTGGTGCTGTCTGTTGGTGACGAAGTTGAAGCCAAATTCATGGGCGTTGATCGCAAGAACCGCACCGTGAGCCTGTCTGTCCGTGCCAAGGACGAGGCTGACGAGCGTGTTGCCATCGACAGCCTGAACCAACAAGAAGAAGTTGTGTTCAGCAATGCCATGATGGAAGCGTTCAAAGCCGCCAAGGGTGAGTAATCCTTGATGCAAGAAAAGGGCGGCATTGCGCCGCCCTTTTTTATCTTGGCAAAATGATTATTGCATGTGATCGGGGAAGGAGATTTAACCTTATGACCAAATCAGATCTCATCGAACAACTGGCAGCCAGCCGCATGCATATGCCGGCCAAGGATGTCGAAGCCGCAATCAAGGAGATCCTTGAGCAGATGGCATCGACCTTGCAAAACGGCGACCGGATTGAAATCCGAGGATTTGGCAGTTTCTCGCTGCACTATCGTGCGCCCCGCGTGGGTCGCAACCCCAAGACCGGGGACAAGGTTGAACTGACCGGGAAATATGTCCCGCACTTCAAACCTGGCAAAGAGTTGCGCGAACGCGTCAACATCATCGAATAATGCAGAAAACGGCATACCTGAGTATGCCTTTTTCATTTTTATGGCCTGGAGTCTGCCCGTTGTCGGGTTTCTCACACTCTTTTCCCATTCGCGCTAGAGTCTGCCTGTGATTTTAAGGATAATCAGTCACTCATTCGCTACAGACAGGGAGCTCCCATGAAGCGTATCTTGGCCCTCATTCCACTGGTGCTGGTGTTTGTCCTGACCCTTGCCATCGGTTCTCAAAATGGTCAGCTGGTGCAGTTCAACTACCTGATTGCCCAGGGGGAGTTCTCGCTCTCCATGTTGCTGGGGTTCTTCTTCGCCGGCGGTTTTCTGCTGGGCTGGCTGGTATTTGGTCTGCTGTTCCTGCGTCTCAAACTGCAAAATCGCACCCTGAACCGAACCATGCGTCGTCAATCTCGCGAGTTGGAGCTTGCCCGGTCGACAGCCAAGGAATAATGTCCCTCGATGCTTGAACTGCTTTTCCTGCTGTTGCCCATCGCCGCCGGTTATGGCTGGTACATGGGCCGCAGGAGTGTTCGCCAGGACACCCAGCAACAGAGTAACCAGTTTTCCCGCCAGTACGTGGCGGGCCTCAACTATTTGCTCTCTGACGAGTCGGATAAGGCGGTGGATCTCTTTATCCAGCTGCTGGAAGTCGACAGCGAAACCATCGAAACCCACCTCTCCCTCGGCAACCTGTTCCGTCAACGGGGCGAAGTCGATCGCGCCATCAAGATCCACCAGAACCTGGTTGCCCGTCAGCTGACCCGTGAGCAGCGTCAGCTTGCCTTGCAGGAGCTGGCCCGTGATTTTCTGGCTGCCGGATTGCTCGATCGGGCCGAAGCACTCTGGAAAGAGCTGTGTGATGACAGCGATTTCGAAGAGACGGCTCTGGCACAGCTCCTGATCATTCATCAGCAGTTGCGTGACTGGGACAATGCCATCGCCGTGGCGGTGCGTCTGCAGAAATTCCAGGGCAAGAAGCTGGCCGAGCCCATATCCCACTTCTATTGCGAACAGGCGGAGAGTGCCTTGCGCGATGGCGACAAGCCTGCGGGCATCGCCAAGCTCAAGCGTGCGCTCGGTGCGCACCCGGCCTGTGCCCGCGCCAGCTTGCGGCTGGCCGATCTGGCGATGGAGGAGGGCAGGTTCGAGGATGCGGCCAAGGAGCTCCTGCGGGTGTTCGAGCAGGACATCGACTTTGCCTCCGAAGCCATGCCAAAACTGCTTGATTGCTATCGCCAGCTTGGTCGCAGTCAGGAGCTGATCCCGCTGCTTGAAAAAGCGGTAGAGGATCATGCGGGGGTCAGCGTGACCCTGGCGCTGGCCAATCTGGTGGAGGCCCGCGATGGGTTGAGCCAGGCCCGGGCCCTGGTGCTGCGCCAACTGCGTCGCCACCCCTCCATGAAGGGCTTCTATCAGTTGGTCGGTTTCCAGTTGGCCAGTGCCGAGGAGGGGCCTGCCAAGGAGAGCCTGGAGCTGCTGCAACAGTTGGTCGGTGAGCAGATCAAGATCAAGTCGACCCACAAGTGCCGTCAGTGCGGCTTTGCCACCCATTCGCTGTTCTGGCAATGCCCTTCCTGCCGGCAGTGGGGCACCATCAAGCCGATCCGAGGGCTGGATGGGGAGTAAACGCCAGCGAGGCCAACACGCCCGGGCGAGCACGGATACCCAAGAATTTCAGATGCCAGCGTGCAACCGGGCCCCGGCTCTGCTGCGCCTGGCTGTGGCATAACAATCCATAGGAAGTGACATGCAAGACCCCAAAGTACTGGTCGCGCTGGATTATCAGCACGAAGCCGACGCCTTTGCCTTCATTGAGCAGATCTCACCGGCCCAGTGCCGCCTCAAGGTAGGCAAGGAGATGTTTACCCTGTTTGGTCCCCAGTTCGTTCGCCAACTGGTGGCCAAGGGGTTCGACGTCTTCCTGGATCTGAAATTTCACGATATTCCCAACACCGTCGCCAAGGCGGTGGCGGCCAGTGCGGAGCTGGGCGTCTGGATGGTGAATGTCCATGCCAGCGGTGGCGAACGCATGATGCGTGCAGCCAGAGAGGCGTTGCTGCCATACGGCGACAAGGCGCCCCTGCTCATCGGGGTAACCGTGCTGACCAGTATGGAGCAGTCCGACATGGCGCCCCTGGGTCTGGATGTGACGCCGGCAGAACAGGTGATCCGCCTGGCCACCCTTGCCAAGACGGCCGGGCTGGATGGTGTGGTCTGCTCCGCGGAAGAGGCGAGTGTGCTGAAGGGGCTGCTGGGAGCCGAATTCAAGCTGGTGACGCCGGGTATTCGTCCGAGCGGATCGGCTGCTGGCGATCAGCGCCGCGTCATGACGCCGCTGGCAGCGGTGGAGGCGGGGGCAGATTATCTGGTGATCGGTCGTCCCATCACCCAGTCCTCGGATCCCGCCGCCGTGCTTGGGGCGATCAATGCCGAGCTTTGCCGGTAACGGCGTCATGGGCGAATGAGCGCAGGCCGGATCCCAGATCCGGCCTGCTGCATTTTGGCCGTGGGCTGGCCTTGCCTATGGGGAGCTCAGGAGTGGACGGCCTGGGCGTCCAGACGAATGGGGAAGAGGCCGAGCAGCAGGCCGGCGAGTGCGCCGATGAAGTGTGACTCGATGTGCACCCTGGCACCGATCAAGGCGGAGACAGGGCTCTCGCCGGCACTGTAAAAGTCCACCCCGAGCTTGATGGCGACGCCCGCCAGCATCAGCCAGCCGGAGTGACGGCGAAAGCGGATGTCCTGCATGGCACCCCATACGAACAATCCGTGCAGCAGGCCGGAGAGTCCCATGTACCACTGGGTTTGCGGGCAGCCCCACCAGATGCCGAGTCCGACCGCCGTTCCCAGCAGCAGCAACAGCACGGGCAGGCGCCATCCCGTCAGGTACTCCTGAAACAGGCTGTAGAGCACGGCCAGACCGCTCAGGTTGAGCAGCAGGTGCCATCCATTGGTGTGTGCCAGATTGCCTGTTATGATGCGCCACCCTTCGCCCTGGGCGATCAGGTCGCGATCGAAGGCGAGCTGATGATTTGGCACGGTGAAAAAGAGCAAGGCAGTGACGAGCGAAAGCGCGATGACCCAGAGCAGACCCGATTTTCCTGACAACATGAAGCAGCCCAACGACAAAGAGAGCCGATACTGTACACGCTGTACCCGGGCCCTCAAAGCGTGCCTGTGCGATTATATTCAGCGGGTGCCGAACCTGGCTGCGCTCCATATCCTGCAACACCCTGCCGAAGTAGGTCACCCCAAGGGGACGGCTGCGTTGCTGGCGGCGTCCCTGACCGATGTGCGCATCCATGTTGGGGAGGACTTTTCCGACGATGAAGGGCTCAATGCCCTGCTTGCCGACCCCGCTGTCCAGTGCTATGTGCTGTGGCCCGATGAGGAGGCCCTGACCCTGATAGAGGCAAGGGAGCATCTCCTGAGGCGTGGGCGCACCGTGCGAGCCCACTTCATCCTCCTCGATGGCACCTGGCGCAAAGCCTATCGCATGTTGCACAGCTCGCCTGCACTGCTCGGGTTGCCGCGGATCACCCTCGGCGCCATTGCCGGGCAATATTCCATTCGCAAGAAGCCCTTTGAGGAGGCACTGTCCACCCTGGAAGCGGGCTACCATCTGTTGTCCCGGTGGGAAGGAGAGCCTGAGCGCTTCGCCCCGCTGATGACCCTGTTTACCCATTTGAACCGGCAGTGGCATGACTTTGCACAAGGCCGCCGCCGTTGAGTTGCCCAGAGGAGTGAAAAACATGAAAAAAGCCGTCGTGGTCTTCAGTGGCGGGCAGGACAGCACTACCTGTCTGGTGCAGGCACAGGCCCGCTATGACGAAGTGCATGCCATCACCTTCGATTACGGCCAGCGCCACCGGGCGGAGATTGACACCGCCCGCCATCTGGCGACGGCGCTCGGGATCGCCGCCCACAAGGTAATGGATGTGACCATGCTCGGGGAGCTGGCCATTTCGGCGCTGACCCGGGACGACATACCGGTGAGCTTCGAGCTTCAGGAGAACGGCCTGCCCAACACCTTCGTGCCGGGACGCAACATCCTGTTCCTGACCCTGGCGGCTATCTATGCCTATCAGGTGGGCGCCGAAGCGGTGATCACCGGGGTGTGCGAGACCGACTTTTCCGGTTATCCCGATTGCCGCGACGAATTCGTCAAGGCGCTCAATCAGGCGGTCTCCCTGGGGCTGGATCGCCCCATCCGCTTCGAAACCCCCCTGATGTGGCTCGACAAGGCCGAAACCTGGGCGCTGGCGGATCATTACGGTCACCTCGATACCGTGCGTCACCAGACGCTCACCTGCTACAACGGTGTCCAGGGAGATGGTTGCGGGGCCTGTCCGGCCTGCGAGCTGCGTCGCCGTGGCCTGGATCACTATCTGGCTGACAAGAGCGGCATCCGTGCCAGACTTTACGAGAAGAGCGGACTGGGCGAGAAAAGCGGATCCTGAGCCTGTGCCTAGCCCGGGTTTGGGGTATAATCCGCCCCTTTTGCAGCAAGTCGTGACCAAGATGCACTACCCAATCAACGAGATCTTCCAGACCATCCAGGGGGAGGGGGTATTTACCGGCCTGCCCGCCATCTTCGTTCGCCTTCAGGGCTGCCCGGTGGGCTGCCCCTGGTGCGATACCCGCCACACCTGGGTGGTGGACCCCGAGCGTGAGGTGGCCCCTGGCGAGGTACTCGATCGTTCCAATGAGTCCGACGGCTGGAGCAAGATGAGCACGGAAGATATTCTGGCCAGCTTTACCCGGCTCGGTTACCGGGCCCGTCACGTGGTGTTGACCGGTGGTGAGCCCTGCCTCTACGACTTGCGCGAGCTCTCTTCGGCCCTGTTGGCATCGGGTTATCAGGTGCAGATCGAAACCAGCGGGACCAGCGAGGTGCTGACCCATGAGCAGACCTGGGTGACTGTTTCCCCCAAGATCGGCATGAAGGGTGGGTTGCCGGTGCTGGTCTCTGCACTGGAGCGGGCCAACGAGATCAAGCACCCGGTGGCTACCGAGCACCATATCGAGGAGCTGGACGCCCTGCTGGCCACCGCCCGGCTGCGCCCCGATGTGATGATTGCGCTGCAACCCATCAGCCAGAAAGCCAGAGCCACGGAGCTGGCCATGGCGACCTGCATCGCCCGTAACTGGCGACTCTCCATCCAGACCCATAAATACCTGAATATCGATTGATATGGATGGACTCAGCGATGAGCGCATCTTGCTGACGCTGGCCAGCAAGATGCCTTACGGAAAATACAAGGGGCGGCGCATCATCGATATTCCCGAGCCCTATCTGGTATGGATGGCGCGAAGCGGTTTTCCGGCCGGTACCCTGGGCCAGTCTCTGGCACTGGCCTACGAGATAAAGCTCAATGGACTCGAGTCCATGATTATTCCCATTATTAACAGGATGTCGGAATGAGAATATATACAAGGCAAGGGGACAAGGGGCTCACGCGACTGGCCGATGGCACTTCCCTGGCCAAAGACGATAAACGTGTCGAGACCTATGGTGCCATCGACGAGCTGAATTCCCAAATAGGCTTGTTGATGGCTGAAATACCCGCCGGGGAGACGACACTCCTGGCCGATCTCATATTGTTGCAGCAGGAGCTGTTTGATCTGGGGGGGGAGCTGGCATTTTCCAGTGAATCACAAACGGATGCGCTGTGGCAGGTGAACGAGGCTTGGACGAACAGGCTCGAGCAACAGATCGATGCCTACAGTGCCGGGTTGCCGGTGCTGCGCAATTTTATTTTGCCGAGCGGTTCGCGGGCGGCGGCCCAGGCACATGTGGTGCGTACCCTGACCCGTCGCTGCGAGCGTCTGCTGCTTGGGTTGAGCCGCGTAGAGCGGGTGAATCCGGCCGTTTTGCCCTACCTCAACCGGCTGAGCGACTGGTTTTTCACCATCGCCCGATACCTGCTGGTATCGTCGGGCACCCCGGAGATCCTCTGGGTCAAGGCGGCTGACAGAGGCTGACCACCGCTCGAAGCGGCAATAAAAAAACCTCGCCTTGCGAGGTTTTTTTATTGCTGTGGAAAGGGGTCTGATATTGCTGTCAGATGGCAAAGGCTTCCACGGATTTGCCCTCGGCAACGGCCTTGGCAATGACCGAGGGCATGCGGCCCTGACCGGTCCAGGTTTTTTCCACGCCATTGTCCAGATAACGATATTTGGCGGGGCGGGGCGCACGTTTGCTGACCTTGGTATTCTCGGGCACCACGGTGTTGACCAATTCGGCGGGATCGATCCCTGCGGCCTTCAGCATTTCGGCATATTCGGCAATTTTCTTTTGATGTTCTTCACGGGCCTGGCGTTCGGCGGATTCATCTTGCCGACGTTCATCGACGATGGCGGAGAGCTTTTCCAAGCCTTCTTCCAGTTGTTCCAGCGTCAAATCGCGGCAAGCTGCACGCAGGCTACGGATATTCAACAGCACTTTCAGAAATTCGTTCATATTGGCTACCACGCGAGCAAAATATTAAGGGAAGAACTGGTTTTTCGATAATTTATAGGGGTGATTGGCACCAAGTCAAGCCTGCCAAAATAATTAATTAGGCTGATAAATTAAGTCTTGAAATAGATATGAAGGATATTTTTTTCCGTTTGACGGGCCAACATCTTCGAATGGATTCATGTCAGATGAAAATATCGCCAGCGGAGTCTTTGATGAACCATTTGACTACCTTTAAAGATATGGGGGCCACAGAAACCTTGAAATTTAATCAAAAAACTTGCTATCACCCGGTGGCTCGATAAAATGTGCCGCGAATACCTTTAAGTAGAGGCGCGCTGCCTATGAGTAACCGAGCGGAGGGTGATGCCTGCGATGCTCGATGAAAGGAGTCGGCGCCGAAGTGACCAGGCCATCATACCGGGTTGCTGGTTCTGCATCTAATAGGTGCAGGACTGCCATAGTCATCCACTATGGAGCGCTACCTGAAGGGGCTGAGGAGTATACCCTCCCCATGGGTTTTGTTTCTTTGATCCTCTCGGTAGATCTCCACCTGTTGTCTTTAGGTGCAAAGAGATCATGGACATCGTTCATTACGCCGACTCCGGTTGGTCCGTCGTTCCCCCCCTGCTGGCCGTTGCGCTGGCGATCATCACCCGCCGCGTCCTGGTGTCGCTGGGGGTGGGCATAGTCGCAGGCAGCCTGCTGCTCAACCAGTTCTCTCCCCTTGCGTCCCTGCATTACATGCTCGATACCGTGCTCAGGATCTTCTGGGTCGACGGTGCGCTCAATCGTGACAACGTCAACATGATCCTCTTCATGTTGCTGCTGGGCGGCCTCATCAGCCTGATGAGCGTCTCCGGTGCGACCCGGGCGTTTGCCGAGTGGGCGGAGCGCCGCGCCAAGACCCGCAAGGGTGCCAAGTCCCTGACCGGTCTGATGGTGTTCGCCTTCTTCATCGACGACTTCTTCCACAGCCTGTCGGTGGGGGCCATCTGCCGTCCGGTGACCGATCGCTTCCAGATCTCCCGCGCCAAGCTGGCCTATCTGCTGGACTCCACCGCCGCGCCGGTCTGCGTGCTGATGCCGATCTCCTCCTGGGGGGCCTACATCATCGCCCTCGTCGGCGGCATCATGGCGGCTCATGGTCTGACCGACCAGAGCCCCATCTCTGCCTTCGTCGAAATGATCCCCATGAACCTCTATGCGGTGTTCACCCTGATCATGGTGCTGGTGGTGATCGCCTTCCAGCTCGACATCGGCCCCATGCGCCAGCATGAGCAGTGGGCACTGGAGGGCAAGCTGTGGGACGAGTCCAAGGGGCGCCCCATCGGGCTCGACATGGAGAGTCCGGAGGAGAGCAATGGCGGCATGATTGACATGGTGCTGCCCATCCTGACCCTGACCCTGGCCACCGTCTATTTCATGATTGACTCCGGGGCTGCGGTGCTGGCCGACAAGGGGCTGCCGTTCAGCGTGCTCGGCTCCTTCGAAAATACCAACGTCGGCTCCTCCCTGGTCTATGGTGCCCTGTGCAGCCTGGTGGTCTCCATCGGTCTGGCCATGCGCCTCAAGCTCGGGGCAAGCAACTGGATGAAAGCGGCTCCGCAGGGGATCATGGCCATGCTGCCCGCCATCAACATCCTGCTGTTCGCCTGGACCATCGGCGCCGTAGTGCGCGATGTGGAAACCGGCAAATACCTGGCCTCCCTGGCCAATGGCAATCTGCCGGTGGAAGTGCTGCCCGCCGTGGTCTTCGTGCTCTCCTGCGCCATGGCGTTTGCCACCGGCACCAGCTGGGGCACCTTCGGCATCATGCTGCCGCTCGCCGGCGACATGGCGGCCGCCAGCGACATCAGTCTGATGCTGCCCATGCTGGCCGCCGTACTGGCAGGGTCCGTGTTCGGGGATCACAGCTCCCCCATCTCCAGCACCAGCATCCTGTCTGCCACCGGGGCCGGTTGCCATCACATCGATCACGTGATGACCCAACTGCCCTATGCCCTGGCCATCGCCTTTGGCGCTGCGCTCGGCTACCTGGTGATGGGGCTGATGCACTCCGCGCTGGCCGGTTTCACCGTGAGCGGGCTCTGGTTCCTGATCTTCTCCGGTTACCATTTGCGCAAAGCCCGGGCGTATAGCGCCGTGGCAGTCGCATAAGAGAACAAGGGGCCTGCGGGCCCCTTGGTTTTGGCAGGGGCTTTGGTTAGCATGCGCCCCATCACTCCCGTTTCGGAACCCCATCATGGCTTCACTGCACTACAAATTTGCCACCATGAACTCAGGCAAATCGACCCAGCTCATCCAGGCCCACTTCAACTATCTGGAGCGTGGCATGTATCCGCTGGCCATGACGCCCGCCATCGACGATCGCTTCGGTGCCGGCGTCATCAGTGCCAGGGTCGGCCTTGAGCTGAAAGTGGAGGTGTTCAGCGACAGCTGCGATCTCTTCGAGATGGTCAAGGCGCGTCACGCAAAGCGGCACATCGATGTCTTCATCGTTGACGAGGCGCAGTTCCTGACCCGTGAGCAGGTCTACCAGCTCGCCCGCATCGTCGACGAGCAGGACATTCCGGTGATTGCCTATGGTCTCAAGACCGATTTTCGCGGCGAACTGTTCCCCGGCTCCTACCACCTGCTCTGTCTGGCGGACAAGTTCGAGGAGCTAAAAAGCATCTGCTGGTGCGGCAACAAGGCCCACATGAACTCGCGGGTCAACGAGGCGGGGCAGGTGATGCGCGACGGTGAGCAGGTGGAGATCGGCGGCAACGATCGCTATGTGTCGCTCTGCCGCAAGCACTATCTGGAAGGACGGGCCTTCAAGTAACCCGTGGCTGGCTCGTGCAGCCTGGACACCAAAGAGGGCGCCTATCTGGCGCCCTCTTTGTCTGTGGAGGTCAGTCGATCTCGATGTCCACAGGGGCGATGATGGGGTCTGCCGCCGGCAGGCGGTGGAAGAGCTGGCGAAAATGCTGCTGTACCCGGCCTATGTCCACCAGGGACATGCCGGAGGCGAAGCCGAACCAGACGTAGAGCCCGGTGAGGTCGCGAAACATGGGAGGGAGGTAGCGAGGGGCGTCGATGAGCCCCTCCAGATAGTGCTGATAGAGCACGGGGATGTCGTCCAGGGTCACCTTGCCGACGAACAGCATGGGCAGGATCTCCGGCACCCCCTCCAGCACGGCGCTGCGAATGAAGTTCACCGTCTCCACATAGCCCTTCACATAGGAGAGATCCTTGGTAAAGCAGGCGCCCCCCTCGACCATGCCTCCGCGAAACACCCGCTGGGTGATCTTGTAGGCGTCGTGCTCGCTGGCCCCTTTGGCCACGAAGTGGCGGAACACCTCGATGAAATCGGCGCCACGCTCCGCCATGTCGATGGCCATGACCCGATCCGAGATGCGCTTGGCCCTGTCCGGGAAGGAGCTGAAGGTGAGGGTCTCGATGAGTACCGCCAGCCCCTCCTGACAGGCGGTGATGCGGGGCGAGCCGGCGCCGAGCCAGGTGGCGTAAGATTGCTGACGGCCGTTGAGGGTGGTGCCGACGTGAACCCAGCCTTCGTGTACCTCAAGTACCTGCAGATCGAGTTCCGAGAAACGGGCGTGGGAGTTGAGCTTGATGTAATCCCCCCCGGCGGCGGCATCGGAGACGATGCCATCGCTGAGCTTGACCTGGACTGTGCCGTCGCTGAAGTAGCTAGACAGCTTGCCCTGCAACCTCGCGACCGCGGCTTCCCCCTCGAACTCCTTGGGGTAGGGGCGCACCAGGTGGCGGGCGCCGGGCAGGGAGAAGATGTCGCACAATCTGGCCCCCAGCTCCTTCAGGGTCTTGCGATCCCCGCGCAGGTGATCGCTTGCCGAGCCGTAGAGCCGCTGACTGTAGCGCTGAAAGTCCGGCTGTCCGCGCTGGCGCAGCATCTCGATGACCACCATGTACTGATCCACCGTCTCTTGCAGGATCCGGCCGAGATCGTCCTGGGGGCCGAGGCGTCGGCGGATCCTGTCCCTCAGCTCCTTGAGCTCAAGGTACTTGTTGCGGGGATCGAACCCCAGGGGGAGGGATTCATAGAAGTGCCTGTCGATGGCGGGCAGTGCCTTGCCGCCACTTGCCAGAAAGTCGCTTTGCAGGTGACGGGGCCATTTGATGGCATCCAGGATGCGGATGGGTTTTTGCAGGGCGAGCAGTTCATCCGAGAGGGATTTGAGGTGCAGGCGATACTTTTCTTGGATGGTCATCGGGCTCTTTGGAGGCGAGTGCGCTACGAGAATGGCTGAGTATAGGCACAGGGCCTGTCAAAAAGAAGCGAGACGACGGGGATCCGGCCTGTGTGCTTTTGGTTGTCTGAAAATTGGTTTAGACTGCGCCCCTTGATCTCTACCGTGTCGTGAAAATGATGAATATCCCCAGCTCTGAAATGATAATGCGTTGGTTGCAACAGGCCCGGATCGAGCACTATGTGTGCGATCAGTGTCATGGCATCCACATGGTCTCCCTGCAGTCCGTCGAGGGCATCCAGGAGAGCCGGATCTTCGTGGAAGAGGAAGGGCTGCTGTTCTCATCCGAGCTGGAGGTGCGCCCCTCATCGCTGCTGCCCCTGGTGGCCGAACTGGGTCGTCTCAACATGCAATATCCGTCCCTCAAGGTGTTCCTCGACATCATCGATGACAACCTGCCACGCCTCGTTGTGGGTCACACCGTCTTTACCAAGGCGGGGCTCACCGTCGAGCAGTTCCTGCTGTTCGTTGAAAGCACCACGGCAGCCACCCATGAAGTGGTTTCCGAATGTGAACGCCTTGGCTTCCTCAATCTGCCGGAAATCCAGGTCGCGCCGGAATCCGTTCACTGACCTCAGCACCTGAACTGTGCGTTTAATGTGCGAACGGTTCGCTGCGGCTAAAAAGCCGTTGACGGCGGCGGGGCTTTCCCCTAAATTACGCCCCGTTCCAGCGCAACGGCGCAGCGAACACCGTGTTGGCTGAACACGTTAAACCACAGACAAAAATTTGGTGCGGTATCCGAGAGGCTGCCCACCGATGAAGTCGGCAAGATGCACGCGCAGCGTGCTCCGAAAGCCACTTCAAGCAGTAAAAATTTGGTGAGGTGTCCGAGTGGCTGAAGGAGCACGCCTGGAAAGTGTGTATACGGCAACGTATCGAGGGTTCGAATC
>NZ_JBFODD010000059.1:0-106828 GCF_040908115.1 Aeromonas sp. R7-1 | reverse complement strand
CAGTTCCCTAGACACCTCACAGCCTTAAAATGAGGCAACTATTGGAGGTGTTATGACCCGTCAGCGTTATCCAGAAACATTCAAAATCGAAGCCGTTAAACAAATCACCGAGCGCGGGCGGCCGGTGGCTGACGTTGCACGTGCCATCGGGGTATCCAGCCACAGCCTGTATGCATGGCTCAAGCAGTACGGTAAGCCTGCTGACCAGCAAATAGAAGAGTCTGCCTTGCAAGCCGAGATCCGCCGCCTGAAAACTGAACTGCGCCAGGTCACCGAGGAGCGCAATATTCTAAAGGAGGCCGCCGCGTACTTTGCCAGCGAGTCAAGGAAAGGTACGCGTTCATAACCTCCCGACTCGACCGGTACAGTGTCGTTACCCTGTGCCAAACCCTGGGGGTTCACCGAAGTGGCTTCTACGCGTGGTTGAAACAGCCCACATCGCCACGACAGCAGGAGGACGAACGACTGACCGGATTGGTCAAGCAATCCTGGCTGGAAAGTGGTGCTGTCTACGGTTATCGCAAGATCCATCGCGACCTTCGTGACGCAGGGGAAGCCTGCGGCAAGCACCGTGTGGCCAAATTAATGAAGCGGGAGGGACTGCGTTCGCAAACGGGCTATCAACGCCGCAAGGGGCATTATGGAGGCAAGAGCACGCAAGCTGCCCCAAACACGCTGGCACGTCAGTTTAAGGTGCCAGCCCCCAACATCACCTGGGTGACTGACATTACCTACATTCGCACTCAAGAAGGGTGGCTGTACCTGGCGGTGGTGCTCGACCTGTTCTCTCGCCAGATCGTCGGCTGGGCGATGAAGTCACGCATGACGGCAGACTTGGCGGTTGATGCGTTATTGATGGCCGTCTGGCGGCGTAAACCCAAGCAGCCGGTACTGGTGCATTCGGATCAGGGCAGCCAGTTTACCGGTGGTGAATGGCAGGACTTTCTGAAGGCCCACAACCTGCGTTGCAGCATGAGCCGACGGGGTAACTGTCACGACAACGCGGTCGCCGAGAGCTTCTTTCAGTTGCTCAAACGGGAGCGGATCAAGCGCAGGATTTACGCGACAAGAGACGAAGCCCGCAGCGATGTGTTTGATTATATCGAGATGTTTTACAACCCAATCAGGCGTCATGGTTCCAATGATGGGCTGTCGCCGGTAGAGTTTGAAAGGCAGTTTATTTTTCAGCAACAAAGTGTCTAGAAAACCAGGGGCGATTCAGAACATTATTTGGTGGAGCTGGGGGGAGGTGACAACCAATCTTTAGTTTATCATTTCAGATCAATCGGTTAGATGACCTGTTCCAGCGAATCATTTCTGTGACCCTTCACCATGACACCAAATTTTGGACGCCGGTTCAATTCCCATTTTAGTGTTCTTGTCATCACTTGGAACTCACTGATAGCATACAAAAGGTATTTGAATGGGGGATTTACGGTGGCAGAAAGGCAAGAAGAGTATCGCGATTTAAACCTCGACCGGACTTGCATACGGCGTGTGGTTGACGAGTTCATTGAGAAACGTAACCTCAACCTCAGAGGAGTGACGGAACGGCAAAATGGGCAGACAACAATCCAGCTCTACGAGTTTGGACAACCTGGTATTGATAATGCGAAGCTTGAAATTTATCTGAACACTAACGGTACGACTACGCTTCATTATCGTTTGGGTCAGAACAGAGATCTTGGGCATCAGCTTGCACAATGTTTGTTTGAAACGATACACCCGGATGAGTTCAAACAAGTGAATATGGCAATCAAGGGAATAGCAAGTGACCAGATCAACGCAATCATTGATGAGATAACAGGTGATAAACCTGCAAAGTTTACTTCTGATATTCGTCGTAATGATGAGCTTCAAAGTCAGTGGTGCCTTACATCTGTTGAACATAATGACCACATTGTTGTTGTTCATCATAAGACTACGCTTAAGCTTCAGATTCAAGGGAGGCCATTGTCAACATATAGGCATCTCATTTACCTGCTATCAGAATTGTTAGATATGGCGGGGCTAGAGAATGTCCTGAATCGCACCGAAGATGGCAAGAACACTGAGATTGTTCGGACAGAGGTTGCTCTTGACTATCTCAGGACGAAGCTGCCTAAGTCTATCGATACCATACCTGATGGCACTAAAAGATTACTTCTGTCAAGCCTATGTGTTAAGCTTTCGGTCCCTCAGCTTCCTGACTATTCCATGCTTTTATACCCTGAGCTCAGGTCTCTTGAAGGGGCGATCAAATCCGTAATGGCTGATAAAGGCTTCGATGTGGACTCGAATGATGTTGGTTCGTTTTACTACTGCCTAGATATCGGACGAGGAGACTTCGTACTACGACGCGAGCATGAAGGCAAAGTACCTTTAGTACCTGAACGTTCCCTGCTTTCTGATGCGTACTCTTTCTTTCGACGACACCGCCACGGTTTGTTTCATATGAATAGCTTGGTTAACTCAAGCCGATTTGTTAGTGATCTTAATGAAGTTAACAAACTCTCCACAAAGATCTATTCTTTAGTGGATGAGCTACACAGTGTGTGAGGAATATGTACTCAATTAGGACAACTGATGATAAACACTTTGCAGCAGTAATTGTTGCGATGGGTTATCAGAGTCCCCTAGAGCATCTCCCTTCAATTGTGAAGGAGTTGCACGAGAAGAGTATCTCTGGTGAGGTACTCTTCGATTTGTTGTGCTCAAATGGTTATGAATGGAATCGCTTTGCTTCAATGAGATTTAACGGTCAAAATTTTGAACGAAAAACTTTTCAAGTAATTGATTCCAATAAAGTATCATGCTCCCTTGCTAGGGAGCATGAAGTGCTTGTCGGGAACCAATGTCCCGTTTAATTTTTCCTCGTATTTTCGGGTGATAACCCCGATCGGTTGATATGTTATGTTAGATTCTTTTGAGGCTTAGGCCTTCATGGTGTCTATAACTGTTCACTGTTTTCATTGCTAGCTAGACCGCTTATATATCCATGTCTATCCATGGTAAGGCTCCTGCTGGTCACGTTTGCTATCGCTGCCCTGTCTGCCCCCGCAGAGTCATAAACGCTCTAAAAACTTGCCCGAAGGCAAGTAACCTCCGAAAGTATGTTGTTTCCTATACCTTTGGTCCGCGCAACGTTGAACATTGTGTGTGGTTGTTGTTAATCCGAGACTAATCCCTTTCTTGCTTTGGCTCAAAATGTGTACCTTTTGAGCCACCTAAACCCCCCACTGAAAATGATGGCTCAAAAGTGTTGATTTCAATATGAGCTACCACTATATTGCGAGCTATAGTTTTTGAGCTACCTGTGGGGAATTGTTATGGCGGTCATCGGGTATTTGAGGGTAAGCACTGGCGAGCAGAGCGTAGAGGCCCAGCGCCACAGCATTGAGCAGATCCACAAGGTGGAAACGTGGTTTGCAGACGAGGGTATATCTGGTGCAGTGAAGGCATTAGAGCGCCCGGAATTCTCCGAGCTGTTCAAGTTTGTGCGGAAGGGGGATACGCTAATTGTTCCCGCCGTTGACCGTCTTGGGCGTGACACCATCGACGTGTTGAACACGGTTGAGGCGCTGCAATCCAAGGGCGTGTCGATTATCAGCTTGCGGGAGGGGTTTGACCTATCCACACCAATTGGTAAGGCAATGCTGACCATGCTGGCCGCTGTCGCAGAGCTGGAACGCTCAAATATCAAGGCCCGTCAGATGGCCGGGATCGCCAAGGCCAAGGCAGAGGGCAAAGCATTAGGGCGTGAGAAGACCATCGACGATACCGCCGTTGCTATCTGGCGGAAGGAAAACAGCGCAAGCATCCAGGCGACCGCCGAACATTTTGGGATTTCACCCGCCAGTGTGAAGCGAGCCTGCAAAGCAGCGTAATGACGACCCAAACAGCACGCGAATAAAGCAACAACATACCGGCCAAGCGCCGGTATTTTTTTGTCTTGAATATGGTGATCGGTCATCCATTTGTGTAACATGCAATCATTGTAACTTATTGAGATTTATAGGCTTATACATGAAGGTTTCAATATTGAAGCGTCAGCTCGCAGAGCGGATGGGTGAGGATGCGCACTATCTGGAAGGTAGGGACAAAGCGTTTTTAGCAGAGCTTGCCGGTATACCGGTTGAGCAGATTGAAGACGACGAGATCATCACTGGTGAAGAGGAAACCGGCTGGATTGAAGAGCATGAGACCCATCTAGATTTGGCGGACAGGATGCGCATGGAGGTTAAGGAGGAAATCGAGAAGCAGCGTCAGCGCACTATTGAGCGTGGAAGCCTTGGCGGCTCGTATCGTATAGCGGCGGCATTGGCCCGCAATGGAGGTAAAGCATGATCCCGGAAACGCGTTTCGAACAGGCACACGGTGTGACAGCAGGCAAGCTTTCATACGCCCTGGAACTGATGGACAAGGGAGACATGGTGGCGGCCCGCGATGTAATTCGTGAAGTTCAGAAGACCAATGAAGAACAGGCCCGAGTTATTGATGCCCGGCTATATGGGGCTGTCCGCAATCTATGTGAAGCTAGGCGGTTGGATAGCCGGAGATTTTTCGCATTGCAGCAGGTGCTAGGGTTGCGCGAGATCGTCCGCTCCTTGCTCGTATCACCTGCGGGGGTGGATCTGATCTCTATGCATGTGCCAGTAGAAAATGATTTCTTCGTCTCCATGCTGTCTAGGATCCCACAATCGGCGGCAGTAGCCCCCATAGCCAATGACAATGAGCGGGCGGCAACCCTGACATATCAAAATGGGAATGCGCGTTTATGGACGATGTTCTGCGAACAGCAGCAGGGTTTGGAGCATGGAGAGGGGAAAGCATGAAGCCGCAAAAAACAGTCCAAGTAATACGGTTATCCCGTCCAGTCGCGGAACGTGTTGCGATATGGGCCAGTGCTCTGAATATGTCGCCTACGCAAATTGTGGAGCTGGCAATCACCCGGTGGGAGCAATTGACCCCGTGTGATGCGCTCGGAATAGAGGGGGGCCGCGATGCGTCGCACCTCCCCCGCCCTTGAAGCGCAGGTTGCCGCAGCTCTCGCGGCAGGATGGCCGATTGTTGCTATCGCCGAGCAGACGGGAATCAGCCTATCCACAGTGAAACGGATCCGGGGGCGTTCAGGTGTTCGCCCAGACTCGATGCGGGAGGAGTTGATAGAGGAGGCCCGCGCCGGATTGCGGGCCTCATTGTCTTCTGAGTTCGCAGCCTCGGAGGGGGCTCGCCTTGTCCAGTCACAAGTTGCACTTTGCAGCCAAATCCACACCAAGACAGCCGAGCTGTTGGAGAGCCTGACAATTGATAGTGAATGTGACAGGCACCAAGCGGCCAAGATCCTTTCAGCGTGTGCCACAGCCAGCAAGCTAGCCGCTGATGGGTTGCGCCGGGTTCTCACACTGGCAGCGGAGCCGGAAATCGTTGAAGCACTGCCGGAGCTAATTGTTAGGGATTACACCGACGAGGAAATGTTAGCTATCAGGGCCGAGCGCGATGGCTGGAGCGATGCGCCATCAAGGTGATGCAGGTTGACGGCGACCCTGCCCATGCTGCAAAGTAACCCTGTTATTTTAGCCGATGAGTCGGCCCTACCTCTTCGCTAACGCCCATTTCGCGGCGTCCTTTCGCTGGAATCCCTATGAGAATTGACACTGGCCCTAACCGGTCAGGTCGTTGCTGTACGCGCTTCACAGGCGTTCAGGGGGATGAGGTGAACGAGATTTGAAAGAGGGCTTGCCGTTGGCAAGCAGGTAAAAAAGAGCCGCCCAATGAGGCGGCACAAAAGGTTTTAACTATGAAAAGAGTATCATCAGAGAGCTCGGCGCTCAATGACCGGTCATCAAAATTAACGCAGCCTAATGAGTTTGCGCTTGCCCGTCGCAACCTACACTGCGACGACTCCCCATCCCGAGACGAGCGGATTGCTAAGATGCAGATCGCCAGAATCAGGGATGCACTCAAGGGGGGGGTGAGCGTTGATAAAAGTATCCGGCGAGCCACTCACAGAGCTGTATCCAGCATCAGTGAAACAGCCCGCTGGACGCTTTGGCGAGCAAGGTTTCCAAATACAAAAACCGCCGCAAGAACTCTCAAGGTTATGGTGCGTCAAAGCCTTGTCCTGTCTGGCTTAGCGTCCCGACGCGACTACGAGAAAATGATCTCGTCTGTAGTAAATATGTATGATCACTCCTTTGTCCTTATCTCAACACCCAACTGGAAGAAGGAACCCCTTCGGCCCTGGAAAGACTTATCAGACTTGGAAAAGTACGCTTGGATTACATCCGGCATGATGTATGAGAGGTGTAGCAAGCGGTACGTGGCCTTTTCCCTGAATTTATCCATGGAGGACGCAGCTAAGAGCCCCGCTGAACTAAAAGACCCCATCAGGAAGCGTCTGGGTCGTGCGCTAGGACGCGAGGTCGAGCACATGACCATGTTCTGTATAGAGAGAGACAGCGAGGGCCGATCCCACTGTCATGGTATCTACTTCGGAAGCCTCATCGCAGAGCAGAAAAAGAGGCTCAAGAGTGCGGGCGGTGAATGGGATGGTTCAGACTCGCGCCGCCAGCGTCGTACCACTGAGCGCTATGGCATGGGAGAGGCTATCGGATGGGGCTGGTATATACACAAGGACATAGGCAAAGACGCCGAGTTCTACATCCCCCACGAGCTGACGCGCCTAGGGCAAGCCCACTATGGGAGAATGACAGCCCTCCTTCTCCCTCACTTCATTGCCGAACGGGATTCCACGGTCAGCCACAAGGCTACCAGCCCCACACAAACCAAAGTCCTAGAAAAACCAGCTCCCTACTCATCCCCCAGTGAGAACGTCAGCACTGCAATTTTGAAAATTGAGGCCAATGGCTGTGCAGCCACACCCGGACACGCTCATGAAGGCCCACAGGACGCGCCAGAATCAATTTCAAACCCAAAAGCACAAGGGGCAGCACAAGCACCAACAAAGCGGCTAAAAGCGATTATGTGAGCTTTGGCGACATAGAGGATCAACAAGTCCACCAGCCCCGGCTACCTGAAGACAGTGCCCTTGATGCCATGCTCGTAGAGTTGGACAAGTGGGCAGCCACTCACTTCGGAAGGGAAGAGATGCAAGGAGAGCTGACCCGGTAATGGACGGTTAATGACCCGGCATGGAAGCAGAGGTGCGGTGCGTGTCAGGTGTAAGGGGGAGCGTAAACGTGTGAGACAGTACTGGAACGATTTAGAAAACCGCCTAAGAGCTCTTTAGATACCATCCGGCAACCCCACGGCCAATGGCATAGCGACAAAAACGCACTGGGGGCGTTCCAGACCCCCAGAATCAAACCTTTCGCAGCTACGCCACCACCTGACGAGTAACTCCCAGAACATCACGCCCCAGCATCAGGCTCAGATTGAAATCGGCAGCAGACACCGGGAGCGTCCCGTTGTCGCCCTCGTCGAGGTATTCCAGCACGTCAGCGGGTGAAACGTGCTGGATGTCATCGAAGCCACTCTGGAGGAGTAGCGTCCAGAGCGCCCTTTTCCCTGCCTGTGATAATTCGCGCTCGCTCCATTGAAACCACTCACACACGCCTTCGCAGTGATGGATATGGCGACCGTTAGACAAGCGGCACCCACAGGGCAGCGACACGCACAATACCCTAGCCTGTATGGACAGCAGGACGTCCTCGAAGCTGATGTCGGATCTCATTTCAAATTCCCCATTTTCTTGGCTCTTCGCCAGTTCAACCAATTAACCCCGGTCAGGTCACAGCCGAAATCGACACTGTCTATGACGTTGCGCAGCGCTTCACAAGCCTCCTGCATCCGTGGGCTATAATTGACACCCGGTTTGATGTAGGGGGCGGATGACCCCTTGTCTTTAGTAGCTGGCAGGCCGTAGGTCTTGCGCAGGTCTGGTCCGTGGCCGACGATCATCTGCATTGGCTTAAGCTTGATGTCAGTATGATGAGCGGCTGTGATGAAGGTGTGGCGCAGACTATGGAAACTTACCTTGGCATTCTCCTGCCAGATGCCCCGTTTTGAAATAAATCCCTTTCCATCTTCATAGTTGAACCACCTTCCTAGTTTGTTGGAGTAAGTAGGTGTTTTTTTGCCTCCGCTTACAAGCCAATCTGGGAATAGCCGTGAGTTGTCGCCAGCACGTCCAGCCCAATCAACCAGAGCCATGAAACCTGCATTCAAGACTACAAGCGGGAGTGGGATTAGTCGGTCGGCGTTGTTGGTTTTGGTGCCCGGTACGTTGAGCATGACGATTCCGCCCACGTTAACTACGTGAGCTACGGTAAGCCGTCCGATCTCATCGCCACGCATACCCGTTGTCAGGGCAAGTAGGGGAGCCCAGAAATGCCAGTCTTTTGGCTGTTCATGGGGATGTTTGGCATTAGCAAGCCACAGCTCATTAACGAGTTTCTCCAGTTGCTCATTAGTGAAGGGCTGTCCTCCCTCTTCATAGTCGGCATCGTTCTTGATGGGGGTCAGCATGTCGCTGAAATCCTCGGCGACATACCGCTCGGCCTTAAGCCATTTAAGAAAGGGCTTAACGTCATGGAAGTGGGTCATCTGTCCCTGCTCGGATAGGGAGGGCAGGCCCCGCTTGCCTAAGCAGAGATACCAGTTACGCCGCAGCACGGGATCCTCAGGGCGCTCCTTCCAGTTTGCCTTTTTCGGGAGATTCTTGGGGAACGTGCGGATCACCTCCCGGTAGTGAGCAATATCGGCGGCACCAAGCGCCGCGCTGTCCAGCGGGCCGAGAACATCGAGAAAACGTGCAAGATTGCTCTGGCGTTGGCTCAGGGTCTTGGGTGCGTGCTTTTTTACGTGTTCGCTGTGCTCGTTGAATCGGGCCACCAGCCATTCCAACGATTGACCGGGCGCAGAAGGGGCAACCAAGGCACTACCGACGGGTACAGGCTTGGCGTTGATCGTTGTTGGCAACGTGGCGAGAGCGTCAGCCATCCTACGGGATTCTATGAGCTGGCCTTGTGTCCGTTGGGCAATGCCAACTGCTGTACGGGCCAGCTCCTTTGCCTTCTGAGTCACAGCCTGAGCTGTCGCCAGCTCCTTGCGAGAGCGCAGTGCTTCAAGGCGCTGCTCGTTAATCTGGTCTTGCAGTGCGGCCAATTGTTCCCCGAGCCGGATTTGTTCTCTTTTCGCGGCGATCTTCGCCTTCATGATTTCTGAGATTTCAGCCATGTCTACTTCCTGATCGACTTCCTGAACTAATGCCAATAATTCGTCGAGCAGGAGCCTGCCAAGTTGGAAAGCATGGATCCACAATTCTCCCGTTTTAGCGCGACTTTTTGTGCCAAGTGAGAAACGGGTCTCACGAGGAGCGCCGTACTGGCGGAGGGAAGGGGGGAAGATCAGGCGGTAGCAGTAGACACCACAGCGGTTTTTGATGAGACCGGGATAGAGCATATGTGACACCTCAGTGTGTCACTCCCTGACCAGTCATAAAGAAAAAGCCCTGACGAATCAGGGCTTTAGAAGGTGGTGGAGCTGGGGGGATTTGAACCCCCGTCCAAAATTACTACATCCTCGGTACTACATGCTTAGTCACTCTTTACATTCGCCAACACGCTGCGGAGAGACACGCCACGCATTGACTAGCTCGATTGGTTTTAATGCTTCCGCCCCGAGCAGGACTTCCACACGATCCTGTGAAGGATGACCTTCCATTTCCCTAGGACACAGGCAAGCTAGGGGAGAAGGGCTCAGCGCAGGTTATTAAGCTGCGAGTGCGTAGTTTTCGTCGTTTGCGACTATTTTTTTGCGGTTTATTAACGAGGCCTACCGCACCTCGGCATGCACCTTGGGTTTCGTGAATCTTGTCGAATCCAGAATCAGCCCCAAGTTGTCAAAAGGGATTGTACGCAAAAATCCTGTCATGGCAAGGCGTTGATGGCAATCGACCGGCCTTGGCCGGTCGATTGCTGGTTTATTGGTCGCCGCATGGGGGCCGGCGGCGCACAATCAACCGCGGTGCTTGTTCTTCATGATGCGGGCCTTCTCACGGTCCCATTCCCGTGCCTTGGTGTCTTCCCGCTTGTCGTGCTCTTTCTTGCCTTTCACCAGGCCGATCTCGACCTTGACCCAGCACGCTTTCCAGTAGAGGGCCAGCGGCACTATGGTGTAGCCCTGACGAGCGGTCAGGCTCTCGAGCTTGTCGAGTTCACGGCGACTGAGCAGCAATTTGCGGGTGCGGGTCGGATCGCATACCACGTGGCTGGAGGCGGCGTTCAGCGGCAGGAAGCTGGAGCCGAACAGGAAGGCTTCACCCTGCATGAAGATGACATAGGCTTCGCTGATGTTGGCCTTGCCCGCCCGCAGGGACTTCACTTCCCACCCTTGCAGGGACAGGCCGGCTTCCACGCGCTCTTCGATGAAGTACTCGTGACGGGCGGTTCTGTTGAGTGCAATGGTGCTGGACCCGGCTTTGTTTTTACTGTTCTTTTTGCTCATGACGGGGGCCTTAGGCAATGTTTAGGAAGGCGCATTATACGTGGGTGGCGGCGGCTGTAAAACGCACAGCGCTCCGAGTGGCGGCTTTGTGAGCAGTTCGATGACGATTTTGAGGGAAGGGCGGGGCGAGAGCAGGCCACACTGGCCGGAAAGTGTGCGATTGCCCTGCTTGGTGACCCGCGAACAGTTTCGGCGGTGATTTTGGCTGACAAGGTGATAAAATCGGGCCGATTGGATGAGGAAAACCCATGCCCCGTATTACTCGCAGTGCCCTGGTGATGTTCAGCGCGGAACAGATGTTCCGGCTGGTCAATGATGTTGATGCCTATCCTGAGTTCCTGCCTGGCTGTGTCGGCAGCCGTGTTCACGAGTCGGGTGAAGACTACATGATGGCCTCGGTCGATGTGGCCAAGGCAGGTATCGCCAAGACCTTTACCACGCGCAACCAGCTCGATGCCAATCGCACCATCAAGATGGAGCTGGTGGAGGGGCCTTTCAGCAAGCTGGCGGGATGGTGGACCTTCACACCCCTGGACGTGGATGCCTGCAAGGTGGAGTTCGATCTCGACTTCGAGTTCACCTCCAAGCTCATTGAGCTGGCCTTTGGCCAGATCTTCCGCGAGCTGGTGAGCTCCATGGTGCTTGCCTTCTCCAATCGTGCCAAGGTGGTTTACGGTGTCTGAGCTCCTCAATATCGAAGTGGCCTATGCCCTGCCCGAGCGGCAGACGGTGCTGTGCATCCGGGTCGCGCCCGAGACCAGCGTGCTGGCGGCCATCGAACAGTCCGGCATCCTGCAAAAGCACCCGGAGATCGACCTGTCGGTCAACAAGTTCGGTATCTACAGCCGTCCGGTCAAGGGCACAGAGTCGGTGCAGGAGGGGGATCGCATCGAGATCTACCGCCCTCTCATCGCCGACCCCAAGGAGATGCGCAAGAAGCGGGCGGAGAAAGCCAAGGAAGAGGGGCGCGCCGATGTGGTCACCGGCGGGCGACCCGATGTGCACCGCAAGCGAGACGATGCCGGCACCTGACGGGTGATGTGCTGTGACAAGGGGCGCCGTGGCGCCCCTTTGTGATCGTCTCGCCCGGCACGGGGCATCACAGGGTGAGCAGGCGCTCGTTTTCCACCGTCTCTATCCCGCTCTCCTGGATGGCAAGGCGCGCCATGGCGTGCGCCACCTGACTGGCCTCGATGGCACGCCAGCGGCGCAGCGACCCGCGCAGCAGGGGCTTTACCAGCGGATAGATGGCCTGGATGATCTGCTCCGAACGGCGCGCAGGTTCGCGATGGCCGAGCAGCATGGCCGGGCGCAGGATGACGAGCCGCTGCCACTCCTGGGCCAGCAGAGCCTGCTCCATCTCGCCCTTGGTGCGGGGATAGAGGGCAGGAGAACCCGGGTTGGCGCCCAGACTGGAGATCACCAGCAGGCGGCGGCAGCCGTGGCGACGGGCGAGCGCGGCAAAGGCCAGCACATAGTCGAGATCGACCCGGCGAAATGCCTCGGCCGAGCCGGCATCCTTGCGGGTGGTGCCAAGGCAGCAGAAGGCAATGTCCACAGGGGAGGGCAGCGTCAATCTGTCCAGCGCGTCGAACGAGGTGGGTAGCCAGGTGCGTCCCGGAGCGGGGTCGCCCGGTTTGCGGCAGAGCAGGAGGAGGTCGTGCTCCGTCCCCAGCTCGCGCAGCAAGGCTTTGCCAATCAGACCGGTGGCGCCGGCAATCAGGAATCGACTCATGATGATCTCCTCGGGGCAATGAGGCATCCAGAGTGTTGCCCGGCGACATCACCGGGGCCAGAGAGAACAAAACCGGCAGAAGCCGGTTTTGTGATGTCATCTAGAGCGGTGTGGTGAAGGCGGCAGGGAGAGGGAAATCACCGGTCACGGTGGCCAGTCTGTCACCCACGAAGTTGAGGGTCAGCTCCTTGCGCTCCTTGTCGCCCCGACCGGGCTGGAACTCATAGAGGTAGTACCAGGTGTTGGGGTCAAAGCTGTCGCGCAACATGGGAGAACCCAGCACGAACTCGACCTGTTCGCGGGTCATGCCCTGGCGCAGCTTGTCGACCTGCTTTTGTTCCACATAGTTGCCCTGGGGAATATCGATGCGATAGACCAGGCTGCAACCGGACAGGGTGAGGGCGGTCAGGGCCGCGGCAATCAGGTGTTTCATCCGCATATCGGGTTCAGATCATCCATACAGTCTTTTTAGCTCGGCAAATCATACCCACTCCCCGTGCGGAAGTAAAAAGCCATTGATCCATCAGCCAATAAAAAGGGCCGCGTGGCGGCCCCTGGCAGATCTTGCCCCCTTACATGGCGGCGCGGAAGATGGCGACGATCTCCGCGTGAGTCGCCTGCCTGGGGTTGGTGAGACCACAGGCATCCTTGAGCGCATTGGTGGCCAGCACGTCTAGGTCGTCGGCCCTGACCCCGAGCTGCTCCAGACCGGTGGGGATCTTGACGTCGCGAGCCAGTTGCCGGATGGCGTCAATGGCTGCCGCCGCACCCTGCTCATCGCTCATGGCGCTCACATCCACCCCCATATGACGGGCTACATCCTTGAGCCGACCGGCGCACACCCGGGCGTTATAGGCCTGGACATGGGGCAGCAGCACCGCATTGCACACCCCGTGGGGCAGGTCGTAGAAGCCGCCGAGCTGGTGAGCCATGGCGTGCACATAGCCCAGGCTTGCGTTGTTGAAGGCCATGCCGGCCAGGAACTGGGCATAGGCCATCTGCTCGCGGGCATGGAGATCCTCCCCCTGATGCACGGCGGTGCGAAGGTGTTCGGCAATCAGTGCGATGGCCATCACGGCGCTGGCATCGGTGACCGGGGTGGCGGCGGTGGAGACATAGGCCTCGATGGCGTGGGTCAGGGCATCCATGCCGGTGGCGGCGGTGAGGCCGGCGGGCTTGGCCAGCATCAGTTCCGGGTCGTTGACCGACATCAGCGGCGTGACGTGCTTGTCGATGATGGCCATTTTCACCTGACGGGATTCGTCGGTAATGATGCAAAAACGGGTCATCTCGGAGGCGGTGCCGGCGGTGGTATTGATGGCGATGAGCGGCAACTGCGGCTTGGTGGAGCGATCCACCCCCTCGTAATCCTTGATGCTGCCCCCATTGGCGGCCACCAGGGCGATGCCCTTGGCGCAGTCGTGGGGTGAGCCGCCGCCGAGCGAAATGACGCAGTCGCAGCCGTGGGCCCGGATCATCGCAAGACCCGCCTCGACGTTGGCCACTGTGGGATTGGGTCTGGTCTCGTCGAACACCACGGCACCGATGCCGTGCTCGGCCAGGAGGGCGGCAAGCCGGCCCACCACGCCAATCTGGCCCAGGATCTTGTCGGTGACGATGAGCGCCTTGCGATAGCCATGTCCCTGGATATCCGCTGCCGCTTCCTGCAGGCAGCCCGCCCCCATCAGGTTGATTGCGGGAATGTAGAACTTGAATGTCGCCATGATGGACTCCGTATGATTAGCCATTAAGTGGTATGCGGGCGCCAACATAACAGCGTCGGAGGGGATGAGAAGGGGTCAATGGTATCTCGTTTGCAACTTTGTGGACTCGATCGCGCTCTTTAAATGGAGGGTTGATCAAGGCTTGACAAGGGATGGGAGAGCAAAAGGAGCGTAAAAACGTTTTTCAAGAAATTCATCATCTTAGCAAACGTTTCGCGCCATTTTTGTCAGCTTTGAAGCGCAGAAGTGTGAGGCGCATCAAGGAATTGGAAAGCGCTTTCGACCATAGTTGGCGCCTCCCCGGATGAGGGGACACCGGCTTGAAAGTACCGTAAAGAATCACCTTAACTGCACTCGGCTGCCATGCGGCGGGGCGCAACCAGGAGTCCACTATGTCTGATGTATTTCACTTGGGTTTGAAAAAAGCGGATCTGCAAGGCGCCACCCTGGCGATCGTCCCCGGTGACCCCGAGCGCGTGAAGCGCATCGCAGAGCTGTTGGACAACCCGGTGCACCTGGCCAGCCATCGTGAATTCACCACCTGGCGCGGCGAGATGGACGGCAAGGCCGTGATCATCTGCTCCACCGGTATTGGTGGCCCGTCCACCTCCATCGCGGTGGAAGAGCTGGCCCAGCTGGGTATCCGTACCTTCCTGCGCATCGGCACCACCGGCGCCATCCAGCCGCACCTGAACGTGGGCGACGTGATCGTCACCACCGGCTCCGTGCGCCTCGACGGTGCCAGCCTGCACTTCGCGCCGATGGAGTTCCCGGCCGTGGCCGACTTCGACTGCACCACCGCCCTGGTGAACACCGCCAAGGAGCTGGGCTCCAAGCTGCATGTGGGCGTCACTGCTTCTTCTGATACCTTCTACCCGGGTCAGGAGCGTTACGACACCGTATCCGGCCGCGTGGTACAACGTTTCCAGGGTTCCATGAAAGAGTGGCAAGCCATGGGCGTGCTGAACTACGAGATGGAGTCCGCGACCCTGCTGACCATGTGTACCAGCCAGGGCCTGCGTGCGGGCATGGTGGCCGGTGTCATCGTGAACCGTACCCAGCAGGAAATCCCGAACGCCGAAACCATGGCGAAAACCGAATCTGATGCCATCAAGATCGTGCTGGGCGCCGCCCGCAAGCTGATCTGATAGCACCACACCGAGTGGGGGGTGGGGGCCGTTGCGAAAGCGCGGCCCCTATCTTTATCCGCCGTTTGCCCCTTTTGCCTTCCTGGCCCTGCTTTCCCCCTTCTTCGTTACCCCTGTTGCCCCGTCATGGCCGCCAGTGCCTGCGCAAAGGGCGCTTCACAGCGGATCTGTACCGCTTCGCCGCTCACCGGGTGCACAAAACCGAGTTCACTGGCGTGCAGCATCAGTCTGGGGGCCCGTTCGCAGCCGGGCGGGAGCAGGCCGCCATAGAGATCGCATCCCAGGATGGGGTGGCCCAGCCACTGGCTGTGGATGCGCAGCTGGTGGGTGCGCCCGGTCTCCGGTACCAGCCTGACCCGGGTCAATGGCACCGGCTGGCCTGCCCCCTCCAGGGTGAGCCGCTCCATCACCCGATAGCGTGAGCGGGCGGGTTTGCCGCTGGCGGCGCAGATGCTCATCAGCGGGAACAGCGCAGGATCCTTGGCAATGGATGCGTCGATGACGCCCTCATCCGCCGCTAGATGGCCGCAGAGCAGTGCCTCGTAAGCCTTGCTCACGGTGCGCTGGCTGAACTGGTGGCAGAGCAGGGCGTTGATGCTCTTGTTTCTGGCCACCACCATGACGCCCGAGGTGCCAAAGTCGAGGCGGTGCACCAGGGTGCAGCCGGGGTAATCCTGTACCAGCCGGTAATGGACCGAATCGAGGTTCTGCGGATTCTTGCCCGAGAGGCTCAGCAGGCCGCTCGGCTTGTTGATGAGCAGCAGATGCGCATCCTCAAACAGGATCTCGATGGTGGCGGCGCAGAGCGGAGCAACAAAGGTGTCGATGATGGCGGACATGGGGCAACCGGACGATGAAGGGGGAGGGATCATACCCGAACGATGGCGGCGCGGCGAATCTGGGTGTCCGCTCCCAAGGCCTGTCGCCAAGTACTTGATCTCGTTGGTTGAGGCGTTTTGTGACTCCCTCCTGAGTTCATCTGGCCATCTCTTGCTAAGGTATGGCTCCCTGTCATGTTGTAAGGAGTCTGTCCATGGCGTTGCCCGTTATTCTCGATTGCGATCCCGGCCACGATGATGCCATCGCCCTCATTCTGGCGCTGGCGAGCCCCGAGCTGAAGGTGCTGGCGGTCACCACCAGCGCGGGCAACCAGACCCCGGACAAGACCCTCAACAATGCCCTGCGCATCCTGACCCTGCTCGGCCGCGACGACATCCCGGTGGCGGCGGGGGCTGACAAGCCCCTGGCCCGTGAGCTCATCATCGCCGACAACGTCCACGGCGAATCGGGGCTGGACGGCCCAGAGCTGCCGGATCCCGCCTTTGCTCCCCGGGCGATGAGCGCCCTTGAACTGATGGCAAGGTGTCTGCGCGAGAGCCCGGAGCCGGTCACCCTGGTGCCGACCGGGCCGCTTACCAACATTGCCCTCTTGCTGGCGGCCCACCCCGAGCTCAAGCAGAAGATCGCCCGCATTGTGCTGATGGGGGGCGCCGCCGGTGCGGGCAACTGGACCCCCGCGGCGGAATTCAATATTTATGTGGATCCCGAAGCGGCCGATATGGTCTTCAAGTCGGGGCTGCCCATCACCATGTGCGGGCTGGACGTGACCCACGAGGCCCAGGTGATGGACGAGGATATCGAGCGGGTACGCGCCATTCCCAACCCGGTGGCGCAGTGCGTGGCACAGCTGCTCGACTTTTTCATGATCTATCATCGGGATCCCAAGTGGGGATTTGCTGGCGCGCCGCTCCATGACCCCTGTACCATCGCCTGGCTGCTGGCGCCCTCCCTGTTTCACGGGGTGGAGTGCCGGGTCGATATCGAAACCGGCGGAACCCATACCCTGGGCATGACGGTGGTGGATCGCTACGACCTGACCGGCAAACCGGCCAATGCCCTGGTGCTGCTGGGGCTCGACAGGGTCGGTTTCATCGAGTTGCTGGTGCAGCGACTGCGCTCATTTGGTTGACATCCTGGACATCGGATAAGGGGTTGGGAATGTGGAAAGGGACGTTGGCGCTGCTGACATGCATGCAACTGACGGGTTGCGCGACCCCGTTCGAGAAGATGTGGCAGGGGCTGGCGACCTGCGAGCTGGACACCCTTCATCTCGACATCGAGACCGGGCGCCCGGCCAATCCGCAGCTCGCCATGTATACCCCTGACAAGGTGAGCGAGGGCTTTGCCTGGTACAAGGTCCATCAGGAGCTGCACGGCCTGCCCATCGTCGGCTTCCTGGTGCCGGCCTCCACCTTCGAGGTACATGCCCTCTTCGTGGATACCCCCATCGCCAATGCCCGCAGGCTGACCCACAACGCCTATGGCAGCGAATTTTCCGACGAGAGGCTGCATGACGAGGGGATGGCCCCCCTGTTGCTGCGCGACCCCAACAATCCCAAGCGCTCCATCATCGACTGTACCCGGGGTGAGTCGGCGGAGCCGCTGCCGGAAGCGTCTTTCGACGAAGGGGAGTGAGTCCGGGGGAGGGCAACGGGATATCAGGCCAGACAAGAAAGGGGACAGCCGCAAGGCTGGCCCCTTCTCTATGGGAGGCAGAGCAGGGCCCGGGGTGTCAGGGATACCCCAGGGTCTGCCTGATAACGGGAAGCTGCGCGGCAATCCAGGCCGGATTGATGGGCCCCCAGTCACTGATGCGGTAGTGCCCCTGCAGATGGCGAGCCCCCTCGGTCTGCTCGAAGGCGCACTGGATGTCGAGCTCTGCCAGGGCGCTGAGGGTGTCCTGGGCGGTGCGGCGCGGCATGCCGGTTGCCTCCATGATGGCGGGCACGGTGTCCGTGCCCTGACTGATGAGGTGAGCCACGTAGAGCCGGCGATAGAAGCTGGTGCGGGTCTTGCTCGGCTCGCTCATATCTCGTCCTCGAGGCGATCGAAGTAGCGCCAGGTGGCGATGGCCGCCTTGCCCATCACCAGGGCCCAGACACCGAACCAGAACCAGCGGAAGAAGCTCCAGGTGGAGGCATCGGGCTCGGTGCTCGCGATCTTGGTGACGTTGGGGAACATGGAGAACATGTTCACGCGCCAGCCGTAGGAGGTGATGATGGCCAGGCGTTTTTCGAACTCCATGGACTTGGCCTTGGCCTGGACGTCGGCGGCGTTGAATTTGAAGTAGAAGGGCCAGCCCCATTCGGTGTCTTCATTGCGAAACACCCGGATCTTCTCGCCGGGGCGCTCGGTGTAGATGTAATAAACGTCGGTGGTGGGGCCGTCAGCCGGGTTCTTCTGGCTGATGGGGCCATCCTTGTCGGTGCGCTTCACCTCCACCCCGGTGATGGTGGCGATGGTGTGTTCCGGCAGATAGAAATCGAGCCAGAGTGCGGAGAGCAGGGCGATGAGGCCGAGCGTGATAAAAGCGGGTTTCTTGAACTTCAGGCTCATGATGATCTCTCGATGAGGGGGAGTGACGTGCCTCTACCATACCCACATTTGCGAATGCAGCCCAGCCCCCAATGACACCTTGATGGCAAAAACCCGTTTTAAACAGGAGGCGTGAAGGGGGAGGGGCAAGTGCGGGGCCTGCGCCGGGCCCCGCGGTATCGAAGAGACCCTCTCGGGATCAGAGCTGGAACTGGGCGAGCTGCCTGCGCTGCTGCTCGGCGAGCTGTGACAGTTCGTGACTGGCGGCGGCACTCTGGCTGATGCCGGCGGCGTTCTGGTTCACGATCTCGTGGATGTTGGTGAGGTTGCGGCTGATGTCGGCGGTGACGCAGGATTGTTGTTCTGCCGCGGTCGCCACCTGGGCGTTGGCACCGTTGATCTGGTTGACCGCGTCCGTGATGCCCCCCAGCAAGGCCTGTACCTCGGCGGAGAGCTGCCGGTTGTGGCCGAGGATCTCCAGGGTCTGCTGCACGCCGCTGTTGGCGGAGAGGGACTGGCTCTGCAACTGCTCGATGATGGCCTGGATCTCCTTGGTGGAGTCCTGGGTACGGGCGGCCAGCAGGCGCACTTCGTCGGCCACCACCGCAAAGCCGCGGCCGCTTTCACCGGCGCGGGCCGCCTCGATGGCAGCGTTGAGGGCCAGCAGGTTGGTCTGCTCCGAAATGCTCTGAATGACTTCGATCACCTTGCCGATCTGCTCGGACTGGGACTTGAGCCTGGCCACCACAGTCGCGGCATTCTCCAGACTGCCCGCCATGCGGCCGTTGGCCTCGATGCTTTCGGCAAACAGGGTCAGCCCCTGCTCGACCCGACTGTTGGCATCCCGGGCCAGCTCGTCGGCCAGGGCGGCATTGTGGTTGACGTTGTCGGCGGTGCTGGCCAGCTCGGTGACGGCGGAGGCCACCTGTTCGGTCTCACCGCGCTGCTGCTGGGCGTTGACCTCTGCCTGGGTCATCACAGCGGCAAGCTCGGTGGCGGCGGAGGCCACATTGCCGCTGATGCCGGTCAGGGTCTGGATGGTGTTGGCAAGCTGGCTCAGGGTCCGGTTGATATCCCTGGCGAGCTGGCCCAGCTCGTTGTTGCCTTCGGCATTGGCACGCACGTTGAAGCGGCCGAGGGCGACGGCGTGCATCACCTCCTGCAACTGGCCGATGGGCTGCACGATGCGCCCGGAGATCCACCAGCCACCCAGCAGGGCCGCGAGCAGGGTGCCCCCCATCAGCAGCAGGGTGCGCAGCAGGGTCGCGCGGTAGTGGGCCTGCTCCTCGGCAATCTCAGTCTGGGTCAGCTGATTGATGTGGACGGACATGGCATCGATCTGCTTGATGAGCGCCTCCCCCAGATCGCGAAAGTGCAGGCGGGCCTGCTCATAGGCGGCGGGATCGCCACTGCCTTGGTACTTGGCGGTCAGCAGGGGCAGCATGCTGCTGCGGGTATGGCCGAGGTAGGCCTGCAGGGCGGCCGCGACCTGACGGTTGTCCTGCTCGGCTCCGGTGACAACCAGTCTGGTCAAGATGGCGCCAATCTCCAGTTCGGCGGCGGAGAGCTGGGCCGGCAACTGGGCGAAGAGGGCCTCATCGTAGAGGCCGTAGATGGCGTTGGTGCGCAACCGGTAGGTGGCGTGGATCAGGGCCGCGATGTCGTCCTTGTGGCGGGTGACGCTGGCGGTGGTTTCATTCATGTCCTGAATGGCACCGTCGATTTCCTGTTTGCTGATCACGGCCATCAGCAGCATCAACAGGCTGGCGAGCAGGAGAGGGATAAGCACTTGAAGACGAATGGACAGATTATTCAATGACATGAAAGATCCTAACCCGAAAGAGGAGTGAGGCGGCATCTTACACAGGCGCGACAATCCTTGTCACAGGGTTTTTAATGCTGAATTCTTGCTGAATGAAAAGGTTTTTCTTGTGTTAAAAGAGTGTGATAGGCAAGATCATCTGCTTGTTACCCTGGAGGTGTAGTGTGTCCGACTGGATTGATCCCGCCATCTTGGCGCTCTTTATTCCCACGTTCTTTTTTGTCTCAGTAACCCCCGGTATGTGCATGACCCTGGCGATGACCCTGGGCATGAGTCTGGGGGTGCGCCGTACCCTGCACATGATGTGGGGGGAGCTTGTCGGCGTCGGCCTGGTTTCCGTGCTGTCGGTGGTCGGGGTGGCGGCAGTCATGCTCAACTACCCGGCCCTGTTCTCTGCATTCAAATATGTAGGTGGCGCCTACCTGGTCTGGCTCGGCATCCAGATGTGGCAGGCCAAGGGCAAGATGGCCATCCCGGCGGATCTCTCGGCGGGTCAGCAGACCAGCCCCATGGGACTGGCCGTGCAGGGGTTCGTGACCGCCATCGCCAACCCCAAGGGGTGGGCCTTCATGGTCTCCCTGCTGCCCCCCTTCATCAATGCGGCCAAGCCGATGGCACCCCAGATAGGGGCCCTGGTCGCGCTCATCCTGGTCATCGAGTTCTCCTGCCTGATGCTCTATGCCAGCGGTGGCCGCACCTTGCGCCATTTCCTCGCCAAGAGCGGGAATGTCACTCTGATGAACCGGATCGCGGGCTCTCTCATGCTGTTTGTCGGGGTCTGGCTGGCCTTCGGCTAGACACCCGCTCAATCTGCCGCCCTATGTGACGCCATGGGGCACCTGAAGAGAGATCATGCAAAAAGGCCACCTCCCTGCCCGGGAGGTGGCCTTTTACATGGGCCCGTTTTTCATGGACTCATGGGGTCAGTCGGTCAGGCAGTCCGGATCGAACACGTACTCCCCGGCCAGCCAGCGCAGGATCTCGTTCACGCAGGCCTGATCCTGGAACGGCAGGTAGCGGCTCTTGAGGTGGATGACCTGCTCGGGGGTGAGCTGGGCCAGACCGATGTCCTGGAAGAGCGGCAGGTCGGCCTGGATCATGGCGGAGATCTGCGGTCCGCAGGTGGCGTTGAGGGAGGCGTGCAGCGCCTTGTCAGGATCGTACTGCTTGCCGAGCTTGTAGCTCATGGGCAGGGTGGCGAGCGGCAGGGCCGAGAGGGCCGCCTGCTTCATGGGATTGACCGCATGGCCGCTCACGAGATCCGCCAGCTCTGCCGGACGGTTTTCGAAGGCGCGCAGGTGCAGGAAGCTGCTCGCCTTGCTGCCGTCGTTGACCGGATAGTTGTCCCACAGGAAGGGCTTGCGATGGAGCCAGTCGGCGGCCTGTTTGAGGTGGGCAGCCGGATACTCGGTGGAGCAGACTTTGGGGCCGGTCCAGAAGACATCGATGCGCTTGTCGAGCCCCTGACCCAGATCCTGCAGATAGTGGGGGGGCATGGCACCGAACACCTTCTCCAGCACCGGATCCGTGCTGTAGTAGCTGGGGCAGAACAGCAGGCGGCCTGCGTCGGTGTGGGCCGCGATATCGTGGGCGATGGTGAGCTGCCAGTGGGCGAGATCCGGGGTGTCCCCCTTCATGTCGTCAAACAGGATCGCCAGGATATCGGGCTTGAGCGCCTCCTCGATGAGCTTCACTTTCTCCAGCAGGGCGGGTCGCTGGCGTGCATAGTCGTGATGAGCCCCCATGGGGCTCAGGCCCACCCCGAAGGCCAGACCGTTCTCCCGGCACTGGCGGGCGAGCTGGCACAGGGCTTCAAGCTGTTCGGCGGGCCAGGGCGTGGCCCAGTGCTTGCGTAGGTAGCCGTCTTCCTTGGGGGCGTAGAGGTAGAAGCCATAGCCGTGGCGGGGCAGCCACTGGGCGTAGCGGGCACGGGCTTCCCAGCTCCAGCCCTTGCCAAAGAAACCCTCGATGAGGCCCAGCTTGGGCGAGGGAGGATACAGACCGGACAACAGGGTTTGATAAGGCATGGTTCACTCCCTTCTCACACAAATGCGGGCTACGATGGCCGGCGCCTAGACGGGGTCTTCTTCCAGGAAGCGCACCCCTATCTTGCGGGGTTCACCCTCTTCCATTTCCGCCACCGTCCAGAGCAGTCCCTGCCAGGCGACATGGTCACCGACCACCAGATTATCGCCCAACTGGTGGGCAATAAAATCGCCGAGGCTCTGATCCGCCATCTCGCTCACATCCAGCCCGTAGAGCGGGGCGAGATCCACCAGCCTGGCGTTGGCCTCCAGCAGGAAGTCACCGAAGAAGCGCGGGCCCAGATCCTGCTCCGGCGCCTGGCTGAAGAGCTGACCGAGGGCGGGCAGGTCGTGCTCGTGGCCGATGACGCACAGGATGTCATCGGATTGCAGGCAGGTACTGCCCGAGGGGTGGAGCAGCTCCTGGCCGCGGAACAGGGCGCAGATGCGGGTGCCCTGGGGCATGCGCAGCTCCCGCAAGGGAGAGCCGATGCACCACTTCTCGGCGCTCAGGCGATAGACGAAGGTCTCCCACTGGCTGTCGAGATCGATTTCCAGCCCAGAGCGGTTGATGGGAGAGGGCGGTGCGGGCACCTCCACTCGCGCCAGCTTTGATGCCAGCGGCAGCGAGCTGCCCTGCAGGATCAGCGAAACCAGCACCACGAAGAAGGCGACATTGAAGTAGAGCTGGGCATTGGGCAGCCCCGCCATCATGGGGAAGACCGCCAGGATGATGGGCACGGCGCCGCGCAGCCCCACCCAGGAGATGAACCAGCGCTCGCGGGGCGCGAAGTTCTTGAACGGCAGCAGTCCAATCCAGACCGACACCGGACGGGCAAACAGGATCATCCACATGGCCAGAGCCAGCGCCGGCAGGGCGATGGGCAGCAACTTGTGGGGAGAGGCGAGCAGCCCCAGCACCAGGAACATGCCGATCTGGCTGAGCCAGGTCAGGCCGTCCAGCACGGAGAGGGTGGTACTGCGGCTGCGCAGGGAGAGGTTGCCAAGCAGCAGGCCGGTGAGGTAGATGGCGAGGATGCCGCTGCCCCCCACCGCCGTGGTGAGGGCGAAGATGAGCAGGCCGCCGCTCACCGTGAGCAGGGGGTAGAGACCGGGGGCGAGCTTGGCACTGTTGATGAGCTTCCACAGCAGCCAGCCCCCGGCAAGGCCGATGCCAGCGCCCAGCCCGAACTGCTTGACGAGTTGCAACAGCAGGAAGCCGGCATCCAGCCCCTGCTGGGCGGTGGCCAGCACCTCGATCAGGGTGACGGTGAGAAAGACCGCCATGGGATCGTTGCTGCCCGACTCTATCTCCAGGGTGGCGCTGACCCGCTCGTTGAGGCTGCGCCCGCCGAGCAGGGAGAAGACCGCCGCCGCATCGGTGGAGCCGACGATGGCACCGATGAGCATCCCCTGCATCAGGTTGAGGTCGAACAGCCAGGCGGCGGCGAGGCCCGTGAGGCCGGTGGTGATGGCCACCCCGACCGTGGCCAGCGAGAGCGCGGGCCAGAGTGCGACCCGAAAGGAGGAGACCCGGGTGCGCATGCCGCCGTCCAGCAGAATGATGGCCAGTGCCAGGTTGCCCACCAGGTAGGCGACCGAGTAGTCGGCGAAGTGGATGCCGCCGGGACCATCCTCACCCGCCAGCATGCCGACGGCGAGGAAGATGACCAGGATGGGGATGCCGACTCTGGAGGAGAGTGCGCTCAACAGGACACTGGCGCCCACCAACAGGGCACCGATGAAGAAGAAACTGTTGACGGTGGTGGCATCCAATGGCGAACTCCTTATGGCGGGCTGCAAAACAGGCACATTATATGCAGATTGACCCCCTTTGTGTGGCTTAATTGTGCATTGTTTTGCAGTTTTTTACGTTTGTTGCGCAGTTTTCAAGCAGGGCAAGGGCGGAGTGCCCGCGCGGGAAAGCGAAGGGAAAGGGGACAATGGATGGGGCTTTCAGGGCCGGCTCAGGGGGCGGCAGAGGGCGAAAAAATGCCGTGGACGGGAAGGGGGCAGGAGCGCCGACGGGCTCCTGCGAGGGGGTCAGTCGTCCTCGTCGTCCTTGACCTCCCGGATCTTGTCCTTGTACTTGGGCAGCTGTTTCTCGAGCTGCTTCATGTCCTTGATGGCGTTGAGAAACAGGCCGAGCAGAAACAGCAGCGGCAAGCCTATCCATAACCACAAGCTCATCAGAATCTCCTTTCGTGGTGTGCCGGGGTGACATAGCGGGCCAGGATCTCGTCGAGATGAGCCAGGATGCACTCCTTGCCTTCAATATCCGCCCGTTCCAGACAAAGCGCCAGCGCCGCCGGATCCAGGGCCAGCCCGTCGGATTCGGGCGCGAAGCTCAGGTGCCAGGGCTCGTAGGCCACCCCCTGATCCGGTTGCTCCCCTTTTGCATAGGGCAGGAAGAAGCCGAAGTCGTTCATGTGATCGTCCAGCCACTCGCGCAAATCGGCAAACCAGCCGCCCGCCTCGTACTCCCAGGGTTCCAGCGCGAGCCGGGTGCCGGCGGGCAGGCAGTCCGGATCGTAGATGTCGAGATCCGTGCCCCAGTGATGGCGGCTGGTGCCGGGCAGGGCACTCCAGTGCAGGATGGCGTGCAGTCGCTCGGTCTCGCCCAGTTGCAGGGCATCGAGGGGCTGGTTGTTCGCATCCAGCAGAGGGCGCTCCCCGCGCCATTTGCCGTTCCAGATGGCGAGCTGGCGCTCGAAGCCGCGCCAGCTGGAGGCCGCCTGCAGGTTGAAACCAGCATGGGCGGCAGCCACCTGCATGTCGTTGAAGGCCGCCGCGGTGGCGGCGGTCAGACGATGGGGGCCGCGCCCCACCAGGATGAGGTGGCTCTCATCCAGCCCAAGCAGTTGATCCTGATTCATGGTCTGGTCTCTCTTGTCCGGAGCGCCGCTCATGCCAGCAGTCGTGCCAGCACCCCTTGGTACATGTCCGCCAGCAGATCCAGATCGTCCGCCTTCACGCACTCGTTCACCTTGTGGATGGTGGCGTTGACCGGGCCGAGCTCGATGACTTCCGCCCCGGTGGGAGCGATGAAGCGCCCATCGGACGTGCCCCCCGTGGTGAGCAGGGCCGGCTGCTGGCCGTTCACTGCCGCCACGGCGGCGACAGTGGCGTCCAGCAGGGCGCCGGTGTCCGTCAGGAAGGGCTGGCCGGAGAGGGTCCACTTCAGCTCGAAGTCCAGGCCGTGACGGGTCAGCAGCGCCTCGACCCGCTCGCGGATAGCCGCATCGGTGAGCTCGGTGCTGAAGCGGAAGTTGAACTGGACCTGCAACTCCCCCGGGATGACGTTGGAGGCGCCGGTGCCGCCCTGGATGTTGGCGATCTGGAAGCTGGTGGGGGGGAAGTAGGCGTTGCCCTTGTCCCACTCGATGGCGGCGAGCTCCGCCAGCGCCGGGGCCGCCTTGTGGATGGGGTTGTCCGCCAGATGGGGGTAGGCGACGTGGCCCTGCACCCCGCGCACCAGCAGATCGCCGGTGATGGAGCCGCGACGGCCGTTCTTCACCACGTCCCCGACCTGGGCGGTGGAGGAGGGTTCGCCGACGATGCACCAGCGGATCTTCTCGTTGCGTGCCTCCAGGGTGTCGATGACGCGTACCGTGCCGTTGATGAAGGGCCCCTCTTCATCCGAGGTGATGAGAAACGCGATGGAGCCCTTGTGGTCCGGGTGCTCGGCCACGAAGCGCTCGGTCGCCACCACCATGGCGGCCAGGGACCCCTTCATGTCGGCGGCGCCCCGGCCATGGAGCATGCCGTCCTTGATGGTCGGCTCGAATGGCGGGGTGTCCCACTTCTCCAGGGGGCCGGCGGGCACCACGTCGGTGTGGCCGGCGAAACAGAAGAGGGGGCCCTCGCTGCCACGGCGTGCCCAGAGGTTGGTGGTGTCCTCGAAGATCATGGGTTCGATGACGAACCCCAGGCGCGCGAGGCGCTCCGCCATCAGGGTCTGGCACCCTTCATCCAGGGGGGTCACGGAGGGGCGGCTGATCAGATCCTTGGCCAGTGTGATGACGTCCGACATCGGTGTTCCTTAACAGAAAAAGTTAACGGGAGAAGAGGGATTGATAGAGGTCTGCCTTGAAGCCCAGGGTCAGGGTGCCGTCCTGGTCCAGCAGCGGGCGCTTGATCATGGCCGGGTGGGCCAGCAGCAGGTCACGGGCCTTGGCGGTGTCGAGCCCCTGTTTTTCTGCTTCCGGCAGGGCGCGGAAGGTGGTGCCACGGGTGTTGAGCAGGGCTTCCCAGCCCAGCTTGGCGAGCCAGAGATCGAGCTGCTCCGGGCTCAGACCGTCGGCGCGGTGATCGTGAAAGCGGTAATCGATACCCGCCTCCTCCAGCCACTTGCGGGCCTTCTTGATGGTGTCGCAGTTCTTGATGCCATAGAGGGTGGTGGCCATGGGGGATCCTTTGTCTGCGGGCCGGCGGCCCTGAAATCATGCAAGGGCCCGATTCTGGCATTGTGGCCCCCCCATGGCAACGCTCATGGCCGGATGGGCTGGTTTTACCAGTCAGGCCGAATGGAGAAGGGAGGGAGCCGCGCGCCAGCACACGCTGGTCTGGGACGGGATGCGCTGCGGTATCAAAGGGGGAGACCGGGGGCAGGAGGCCCTTATGCTGCACGCCTGGCCGGATAGGACGACAGGGGGCAGGGCGCCTCACAGGGACACACACCTGGCCTGGGGCCGGGGAAGAAACGGTGGGGGCCAAAAACCAGAACGCGCCTGCTGGTATGGGCGCGTTCCGGATTCAGGGGGCGGCACTCAGTGCAGGGTGGTCCACTCGTGATCGAAGACCCGTGCCCGCTCCCAGGGGGCATCCGGCAGGCTGGAGGAGAGGCCGGCGTACTTGCCCACGTCATCCATCACGATGGCGGAGAGAATGGGCAGGTGATTTTCGGTGCAATACATGCGGATGCGTTGCAGCAGGGTGCGCAGTTCATCCTGGCACTGCTCCAGCCCGGCCTGCCTGGCCAGTTTGGAGTAACGAATGGTGGTGCGTTCCTTTGCAGACTCGACGAGGATGTCCCACAGCTTGCAGTCGCAGGTCGGGGTGCCTGCGGTGGCTTGGTTTGTCATAACTCTCTCCGGTGCGAAATGGTCGCTCTGTGTCGACGGGCATCTTGGCCAGTTCACCCTGGCGGGATGTTGATCCAACGCAAACAAAGTGGCGGTTGTCGGTCAGGGATACCCTGGGGAGCATTCTAGATCCAGTTCTGTGATGTTAAGTGTCGTTTTTAATTTCATTTTCGGAATAAAAATCTGCAACCGTTTGCTTTTTCCATCTTTATTGATGGTGATCAAGAGGAAAGGGGAGATCCACCACTAGATTGCGCTTCTCGATAATTTTGTCAGGAGTGCACCTTGGAACTCGTCTTCGTCTTGCTCGTGCTGATCGCCGTGGTCTACGGCATCATCAAGGATTACAACCCGCAGGCGGTGCTGGCGCTGGCGGGCATGGCCCTCTTTGCGGTGGCCTACTGGCTGGGACTGCACCCCATACTGCCCGCCGACAAGAGCACCGGGTTTGCCCTGTTCGATCTGTTTGAGGTGTTCAAGGGGATCTTCTCCTACCGGGCGGCCGGGCTCGGCCTCACCATCATGGCGGTGGCGGGCTTTGCCACCTACATGTCCCACATCGGCGCCTCCCAGGCCCTGGTGCGGGTGGCGGTCAAACCGGTGGCGGGCATCCAGTCCAGCTACCTGATGCTGGCCATCTGCTACCTGGTGGCGGTCTTCGTCTCCCTGTTCGTCACCTCCGCCACCGGCCTCGGCCTGCTGTTGATGGTCACCATGTACCCTGTGATGCGCAACCTCGGCATCAGCCCGGCTTCCGCCTGCGGCGTCATCGCCACCTCCCAGGCGTTCGAAATCGGCCCGACCCAGACCAACGCCATCTTCTCCGCCGGTCAGTCCGGCTTGGATCCCACCAGCTACTTCGTCGACTACCAGATCTGGCTGGTGGCCCCCATGTTGCTGGTGACCATGGTGCTGCACTTCTTCTGGCAGCGGCACTGTGACCGCCAGGAGGGCTGGGATCCGGCCCTGCATCGCGGCGAACACGCGGAGCTTGACGAGCAGGGGGCGGACGAGGTGGCCGCGCCAACCTGGTACGGCCTGCTGCCCATCATCCCCTTCGTGCTGATGATGACCTTCTCCAAGCTGCTGGTGACCACCATCAGCGTCAGCGTGGAGGTGGCCATGCTGCTGTCGGTCTTTATCGGCATGCTGTGCGAGCTGCTGCGCACCCGCTCGGTGCGCACCGCCTTCGCGGGGCTGTCGAGCTTCCTCGACGGCATGGGCAAGGTGTTCGGCCCCGTGGTGGCGCTGATCGTCTGTGCCGAGCTCTTCGCCGAATCCCTCAAGGCCATCGGCGCCATCGACACCCTGCTCCATTCGGCCAGCAATGCCGGCATCGGCAGCGGCCTGATGACCCTGGTGATGGTGGGGCTCATCATGGTGGCGGCGGTCATCATGGGCTCGGGCAACGCGGCCTTCCTCAGTTTCTCCTCCCTGGCCCCCGCCGTGGCGGCCAAGTTTGGCGTGCCGGCGGTAACCATGCTGCTGCCGATGCAGCTCGCCTCCAGTATCGGCCGCACCGTCTCCCCCATCGCGGCGGTGCTCATCGCCTGTGCGGGCATCGCCAAGGTCTCTCCCTTCGTGGTGGTCAAGCGTACCAGCGTGCCCATGGCGGGGGCCCTGGTGACGGCGCTGCTCCTCAACTATCTGCTGTTCATGTAAAGGCTCTGGTGTAGAGGTGGCGGCCAGTTGATCCACGCTGGCCGACCGCCGTTGACGAGGCGGCGCCGAGTGCCCGCCCACTCTTATCGTTGCAAAAACAGTCTGTGTTTTACGCAGATTGTTCCATGGAGAAGACAATGAACGACCTCAAGCGCCCGTTTTCCCTCGATACCTATCTGGCGGATCTGGCCCCGCTCATCAACCTCGACTGCGGCACCCGCACCCCGGCCGGGGTGGCCCGGGTCGCCGATATCATGACCGAGAAATATGAGGCCATCGGCTGGCAGGTGACCCGCCACCAGTTCGCCGCCGAGTGCGGGCCTTGCCTCGAGGCAACCAATGCCCCGGGGGCGGATCACTACGACGTCATGCTGGTGGGCCACATGGACACCGTCTTCCCCGAGGGGACGGCGGCCAAACGCCCGCTGAAAATCGAAGGCAATCAGGCCTTTGGCCCCGGCGTCTCGGACATGAAGAGCGGCCTGCTCTCCACCTGGTATGCCTTGAAAGAGCTGGACCCGGCCGTGCTGGCCAGGCTCAAGGTGCTGGTCTGCTGCAACTGCGACGAAGAGATTGGTTCCCCCTGGTCCAAAGAATGGCTGGTGAAAAAAGCCAAACAGAGCGGCTGCGTGCTGGTGGCCGAGGCGGCCCGCCCGAGCGGGGATCTCATCAGCGCCCGCAAGGGCAATGCCAAGTACCGCATCACCTTCCACGGCAAGGCCTCCCATGCAGGCTCGGCCCTGGCACAAGGGGTTTCCGCCATCACGGAGCTGGCCCACTGGGTGCTCGCCATCAACGAACAGGTCAACATGGAAACCGGCACCACCATGAACGTGGGGGTGGTGCAGGGGGGCACTGGCGTCAACGTGGTGCCCGACTTTGCCGAGGCGATCGTGGATTTGCGCTTCTGGCGCAACGAAGAGGCGCAGGCGGTGCACGACCGGCTCACCTTCATGGCCAAAAACCCCTTCCTCGCCGGTTGCCGGGTCGAGGTGGCGCGCCAGAGCTTCAAGCCCGCGATGCGCCCGAGCGGCGACACCGAGGCCCTGATGGCACTGGTGGAGGCGGCAGGCAGGGAGGAGGGCGTCCCCTTCACCTGGCTGGAGGCCGGTGGCGGCTCCGATGCCAACTTCACCGCGGCGGCCGGGGTGCCGTCGCTGGATGGCTTCGGCCCCATGGGGGGCGGCTTCCACTCGGAGGGGGAGTTCCTGCTGCTGGAGAGCATCGAGCCGCGCATCCGCCTGCTTAAGCGGGTGCTGGGCAAGCTGGCCAAATAGGTCAACGTTAAGGACAAGCAAAACGGGAGGCCAGCGCCTCCCGTTTTTTATGTGTCGCCCTCGTGAGAGGTCATTCCTCGTCCTCCAGCAGATAGGCAAGGTGCTCCTGGCGCGCCACCTGCCAGTGGCCGAGCGTCAGCGGCGCCGCAAACCCGGGGCCGTCGGTCACCATGGTGTGGTACTCCCCCTGCTCGCCGCAGGCATCGAAGCCCCGGGTTGTCGCCAGTTGCTGCAATTCGGCCAGGGTGGCCGCATCGAGCCTGCGCCCCACCCACTCGGGGGCCAGTACCCGGGTATCGACGCAGGAGAGGTGGGCGACGATGCCGCGGGCCAGCATGTCCGCCAGCAACGCCTCGCGGGGTTGTTGCCAGAGCGGGGTGTGAACGGTGAGCCCCAGGGAGCGACAGCGCTCGCGGATCCAGTTCGGCGCGCCCCCCACGCTGTCGATGTCGCCGGTGACGACCCCATCGAGTTGCCACTCCTCTTTCAATGCCGCCAGGGCCCGCTCATAACCGAGATCGAAGGGCGCTTCGATGGTGACCAGCCGATGGGGCAGTGCGAGGGCCGCCGCCTGACGGCGAACCTGTGACAGGGGATGGGCGAGAAAGCGGGGCGCTGGCGGGGCAAAGGTGATCAGGGCCACCACCTGATGGCCCGCTTCCCGGGCGTGGCAGAGGGCCTGCATGGCATCTTTGCCGCCGCTCCAGAGCAGGATGACGCGAGACATGGGGGATTTCCGCAAAGAAAAGAGGGGTCATGCTACCCAGAGTGGGGGGCGATGGCAAAGCGCGGGTCGGAGATGCGGGGATAAAAAAGCGGCTCCCACGGGGGAGCCGCTCGCACTGGATGTCTGTTACAGCAGGATGCTGGTCAGGATGAAGCCCAGGGTACAGGAGGTCACCACCCCGATGAGGCCCGGAATGATGAAGCTGTGGTTGATGATGAACTTGCCGATGCGGGTGGTGCCGGAGCGGTCGAAGCCGATGCAGGCGAGATCGCTCGGGTAGGTCGGCAGCACGAAGTAGCCGTAGCTTGCCGGCAGGAAGGCGATGAGCAGTTTGGGTTCGACCCCCAGCGCCAGCCCCATGGGGGCGATGGCGGTGAGCGCCGCGGCCTGGCTGTTCACCAGCTTGGAGATGAGGAAGAGCACCAGGGCGTAGGTCCAGGGCTGGGCCTGTACCACGTGGGCCAGGGTCTCCTTGAGCAGCGGCATGTGGGCCTGGAAGAAGGTTTCGCTCATCCAGGCGACCCCGAACACGGAGAAGATGGCGACCATGCCCGCCTTGAAGACGGCGCCGTTGGCGATCTCCCCCGGCTTGACCTTGCAGCGCATCAGGATGATGGCGCCGGCGATCAGCATCATCATCTGGATCACCAGGTTCATGGAGAGGGGGCCCGTCTTCTCTTTGATGGTGAAGACGGGGCGCAGCGCCTCATCGGCCCCCAGCAGCACCACGGCAGCGATGGCGGCAAAGAAGATCCAGGTGGACCAGTAGGCCTCTTTCGGGAACTTGGTGTTGAGCAGGGTTTCACCACCGCCGTAGATGAAGTCCCGCTGGGCAGGGTCCTTGATCTTGGCCTGGAACTCCTCGTCCTTGTCCAGATCCTTGCCGCGGCGCAGGCTCCACAGGGCCGCCATCATGACACCCATGAGAGAGGAGGGGATGGCGACCATCAGGATGTCGAGCAGACCGTAGGCCTGACCCACGCCGTGAGCCGCCGCCAGGATGGAGACCATGGAGACCACGGCCACCGAGACCGGCGAGGCGCAGATGGCCATCTGGGAGGCAACGGACGCCACTGCCATGGGGCGCTCCGGGCGGATGTTCTTCTGCAGCGCGATGTCGGCGATGATGGGGAACATGGTGTAGACCACGTGGCCGGTGCCGCACAGGAAGGTGAGGGTCCAGGTAGTGAGCGGCGCCAGCAGGGTGATGTACTGGGGGTGACGGCGCAGCAGACGCTCGGCCACCTGCATCATCAGGTTGAGACCGCCGGCGGTCTGCAGGGTGGCGGCGCAGCCAATGACCGCCAGTATGGTCAGCATCACTTGCACCGGCGGCTCGCCCGGCACCAGGCCGAAGACGAAGGTCAGCAGGAACAGACCAATGCCGCTGATAAGACCCAGCCCCATGCCCCCGAAGCGGGTACCCAGCAGCAAGCAGCCGAGTACCACCAAAAATTCCATCAAGATCATTCCATTACCTCGTGTGTTTTATCCATGTCCCCATCGGCCAGCTGCCCGGGATCCGCTGTCATCAATTACCCCTGAAGGGTTAATGGATATTTTGTCACCCCTAAAGGGGTAAAAAATTGCGTTGCTTCAACAACCGGCTTTTTTCCGATTTAAGTGCATAAAAACTACGGTTCAGCCCTTGAACAGGGGGCCGCGTCCTGGCGCACACCAGATAAATGACGGGAAAGATGGGGGAGCGCACAGGGTTGGGCATGCAAAAGGCGGGAATAACGGGGGCAGGAAGAGCGAGGCGGGCATAAAAAAAGCCGACCCCGGGGGTCGGCTTTTGCACGGTGCGAGTGGGCGGGTCGCCTTAGAACTCGGCGGTGCGGGGAGTACGGGGGAAGGGGATCACGTCGCGCACGTTGCCCATGCCGGTCACGTAGACCACCAGGCGCTCGAAGCCCAGACCGAAGCCGGAGTGGGGCACGGTGCCGTAGCGACGCAGATCGCGGTACCACCAGTAGTCTTCCTTGTTCAGACCCATCTCGGCCAGACGGGCATCCAGCACCTCGAGACGCTCTTCACGCTGGGAGCCGCCGATGATCTCGCCGATCCCCGGGGCCAGTACGTCCATGGCGGCAACGGTCTTGCCGTCGTCGTTGAGGCGCATGTAGAAGGCCTTGATGTCCTTCGGGTAGTTCTTCACCACCACCGGGGACTTGAAGTGCTCCTCGGCCAGGTAGCGCTCGTGCTCGGAGGAGAGGTCGATGCCCCAGGAGACCGGGAACTCGAAGCTCTTGCCGCAGTTTTGCAGCACGTCGATGGCGTCGGTGTAGTCAATCTGGGCGAAGTCGGAGGCGACGAAGCGCTCCAGACGGCCGATGGCGTCCTTGTCCACGTGCTGGGCGAAGAACTCCAGATCGTCGCGGCGCTCGGTCAGCACGGCGTTGAAGACGTACTTCAGCATGGCTTCGGCCAGGGCGGCGTTGTCTTCCAGATCGGCAAAGGCCACTTCCGGCTCCACCATCCAGAACTCGGCCAGGTGGCGGCTGGTGTTGGAGTTTTCGGCGCGGAAGGTCGGGCCGAAGGTGTAGACCTTGGACAGGGCGCAGGCGTAGGTTTCGACGTTCAGCTGGCCGGACACGGTCAGGAAGGTCTCCTTGCCGAAGAAGTCCTTGTCGTAGTCCACCTTGCCTTCGGGGGTGCGCGGCAGGTTTTCCATGTCCAGGGTGGAGACGCGGAACATCTCGCCGGCCCCTTCAGTGTCGGAGGCGGTGATGAGGGGCGCCGCGATCCAGAGGTAGCCCTGTTCGTGGAAGAAGCGGTGAATGGCCTGGGAGAGGCAGTTGCGCACCCGGGTCACGGCACCGACGATGTTGGTGCGGGCACGCAGGTGGCCCTGCTCGCGCAGGTACTCGATGCTGTGGCGCTTGGCAGACATGGGGTAGGTGTCCGGATCTTCGACCCAGCCCACCACCTTGACCTCGGTGGCCTGCAGTTCGAACGCCTGGCCGCTGCCCTGGGACTCGACCACGGTGCCGGTCACTTCGACGGAGCAAGCTGTGGTCAGACGTTGCACTTCATTCTCGTAATTGGCCAGGGTATTGGGGGCGACAGCCTGCACCGGATGGAAGCAGGAGCCATCGGAAACGGCCAAAAATGAGATCCCCGCCTTGGAATCGCGGCGGGTCCGGATCCACCCTTTCACAGTCAGGGTGGTGCCGACCGAATACTTACCGGCCAGCACATCAACTACGGATGCGTGCGTCATCGAAATATTGTCTCCAGCTTGTTCTTGCAGCGCTATTTGCAACACTAGGGGTCTGGCCCGGGCGCAGTTGGCCCACCATGGCAGACTAAGCCGTTCATCTTACCCGCGCAGGTTTGATAAACAAGCAAAAATGTCGGACCCTTGCGGGGATTTCCCCATGCATCGTGCATGGATCATGGCGGCTGGACGGGGGTGAGGGTGAAGGAGCGCAGGCGGGGGCCGGATGGCTGGATACGGGTGTTGCAGGGGCTGGTGATCCTCTGCTGGGGCGGCTTTGTCGCCCTGCTCTCCCTCTATCACTTCGCCCGGCCAGAGGTGGCTTACGGCTTTCTGGTCTATGGGGGCGTCAAGGTGCGCCAGAGCTGGGACCCCCTGCTTACCCCCTGGCTGGAGCGTGGGCTCTGGGGTTGCTGTCTGCTGACCCTGGTGGTGCTGGTGCTGGCCCGTGGCCGCAGCCGTCGGCAGGAAGATGCCCGCCACGTCAATCTCTTCATCCTGCTGCTGATCCTGGTGGCCTGCCTGCTGCTTTACTACCGGGGCTGAGGGCGGTCGCCTTCATCCAGCCCCTGAGAGGCGGGGCGCTTGCCTATCTGGCGCTCCACGCTGTCGAGCATCTGGTTGTAGGCGAGCGCCACCCGGCCAATCTCGTCCCCTTCATCCCCCTCCAGCCTGTGGCCGAAGTCGTTGCGATCGGTGGCCTCCTCCATGGAACGGGTCAGCTGGTTGAGGGGGCGGACTATCCAGGTGCGGATGACCCAGAGGGTGAGCAGGAGTCCCAGCCCGAAGATGAGGGTGAGACTCAGGGCCGAGGTGAGGATGTTCTGCTCCACCCGGGTAAACAGGGTGTCGAGGGAGTAGTCAAAACGCACCGCTCCCAGCACGGTGTTTTCCGGCACCTGGTGGCAGCTGGTGCAGTCGGTACCGCGAAAATCCTTTCTGGCCAGCAGCGGGCGGGTCACCACCAGCCGGCTGTGCATGCCGTCATGCTCTACCTCCAGGCTCCCCTTGCCCGCCAGCGCCAGGGCATCAAACCTGTCCTTTGGGGCCTCGTCGTCACGGCCCGGCCCGTACTGCTTGTTGACCGCCGCCCCGCGCACGATGCGGGCATCTTCCACGTGGGCGTGATCGAGAAACTTGGCGCGCAGGGTGTTGCGGGCGTCCATCTTGCCGGTCAGCATCAGCATGTTGAGGCCGTCGAAGTAGGCCTCGGTCTGCTCGCGGCTCTGTTCCTTGATGAGGGTCAGGATGAGGTCACGCTCGCGCACCGCCTGATAGGCCGCGGAAAACACCAACACCATGGAGAAGATGAAGAGCAGGAAGAAGTTGATCTTGGCAGCAATGGAGAGGCGCATGGGACTGGTACATCTGTTGGGTAAAACCCGCGCAGTCTACTCTCCTCGCCGGACGGGTTTTGGTGTCTTGCTCACATTCTGATGAAAAAGCGCCGAAAGGCCCTGCGTTCTCATGCAGGGCCCGTTCATCCGGACTCAATATTCGCCGCTGGTGATGGCCTCGTGGATGGCGCCGGTCAATACCCGCAGCTCTTCAGGGGTGATGACGAAGGGGGGCATCAGGTAGATGAGCTTGCCAAAGGGACGGATCCAGGCGCCCAGTTCGACAAATTTGCGCTGGATGCGCGCCACGTCCACCCGCTCCTTCATCTCTACCACCCCGATGGCGCCGAGCACCCGCACATCCGCCACCGCCGGGTGCAGGGTCAGCTCCACCAGTTCGGTTTTGAGTTGGTGTTCGATGGCTTGCACTCGCGCCTGCCACGGGGAGGCGAGCAGCAGATCGATGGAGGCATTGGCCACCGCGCAGGCGAGCGGGTTGCCCATGAAGGTAGGGCCGTGCATGAAGACGCCCGCCTTGCCGTCACAGATGGTGTGGGCGACATGCTCGGTGGTCAGGGTCGCAGAGAGGGTGAGGTAGCCGCCGGTGAGTGCCTTGCCCAGGCACATGATGTCGGGGCTGATCCCCGCCCAGTCGCAGGCAAAGAGCTGGCCGGTGCGGCCAAAGCCGGTGGCTATCTCGTCGGCAATCAGCAGCAGGCCGAATTCGTCGCACAGGGCGCGCACCCACTGCAGGTAGCGGGGGTGGTAGAAGCGCATGCCGCCCGCCCCCTGGACGATGGGTTCGAGCACGATGGCGGCAATTTCCTCGTGATGATCCGCCACCAGGGTGGCCAGCTCCACCACGCTCTGCTCGTCCCACTGGGCGTGGAAGCGGCAGCTGGGCGCTTCGACGAAATGGTGTTCGGGCAGGAAGCCCTGGTAGAGCTCGTGCATGCCGCCATCCGGGTCGCACACGCTCATGGCGCCGAAGGTGTCGCCGTGATAGCCGCCCCGAAGGGCGACAAATTTGGCGCGGGGCGTCCCCTTGGCATGCCAGTACTGCTGGGCCATCTTGAGGGCTACCTCCACCGCCACCGAGCCGGAATCCGCCAGAAAGACCCGATCCAGCCCCTTCGGGGTGATCTCCACCAGTTTGCGGCAGAGCTCGACTGCCGGGGCATGAGTCAGGCCGCCAAACATCACGTGGGACATCTTGCCGAGCTGGGCGGTGGCGGCCGCGTCCAGTTCCGGCACCTGATAGCCGTGAACGCAGGCCCACCAGGAGCTCATGCCATCCACCAGCTCGCGCCCGTCCGTCAGGGTGAGGGTCACCCCTTTGGCGCTGGCCACTTCATAGCAGGGCAGGGGATGGGTGAGGGAGGTATAGGGATGCCAGACGTGGTGCAGGTCGAATTCTTGATTGGTCATTTTGTGTTCTGTTGTCAATTGATTTGATCTGGTCGGTGTTGACAGTCTACGCGTGCTCTCTACACTAGCCAACAATTTCAGCCACTTGGCTTCGCGCACGCCCTTGCGTCGCGCTGTCCAGCTGGCGGGTCTTGCGGCGAACGCTCTCTTGAGCGCGGCGCAGGATCCCACCAATAACAACCGGAAGCCATGTATGAATGCTCTCACCGCGGGTGCCCACGCCCTTCGTCACGACTGGACCCTGTCCGAGGTTCAGGATCTCTTTGCCCTGCCATTCAACGATCTGCTGTTCCAGGCCCAGACGGTGCACCGCGCCCATTTCGACCCGAACGAGGTGCAGGTAAGCACCCTGCTCTCCATCAAGACCGGTGCCTGCCCGGAGGATTGCAAATACTGCCCCCAGAGCGCTCGCTACCACACCGGGCTCGAGACCGAGCGGCTGATGGAGGTGGAAAAAGTGCTGGAGCGGGCCCGGGAGGCCAAGGCCAACGGCTCGTCCCGCTTCTGCATGGGGGCGGCCTGGCGCAACCCGAAAGAGAAGGACATGCCCTACATCCTGCGCATGATTGAAGAGGTGCGCGGGCTCGGCATGGAGACCTGCATGACGCTGGGGATGCTGACCGCCGATCAGGCGGCGCGTCTCGGGGCTGCGGGGCTCGATTACTACAACCACAACCTCGACACCTCGCCGGAGTTCTACGGCGACATCATCACCACCCGCACCTATCAGGACAGGCTCGACACCCTGGAGCATGTGCGCGGCGCCGGCATGAAGGTCTGCTCCGGCGGCATCGTCGGCATGGGGGAGCAGGCGAAAGATCGGGCGGGCCTCCTGATGGCGCTCGCCAACCTGCCGCGCCACCCGGAGAGCGTGCCCATCAACATGCTGGTCAAGGTGAAGGGGACGCCCCTGGAGAACCAGGAGAACCTGGACCCGTTCGAATTTGTCCGCACCATCGCCGTGGCGCGCATCATGATGCCGGCCTCCCACGTGCGCCTCTCCGCCGGGCGGGAGAAGATGAACGAGCAGATGCAGGCCATGTGCTTTATGGCCGGGGCCAACTCCATCTTCTACGGCTGCAAGCTGCTGACCACCCCCAATCCGGACGAAAGCAGCGACATGCAGCTCTTCAAGCGCCTTGGCATTCGCCCCGCCCAGCGGGCCCAGAAGCCGGATCAGGTTCAAGAGGAGGAGCTGCTGGCCGAGGTGAACCGCCAGAGCGAGCCGAGCGAACTCTTCTACGATGCCACCCGTTCCCGCGCAGATGTCCTCCGTCCATGATGACGCCCGTTGTTACCGGCCCCTTTGCCCTGGGGCAGGCGCTGGCCGAGCGTGAACAGGCCACCCTGCTGCGCCGACGCACCCCGGTGGATGTGGCGAGCGGCGGGCGGATCCGGGTCGGGGGGCGCGATTACCTCAACGTCTCTGGCAACGACTACCTGAGCCTCGCCGGTCATCCCGCCATCAAGGCCGCCTTCACGGCGGGGGTGGCGCAATATGGCGCGGGGGCAGGTGCCTCGCCCCTGGTGACCGGTTACAGCCGCGCTCACCAGCAGCTGGAAGAGACGCTTGCCGACTGGCTCGGGGTGGAGGCGGTGCTGCTGTTCAACTGCGGCTTCTCCGCCAATCAGGCGGTGCTCAAGGCGCTGCTCGGCAAGGATCACCTGCTGTGGCAGGACAGGCTCAACCACGCCTCCTTGCAGGAGATGGGGAGCCAGCTACCTTGCAAGATGAAGCGCTTTTGCCACAACGACATGGCGGCCCTTGAGCGGCTGCTTGAGCCAAACCGGGGCCTGATCGTCTCGGAAGGGGTCTTCAGCATGGACGGGGATCAGGCCCCCTGGGCTGAGCTGGCCACACTCGCATCCCGAAGCGGCAACTGGCTGATGATTGACGATGCCCACGGCCTCGGCGTGCTGGGTGCCGAGGGGCGCGGCACCCTGGCGGCCCAGGGGGTTGCTCCTGCCAGCGTGCACATCCAGATGGGGACCTTCGGCAAGGCGCTCGGGGTGGCCGGCGCCTTTGTGGGTGGCAGTCGCGAGCTGGTGGAGTACCTGGTCAATTTTGCCCGCCACTATGTCTACAGCACCCATATGCCCCCCGCCCAGGCGTGCGCCGTGCGCCAGAGCATCGAGCTGGTACGCGTAGCCGACGAGGCCCGTGCCCACCTGGCTCGCATTGTCGCCCGGTTCCGGCAGGGGGCGCAGGCGCTCGGCTGGCGGCTTGGGGCAAGCGATACCCCCATCCAGCCGCTGCTGGTGGGGGAGAGCCTCGCTGCCCTGCAACTGGCCGAGCGGCTGCGGGAGTGCGGTGTCTGGTCCGGCGCCATCCGCCCGCCCACGGTGCCGGTCGGCACGGCGCGCCTTCGCATCACCCTGTGCGCCGCCCATGGCGAAGATGACGTGGATCGCCTGCTCGAGGCCCTGGGATCCCGCCCATCCACTGACGAGAGAGGGGGCGCCCATGGTGCATGAGCGTTTCCAGTCGGTGGACAAGGCGCAGCTCGCCCGCCGCTTCGGGGCGGCGGCCCGCCACTACGACGCCCACGCCCGCTTCCAGCAGGAGGTGGGGCAGTCGCTGCTGGCGCGCATGGACGAGGGGGGCGTGAAAGAGGTGCGCTCAGGGGCCGGGCTGGATCTGGGCTGCGGCACCGGTTTCTTCCTGCCTGCCCTGGCGCCGCGCTGCGAGACGCTGACCGGGCTGGATCTCGCTCCCGGCATGCTGGCCCAGGCGGCCCTTCGCGGCAGCGGAGCCCGCCTGGTGTGCGGCGATGCGGAGGGGCTGCCCTTTGCCGACCAGAGCCTGGACTGGGTTTTCTCCAGCCTGGCCCTGCAGTGGTGCGAGCGGCCGGCCCAGGCCTTTGCCGAGCTCAACCGGGTGCTCAAACCCGGTGGACAGGTCTTCTTCTCGACCCTGCTTTCGAGGTCACTGTGGCAACTGCGGGAGGCCTGGCGGGCCGTGGATGGTCGTGACCATGTCAATCGCTTCCTGACGTTGCCCCAGTTGCAGCAGGCGGCCCGTGACGGGGGCTTCGAGGCCCCAACACTCTGCCCGCTGACCTGGTCCCTCGCCTACCCGGCGCTCAGCGGACTGCTGCGCGACCTCAAGGGGATAGGCGCGAGCCAGGTCAACGACGAGCGGTCTGCGGGCCTGGGTCATCGCCAGCGCCTGGTGCGACTGGGGGAGGCCTACGAGCGCCACCGTCAACCGGACGGCCTGCTGGCCGCCAGCTACGAGGTCTGCCTCGGGCGCCTGGTGCGGCGCTGACACAAAAAGACTCGGCGCACCCACCCCTTCAGTGGCAGGACGCGCGCCTGCCTTTCACCATGGATATCGGGGCTCCTCTGCGCCCCTGCACTGCATCGAGGAATCATCATGGGGACATCCTATTTCATCACGGGCACGGACACCGACGTGGGCAAGACCCTGGTGGCCCGCACCCTGTTGCTGGCGCTTGCCGCCAGAGGCATTCGCTGCGCCGGGTACAAACCGGTGTCGGCGGGCTGCACCCGCACCCCGGAGGGGCTTCGCAATCTGGATGCCTTGCTGTTGCAGCAGGCGGCCACGGTTGCGCTGCCCTACGAGCAGGTCAATCCCTATGCCTTCGAGCCGCCCATCGCCCCCCATATCGCCGCCCGTGAGCGGGGGGCGAGCATCCCCTTCGAGGGGCTGTCCGCCGGCTTGCGGGAGATTGAGGGAGCTGGGGCCGAACTCGTGATCGTCGAGGGGGCGGGGGGCTGGTTCCTGCCGCTGGATCATCAGCGTCTGCTCTCGGAGTGGGTCGTCCAGGAGCGGCTGCCGGTGATCCTGGTGGTGGGGGCCAGGCTGGGCTGCCTCAACCATGCCCTGCTCACCGTCAGCGCCATTCGCCAGCAGGGGTTGACCCTGGCGGGCTGGGTCATCAACCGGGTGGATCCGCACATGAGCCGCTACGAGGAGAACCTGGACACCTTGAAAGCCATGTTGCCGGCCCCATTTCTGGGGGAACTCCCCTTCGTGGACGCGGTGAATGAGGTGGATTTGCACCACTGTCTCGATGTGTCGCCCTTGCTCTGAGGCCAGACATTCAGCAAACATTCATCGAGTCTGTCTATTATCTGGGGCAAGTGTGGCATCGGTCGCCCCTGGGGCGCCCAGAACCATGCATCCATATCTCACAAGGAGTCAATATGAAGCGAATTATGCTATTCCTGGTGACCAACCTGGCCGTCATGCTGGTGCTGGGGGTGGTACTCAATATCCTGTTCTCGGTTCTGGGGATCAACAAGTCCAGCATTTCCGGTCTGTTGGTGTTCTGCGCCGTGTTCGGTTTTGGGGGTTCCTTTATCTCCTTGCTGATGTCCAAGTGGATGGCCAAGCGCAGCTATGGCGTCCAGGTCATCGAGCAGCCCCGCAACGAGACCGAGCACTGGCTGGTGAGCACTGTTGCCCGTCAGGCCCGTGAGGCTGGCATCAAGATGCCGGAAGTGGGGATCTACGACTCCCCCGAGATGAACGCCTTTGCCACCGGCGCCCGCCGTGACGACTCCCTCGTCGCCGTCTCCTCCGGTCTGCTCTACAGCATGAGCCGCGACGAGGCGGAAGCCGTGCTGGCCCACGAGGTGAGCCACGTGGCCAACGGCGACATGGTGACCCTGACCCTGATCCAGGGGGTGGTGAACACCTTCGTGATGTTCTTCGCCCGCATCGTGGCCGGCGTCATCAGCAACTTCTTCAGCTCCAACAACGAGGAAGAGAGCAGCAGCACCGGCGGTTTCGCCTACATGATCACCGTGTTCGTGCTGGAGATGGTGTTCGGCGTGCTCGCCTCCATCATCGTCATGTGGTTCAGCCGTCAGCGCGAGTTCCGTGCCGACGCCGGTGCCGCCAAGCTGGCCGGCCGCGACAAGATGATCGCCGCGCTCCAGCGTCTCGCCCGCGGTGCCGAGCCGCAGATGGAGGGTTCCATGATGGCGTTCGGCATCAACGGCAAGCGCTCCATGAGCGAGCTGTTCATGAGCCACCCGCCCATCGAGCAGCGCATCGCCGCCCTGCGTGGCTGATAGCCAGTCATCTAAAGAAAACGGCTGCCCTCGGGCAGCCGTTTTGCATTCCGGGGACGGGGTTTTGCCCCCCGATCACCCTATTTGATCACCAGATCCGTCAGGGGCACGGCGCAGCAGGCGAGGATCTTGCCCTCGGCCCGCTCGGCGGCGCTGATGGCGGGGGCATCGGGGTGATCCACCTCGCCCGAGACCAGGGTCTGCTTGCAACTGCCGCAGATGCCGGCACGGCAGCTCCAGGGCAGCTCTACCCCCTGCTTGTTGGCCTGATCCAGCACGGTGCCCTGGTTGTTGCCCGCAAACTCCCGCTCGCCGATACGCAGTTGCACCGCCTGATGGGGGCGGGCCACCGAGAGCAGGGCCCCGCCAAAGCTCTCCTGGCGGATGCGCCCGGCCGGTACGCCGAGGGCGCTCAACCGGTTGGCTGCATCGGCCATGAAGCCGTGGGGGCCGCAGATGAACACCTCCCGCTCCTGCAAACCCCGGATCCGGCCCAGATGATCGTCATTCAGACGGCCGCTGAGTCCCTGCCAGTGTTTGTCAGGCTGGCTCAGGATCAGGGTGAGGGTCATTCCCTGCTGCGCCATGGCGTGCAGCTCGCTGGCGGCAGGGATGTCTGCCTCGCTGCGACACAGGTGCATGAAATGGACGTCATCGAGCTCCCCCCGTAGTGCCAGAGTGCGGGCAATGGAAAGCATGGGGGTGACACCGGATCCCGCCGAGAGCAGCAGCAGCCTGCGCTCGGACCCTAAGTGAAACTCGCCGGCCGGGGGGGCGGCCAGCAACCGGTCGCCCACTTTCAGCTCATGGTGCAGCCAGGGGGAGAGTCGGCCATCGGCCAGTTTCTTGACGCTGATGCTGTAACGCTCGGGCCGCTCCGGCGTGGAGCTCAGGGTGTAGCGGCGCTGAACCCGTGTGTTTTTGATATCGAGGCTGATGGGCAGGTGCTGTCCAGGCAGGTAGTCGGGCAGGGGCTCGCCGTCGGCGGCCTCGAACCAGAAGGTTTCCAGATCCCGGGCCAGGGGTTCCCGGGCGACGCACACCAGCTCCCGTTTTTTCGGGGCCGCGTTGGGGTAGACCGGCGCCCGGGCCCGCTCCAGCACCTCGATCTCGCTGCCCGCGTCAATCCAGCCCTCGTTCAGGGCCACCAGATTCTGGCCGAAGTAGACCTCACTATCTTCGCCACGGCGGTAGCGGGTGAGGGTGGCCAGCGGCTCTTTCAGGGCATTGAAGCGCTCCGTGCCTGCCTCCACCGTGGTCATGATGCAGCGGCTGCACGGCTTGTCCACCCGAAACTCCACCTCGCCGATGCGGATCCGCTTCCAGCCATCCTCTTCGAAGGGGCGGGTGCCGCTCGCCACCAGGTTGGTACGAAACTGGCTCATCTGGTGCAAGGCATCGGATCTCAGGTTGAGATCCTCAAGGGAAGCCTGGCTGATGAGCAGCAAGGGGTAGCCGTCAGCAAAGCTCACCCGGGTGCCGGTCTTCTCCCGAAAACGATCGGATGCCTCCCCGAGCCAGAGCAGGCGCACCGGCTCCCTCGCCACCCGGCTCAGCCACTCATCGGCGTCGGGCCTGGTGTGCAGGGCGGTAAAGCGATCCCCCCAGACACCGGTGTGCTGAGGGGCGCGACTGAACGCCACCTCCATGAGGGCAAGGGGGGGCAGACCTGGATAGCGCAGTTGCAGCCCCCCCTCGACGGGGGTGGCCACCACCTGCTGCAACTGGGGATGGGTGCGGGCGGTGATAAAGGTGCCATCCGGTTTGACCACCATGTAGCGGCGATCCCCGGCAAGTCCCTCCTGGGTCACCCGGGCGCGCTCCAGCGGCATGCCTGCCGTCGATTTGATGGGGTAGAGATGTATGCTGGCGAGGGTCGGCATGTCCTGGTCCTTGTGCTGTGGCGATTCCTGTGAAGAGGGAAAGATAACGATTCCTGCCCCGGGCGGCAATCTTCTCCTGCTGCCCACGTCGAGGGCGGCGAGGGGGCTCGGGCGACAGGCCCGAATGGCTGCGGGGTGTGACGGGGATCCGGTTGTGAAGGGGGCGACCCATAAAGCGCAACATTTATTGATCCTGATCCACCATGTCGTACAAAAAACGGCCCATCATCGGGCCAGCTTCCAGTTTCTGACGCTTTCGCTTCTTCCCCCTCCAGCCACCGTCTGCCCAGGCAACACGGTATCAAGCGCATTCGGATGGGGCCTGTCACACAAAAAGAAGAAAGCAATGTATGAGCAAACAACTGGATATGACCCCACAGCCGGATCTCTCCCAGAAAACGGGAACAGGCCCGGTCCGCACCCGGCTGCCCGTCTGGCGGCCGGCCCTGCCACCTTGCAACCACGCCTGCCCGGCTGGCGAGAACATCCAGGCCTGGCTCGCCCTGGCCGAAGCGGGCCGCTTTGAGGCGGCCTGGCAACGACTGATCGAAGAAAATCCCCTGCCTGCGGTCCACGGGCGGGTCTGCTATCACCCCTGCGAAAGCGCCTGCAACCGTGCCCAGGTGGATGATGCCGTCTCCATCCACGCCATCGAGCGCTTCCTTGGCGACGAGGCGCTGGCCCGGGGCTGGCTGCCTGTGCCACCTGCCCCTGCCAGCGGCAAGAAGGTGCTGGTGATCGGTGCCGGTCCCTCCGGCCTCTCCTGCGCCTGGCACCTCAATCGGCTCGGCCATCAGGTGGAGATCCGCGAGGCAGGGCCGCTGGCCGGCGGCATGCTGCGTTTCGGCATTCCCGCCTACCGCCTGCCTCGCGATGTGCTGGATCGGGAGGTGGCCCGCATCGTCGCGGCCGGGGTGACGCTGACTCTCAACCACAAGGTGGAGGATGTGCTGTGCGAGCGCGACGAGGGGGGCTTTGACGCCGTCTTCATGGCCATCGGCGCCCATCTGGCCAAGCGGGTCGATATTCCGGCCCGGGAGGCGGGCAAGATCCTCGATGCGGTGAGCTTCCTAGAACAGGCGAGTCTGGCCGAAGAGAAAGGACTACCACCGCCCAAACTGGGGCGGCGGGTGGCCATCTACGGCGGTGGCAATACCGCCATGGACGCGGCTCGCACCGCCCGCCGCCTCGGTGTGGAAGAGGCGATGATCATCTACCGCCGCGACCGGGACCATATGCCGGCTCACGCCTTTGAAGCCGATGAGGCCGAGGAGGAGGGGATCAAGATCAACTGGCTGCGCACTATCCGCCAGCTCGACAGTACCAACATCGAGGTGGAGGTGATGGCGCTGGATGCTGAGGGCAAGCCGGTGCCCACCGGCAAGTTTGAAACCCTCGAAGCGGACTCCCTCATTCTGGCGCTGGGTCAGGAGGTCGACCTCTCGGTGCTTGAGAGCATCCCCGGCGTGCGGGTCAACAAGGAGGGAGTAGTACAGGTTGGCGAGAACCTGATGACGGATGTGCCGGGCCTCTTTGCCGGTGGCGACATGGTGCCCTCCGAGCGCACCGTCACCATCGCCACCGGCCACGGCAAGAAGGCGGCGCGCCATATGGATGCCTGGCTGCGCGGTCGCCTCTACCACAAGCCGCTCTCCTATTCATTGGTGGGGCCCGAGCAGTTGCAGCTCTGGTTCCAGACCCATGCGCCGGCCAGCAGCCAGCCGGTCAAACCGCCCTCGGCGCGGGACGACTTTGGCGAGATCATCGGCGGACTGGATGAGGTGGCCGCCCGCTACGAGGCGGCGCGTTGTTACTCCTGCGGCAACTGCTTCGAGTGTGACGGTTGCTATGGCAGCTGCCCCGAGCAGGCCATCGCCAAGCTGGGGCCGGGTCTGGGGTATCAGGTGGATGCCGAGCGTTGCACCGGCTGCGGTGCCTGCCACGACCAGTGTCCCTGCCACGCCATCGAGCTTCGCCAACCGGAGGAGTCCCAATGAAACATGAATTGATCATGGTCGACGGCAACGAAGCCGCGGCCCGGGTGGCGTACCAGCTGAGCGAAGTGTGTGCCATCTACCCTATTACCCCGAGCTCGACCATGGCCGAACTGGCCGATGCCTGGGCGGCAGAGGGGCAGACCAACCTGTGGGGCAACATCCCCACCGTGGTAGAGATGCAGAGCGAAGGAGGAGCGGCTGGCACGGTACACGGCGCCCTGCAGGCGGGGGCGCTCGCCACCACCTTCACCGCCAGTCAGGGACTGATGCTGATGCTGCCCAACATGTACAAGATCGCCGGTGAACTGACTTCGGCGGTGTTCCATGTGGCGGCCCGATCCTTGGCGGCGCAGGGGCTGTCGATCTTTGGCGACCATCAGGACGTGATGGCGGCGCGCAGCACTGGCTTTGCCATGCTCGCCTCCGGCTCGGTGCAGGAGGCGCAGGACCTGGCCCTGGTCGCCCACAGTGTCACCTTGCAGTGCCGGGTGCCCTTTATCCACTTCTTCGACGGGTTCCGTACCTCCCACGAGGTGAACAAGATCACCGCGCTGCACAAAGATGAGATCCGGGCCCTTATCGACAACGACTGGGTGCGGGCCCACCGTGCCCGGGCGCTCAACCCGGATCATCCGGTGATGCGTGGCACCGCCCAGAACCCGGATACCTATTTCCAGTCCCGCGAGAGCGTCAACCCCTTCTACGAGGCGGTGCCGGCCCGGGTGCAGCAGTGCATGGAGAGCCTCGGTGAGCTGACTGGCCGCCACTACCAGTTGGTGGAGTACCACGGCGCGCCCGATGCCACCGATGTCATCGTGCTGATGGGCTCGGGGGCCGCCACCGCCCTCACGACGGTGGATTGGCTCAACCAGCAGGATCGCAAGACCGGGGTGCTGGTCATTCGCCTCTATCGCCCCTTCCCGGTACAGGCGCTGCTCGATGCGCTGCCCGCGAGCGTGCGGCGCATGGCGGTGCTGGATCGCACCAAGGAGCCGGGGGCCGGTGGCGAGCCGCTGCTGCTGGATGTGCAGAGTGCGCTGATCGACGGTTTGCAGCGCGGCCTTATCAAGCGGCTGCCCTGGCTGAGCGGCGGTCGCTACGGCCTCTCTTCCAAGGAGTTCACCCCCGCCATGTGCGCGGCCGTGTTTGAGGAGCTGGCCTCCGATGCGCCGCGCCCGCGCTTTACCGTGGGGATTGTGGATGATGTGTCGGGCCTCAGTCTGGCCTGGCACCCCATCGGCGATCTGGAGCCCGCCAGTCGGGTGCGGGCGCTCTTCTTCGGCCTCGGTGCCGACGGCACGGTGGGCGCCAACAAGAACAGCATCAAGATCATCGGCGAGCTGGAGGGCTTCCACGCTCAGGGCTACTTCGTCTACGACTCCAAGAAGTCGGGCTCGCGCACCGTCTCCCACCTGCGCTTTGGCCCCGAGCCCATCGATGCCCCCTGGCTTATCGAGCAGGCGAGCTTTATCGGCTGCCACCAGTGGGGCTTTGTCGAGTCAGTGGATCTGCTGGAGCATGCCGCCGAAGGGGCGACCCTGCTGCTCAATGCTCCCTATGAGCCTGAGCGGGTCTGGGCCGAGCTGCCCGAGCGGCTGCGCGCCCGCATCCGCGCCCTCGATATCCGCCTCTACTGCATCGATGGGGGTCGGGTGGCCGAACGCAACGGCATGGGCAATCGTATCAACACCATCATGCAGACCTGCTTCTTCGCGCTGGCTGGCATCTTGCCGCGGGATGAGGCGATTGCGCTGATCAAGGAGAGCATCGAGAAGAGCTATGCCCGCAAGGGGCCCGAGGTGGTCGAGCGCAACTTCGCGGCGGTGGACGACACTCTGGCTCATCTCCATCAGGTGGCCATCCCGGCCGGTGAGGAGCAGATCAGCGACTATCCGCTGCCACTGGCACCGGGTGGCAGCGAATTTGTCCAGCGGGTCACAGGCCCGATGCTGGCAGGGCGCGGCGATCGCATCCCGGTCTCCATGCTGCCGGTGGATGGCACTTACCCCACTGCCACCAGCCGCTTCGAGAAGCGGGATATCGCCCGCGAGATCCCCATCTGGCATTCGGATATCTGCATCCAGTGCGGCAACTGCGTCTTTGTCTGCCCCCATGGGGCGCTGCGGGCCAAGTTCTACCATCAGGACTGGCTGGCAACGGCCCCCGAGGCCGCCCAGTCGGTGCCCGTCACCGCCAGGGGTTTCCCCGACAGCCGCTACACCTTGCAGCTCTATCCGGAGGATTGCACCGGCTGCGGCCAGTGCGTGCAGGCTTGTCCGGTGCGGGCTGGGGCTGATGAGGAACACGAGGGCGAGCGCGCCATCACCATGATGGACAAGGCGCCGCATCTGGCTGGTCAGAAGCAGGCGCTGCGCTGGTTCGAGAGCCTGCCCTGGCCTGCTCGCGAGCGGGTGGACTTCTCCACGGTGCGCGGCACCCAGTTCCTCGAACCCCTGTTCGAGTTCTCCGGTGCCTGCGCCGGCTGTGGCGAGACTCCCTACCTCAAGCTGCTGACCCAGCTGTTTGGGGATCGCATGCTGGTGGCCAACGCCACCGGTTGCTCCTCCATCTACGGCGGCAACCTGCCGACCACCCCCTGGGCCAAGAACGGTGAAGGGAAGGGGCCGGCCTGGTCCAACTCCCTGTTCGAGGACAACGCCGAGTTTGGCTTTGGTTTTCGCCTCACCGCCGATCAGCATCACGGTCAGGCGGTGGCGGCTCTCGAAGTGATGAAGGGGGAGCTGGGCGCAGAGCTGGTCGATACCCTGATTAGCGCCCCCCAGCGGCTGGAGTCTGAGATCCGCGCCCAGCGTACCCGGGTCGCGCAAGTGCGGGAGCGGCTGGAAGAGGTGAAATCCGGCAAGGCTCGCGAGCTGCTCTCCTTGATTGATCAGCTGGTGCGCCGCTCGGTCTGGATAGTGGGCGGCGATGGCTGGGCCTACGACATCGGCTCGGCGGGGCTCGACCATGTGCTCGCCTCCGGGCGCGATGTGAACGTGCTGGTGATGGATACCGAGGTCTACTCCAACACCGGCGGCCAGATGTCGAAATCGACGCCGCTCGGCGCCGTCGCCAAGTTCGCGGCGGGGGGCAAGACGCTGGCCAAGAAGGATGTGGCGTTGCAGGCCATCTCCTACGGCAACGTCTATGTTGCCCGCATCGCCTTTGGTGCCAACCCGCAGCAGGCGCTACAGGCCTTGCGGGAAGCGGAAGCCTATCCGGGCCCGTCCCTTATCATCGCCTACAGCCACTGCATCGCCCACGGCATCGACATGGAGCAGGGATTGGCCCAACAGAAGCGTGCGGTCGATTCGGGCCACTGGCCGCTGATGCGCTACAACCCGGTACTGCGCAGCGCTGGGCAGAACCCCTTCAGCCTCGACAGCCTGCGCCCCTCCATCCCCCTTGCCGAATACCGGCAGGAGGAGACCCGTTATCGGGTGCTGGCCCAGAGCCATCCACAGGAGGCCGAGCGGCTGATGCAGGTGGCGCAACAAGTGGCGTGGCAGAAGTGGGCCACCTACGAGGAGATGGCCACCCGCGAGGCAAGCCATTTCCATCCGCTGGTGTGATCATGGGATGAAACAGGTAAGACAAAGCGGGCCATTGTCCCGCTTCGTTTTCCGGTGCCAAGGGAAGTGGCCGTTGCCGCGCCTTGGGGCGGCCAACAAAAAGCCCGGCGTCGGCCGGGCTGGCAGGATAAGTTGCTTATCCAGGTATTCGTCGAGGCGTCTAGTGTGGATGTTGTTTGAGGATGTCGTATATCTCCTCTTTCAGTTTAAGTTTCTGTTTTTTCAGATCCTTCACCTCGGAGCTGTAGTCGCTGGCGTGGTGTTTCTCCAGCTTTCTGATCTCCGCATCCAGGTCGTTGTGCAAGTCAAACTTCTTCTGGAAATGGACATCACTGCTCTTCAGTTTCGAGATGAGATCTCTGTACTCCGGAAACATGTAATGAAGCCTCCTTGTTGTCGTTTGATTGTGCCTGCAAGACCAAAGTACCCCTTACTGCCGGGGAGAAACGTGATCCCGATCCAATTCGGGGCCACGGAATTGCTGCATGGGAAGGGTGATTTTTAACTGTTTGAATTACATGATGATTGCCTGCTGACCCTGGGGCAGCAGAGGAAAGAAGCGGGATCCGCTTCACATTCGGGAGAGAGGGTCTGCAACGGGGCGGGCAACAGAAAGGGGCACGAGGCCCCTGACTGGAAACGGGTGAGCCGTTTACTCTTTTTTCTTTTTCTTCTCGGGCAGGGGCTTGCCGTCTCTGGCAATCACCTTGCCCGCCTCGAAACCGATCTGCGCCGCCAGCTCTTCCAGATCCGGCGCCTTGGCCTCGTTGCCGATGGCGTACTGGTAGTTGGCGATGGAGATCTTCTCCGCCACCGGTGTGCCCGGCACGATGGGTTCGCGCCAGCCCTGACCGATGTGGGCCACCAGGGTGCCGTTCATGATGAGCTCGCCGACGATCTCCTGGGTGGGGATGCCCTTGCCGTAGGTGAGGCCCTGCGGGTGCTTCTTGCCGACCAGGGGCTCTTGGCTTGCGGGCATCAGCTTGGTGCGGATCAGCCACTTGGGCGATTTGGTCTTGCCCACCGCCTTGCCGGTCTGGTACTCGTTGATCTTGATGGTCTTGATCATCTGGGCCGTGAACTCCTTGGTCAGGGCCTTCTGGGCTTCGCTGGTCTCGTCGATGACGATGGGGGCCACATACCAGGTCTGGGGAGCCTGCGCCTTGGGGGTCGCCGGGGCGGTTTGCGCCATGGCGAGCGGGCTGAGCAGGATGGCCGTCAACAAGAGTCCGATTTTCTTCATGGTGATTCCGCTTATGTTTCGACAAGAATTTTGTTTTGCCAGCGACGACTGCGCCAGCGCCAGAACATGGCCAGACCGCGCACCCACTCGTCGCAGGCGAGGGCCAGCCAGATGCCTACCAGGCCATAGCCCTGCATGATACCAAGGAAATAGGCCAGGGGAACGGCAATGCCCCACATGGAGACGAGCGCCATGTAGAGCGGGAAACGGGCATCCCCGGTGGCGCGCAGGGCGTTGATCACCACCAGATTGAAGGTGCGACCGGGTTCGAGGATGAGGCTGATGAGGAAGAGCTGCGCCACCTGGGTGATGATGTCGGCGTCGTCGGTGAACAGGCTGATGATGGCGCGGCCGTTGAGGGCGGCGGCGATGGCGATGGCGGCGGTGACGATGAGGCCGAGTTTCAGGCTCTTCATCAGTTGGCGATAGGCCTGATCGAAGCGTCGGGCCCCCGCCAGGTGGCCGATGATGATCTCGTTGCCAAGGCCGATGGAGAGGCCGAACAGCAGGATGAACAGGCAGATCTGGAAGAAGTAGGACTGGGTCGCCAGCGCCTTGTCGCCGAGCAGGCCGACGAAGGCGGTCACCACCATGAACTGCAGCATCCAGGAGAGGTTCTCCCCCGCCGCCGGCAGACCGATGTGCAGCACCTTGTCCAGCATGGCGCGGCTTGGGCGGACGATCTCGGGCAGACGCAGCCGGATGCCGGTCTTGCGCGCCACCAGCCACACCAGCAGCACCACCCCGACGATGCGCCCCGCCACCGTGCTGATGGCGACCCCGGCGACCCCGAGCTGGGGCAGGCCGAACCAGCCATAGAGCAGCAGCAGGTTGCCGACGAAGGTGATGAGGTTGACGATGAGGGTCACGTACATAGCCTGGCGGGTGTGGCCGTGGGCACGCAGGGTGGCGGCCAGGCAGAGGGCCGCCGCCTCCGGCAGCAGGCAAAGCCCGATGATCTGCAGGTAGAGGCTGCCGTCGCTCATCAGGTGGGCAGGCAGGTTCATCAGCGCCAGCATGGTGCCGGCCCCCGCCATGACGCCGACCGCGGCCACCAGTCCCACCAGCAGGTTGAAGCCGATGGCGGTGTGGATGACGACGCGGGCTTTTTCCTTGTCTCCCGCCCCCAGATACTGGGTGATCACCACGCTGGTGCCGATGCTGACGAAGCTGAACAGGGTGATGGCGAGATCGAAGACCTGGTTGCCCACCGCGAGGGCCGCCACCCCCTGATAGGAGACATGGCCCACCATGAAGGTGTTGAGGGCCCCGGTCAGAAAGTGAAGGGCCAGATCGATGAACAGTGGCCAGGTCAGGGCGAAGAGGGAGCCCGGGCCCGCGTGGGATTGAGTCTGCATGGGATATCCAGGTGCTGGCGATGGCCCTCGTCAGGGCCAACTGGAGGGGCATTTAACACCAAGCGGGGGCGGGGTGCAATCCTGGTCGCAGGAGGAGGGGACCTGCGACCAGGGGATGTGTCTCAGACCGGCGTGGCGCCGGCCTCCTGCTCGCTGGGGCGGGTGAGGCGCGCCGAGTCGGGCAGGTCGTCATCGTGCGGCCAGCGGGTGAGCAGGGCATCCGTGGTGCTCTCCACCCCCTCGTCGTCCCGGAACACCGGCTCCCGGTAGCAGCGGGTCATGCGCAGGGCCTGGTACATGTCGGGGCAGAGGATGATGCCATCCTCGCCGACCCGGATCCCCGCCTGTTTGAACCACTGGCTCATCTGGCCGTGCCGACCGGCCATCACCATGTGGATGCCGCGCCGCTTGAGCTCCTTGTGCAGCTCTCCCACCATGCTCATGACGCTGATGTCCTGATGGGTGAAGCAGGCCACCGCATCCACCACCAGGCACCTGGGATTGTGGGGATCCTGCACCAGCAGTGCCAGCACCCGCCGCTTGAAGTAGGGGGCGTTGAAGTAGGTGAGCGGGGAGTTGAAGCGGTAGACCAGGATGCCGGGAATCGCCTTGGCCTGCTCGTTGTCCCCCAGGGTACGCACCACGCCCTCGTCGTCCATGCCGAGCAGTTGGTCGGTGGGGCGCATCACGTTGCGCAGGAACTGGAACAGCCCCAGCAGGACCGCGAGGGTGATGCCCGGAATGACCCCCATGGTGAGCACGCTGACAAAGGTCACCAGGGCGAGCCAGAAGGCGGCGCGGTCCGAGTCGCGCAGGGCCCAGAGGCCGCGAAAATCCGTGAGCGACAGGGAGGCCATCACCAGCACCACGCCGAGGGCGGCGGTGGGAATGTACTGCAGCGGCGCCGTCAGGTAGAAGGTGACCAGGGCGATGACGGCGGCGGCGATGATGGAGACCAGCTGGCTCTTGCCGCCGTTGGCGTCGTTGACCGCGGTGCGCGAATCCGCCCCGCTGATGGCAAACCCCTGGGAGGCGGCGGCGGCCAGGTTCGCCATGCCCAGCGCCCTAAACTCCTTGTCCGCATCAATCTCGTAGCCGTTCTTGGCGGCAAAGCTGCGGGCGGTGAGCATCATGGAGACGAAGCTCACCATGGCGAGGTTGAGGGCGGGCAGCACCAGCTCACGGATAAGCCCGGGGGGAAAGTCCGGCATCTGGAAGGCGGGCAGCCCCGAGCCGATGGTCCCCAGGGTGGCGATGTCGACGCGGCCGAGATTGAACAGCCACACCAGGGCCGCCGTCACCACCATGGCCACCATGGAGGAGGGCCAGGCCGGTCTGTAACGCTTGGCCAGCAGCAGGGTGAGCAGGGCCGTCAGGCTCATGGCCAGGGTGGGCAGATGGGTCTGGGTAATGTAGCTGGTGCCGTTCAGGATCCGCTCTATCAGGTAGCGCTCGCTGAAGGTGAAGCCGAAGATCTTGGAGAGCTGGCCCACCATGATGGTGATGGCCACCCCGTTGAGCAGCCCCATCAGGATGGGGCGGGAGAGAAAGTCTGCCAGCACCCCCAGTTTGAAGCGGCTGGCGATGAGGCACCAGAAGCCGGTCATGGCGGTCATGGTCATCACCAGTTGCCAGTGACGGGTGGGATCCCCGGCGGCGAGCGGCGTTACCACGGCGGCGATCACCGCGCAGGTGGCGGCATCCGGACCGACGATGAGCTGACGGGAGGTGCCAAAGAGGGCATACACCACCATGGGCAGGATGCAGGAGTAGAGGCCGACGATGGCGCCCACCCCGGCGAGCTCCGAATAGGCGATGGCCACGGGCAGGGCCACGGCGGCGACCGAGAGGCCAGCGCGAAGATCCGGCATCAGCCAGGCCCGCTGGTATTGCAGCAAGGCGGCGAGCCCCGGCAGCCAGCGCTCGAGAGAGAAGAAGTCGCGCATTATTTAACCCATTGAGTTACAAACATCTTTTTCTTAGTGTGCCCAAGGTTGTCGACCCTTTGCAATCCGCTCATGGCCAGTTCACCACAAGGTCAGGCCAGATGCGTTGCCACTCCTTGGCCCTGACCCGTTCGCTAAAGATACGGCTCTCCTGGCGACAGCGCGGATTGGGGCTCACCACCAGGGACCAGTTGGGGGCAAAGCCGTAGGGGGCCAGCCACTCGAACGCATCATCTGCCAACAGGCGGACCCCGATGCAGGTGGGTATCTCCACCCAGTGGCTGAGGGCCGAGAGCGAGCTGGCAAAAGGAGGCACCTGCTGGCGCAGATGCATGCGGGCCTGGTTGCGCACCTCCCACAACTGGCCCGGCATCCTGGCGGCGAGCCAGGCTTCGTGATCGGCCTCCTTCAATCCAGTCGGATCAGCGCTGTCCAGATAGATAAGATCGATGTCGTTGAGTGGGGTGGGCTCGGCCTTGTCATGGAGGTGATCCCAGATGAGGTTGCGCACGAAGCCCGCCCCCAGGGCCCAGTCGGGCAGGGCCAGCTCCCGCGCAGCCCGGAGGCAATCCATGCGCGGGTGATCAGCCCGCAGCAGGGCCTCGGTGCAGGCCCGCAGGTGCGCCTCCCGCAGCGCCCCGGCTTCAACCGGCATTGCGGCGCAACCAGACGTCGATGTAGCTGCAGCTCGGCACTATGGTGAGCCCCTCAGAGAGGGTCCAGTCGTAGAAGCGGCGGGCCAGCTTGTCGGCAATTCCCTGTCCGCGCAGCTCGGGGGGAACCTGGGTGCTGTAGGCGTCCACCGTGGTGGCGTCCAGCCGGCGATAGGCAAGGCGGGAGAGCTTGCCGTCCACGGTGCAGACAAACTGCTGCTGATCGGCCTGGTGAAGGATGTCGCTCATCGGGAGTCCTCTCTGGGTGAATGGGAAGATCAGAACATGGCGGACAGGGTTTGCCAACGCCATTCTTTGCGCCCATGGCGGGCTCGCTTACACTGGCCGGCCTGCGAATGGTCGCAAGGCAAGGTATAGAACATTGAGAGAGGATGGATCCGTCATGGCCTTCGCCACCCTGGACGATCTGATAGGCAACACCCCGCTGCTGGCGCTGCGCCGCATCAATCCGCACCCCGGCGTCACCCTGCTGGTGAAGCTGGAGGGCAACAACCCCGCCGGCTCCGTCAAGGACAGGGCGGCGCTGAACCTCATCAGGCAGGCAGAGGCGAGTGGTCACTTAGTGCCAGGAGCCCGGCTCATCGAGGCCACCTCCGGCAATACCGGCATCGCGCTGGCCATGGTGGCGGCGTCCCGGGGTTACCGGATGCGGCTCATCATGCCGAGCAACATGAGCCAGGAGCGGCGCGATGCCATGCAGGCCTACGGCGCCGAGCTGGTGCTGGTGGAAGAGGGCATGGAAGCGGCGCGAGACCTCGCCCTGGTCATGCAGGCGCGGGGGGAGGGGCTGGTGCTCGATCAGTTCAACAACCCCGCCAACCCGGATGCCCACTACCGCTCCACCGGCCCCGAGATCTGGCGCCAGAGCGGCGGGGCGGTCACTCACTTCGTCTCGGCCATGGGCACCACGGGCACCATCATGGGGGTCTCCCGCTACCTCAAGGAGCAGAACCCGGCGGTGGCGGTGATCGGCCTGCAACCGGCCGAGGGGAGCCAGATCCCCGGCATTCGCCGCTGGCCCGAGGCCTACCGGCCCGCCATCTTCGAGCCTGCGCGGGTCGATGGGGTGCTGGATGTGACACTGGAAGAGTCCCTCGTCATGATGCGCCGCCTGGCGCGGGAAGAGGGCATCTGCTGCGGCGTCAGCTCGGGTGGCGCCGTGGCCGGGGCCTTGCGGGTGGCGGCAGAGATCGGGCAGGGGGTGGTGGTGGCGATCATCTGCGATCGGGGGGATCGCTATCTCTCCACCGGGGTCTTCACCCCCGATGTCTGACGGGCAAGGGACCAGCTACTACCAGGCCCGCTCCAGCAGGGCCAGCAGCTGGTCCCTGTCTGCATCCTTGCGGTTGTAGAGCAGGGCGCCGTCGTTGATGGCGAGATCCCGGATCCCGGGCAGCAGCGCCTTGTCGGTGAGGCCCGCCTCCCGCAGGGTGCGGGGCAGCTTGACCGTCTGCCACAGGGTATCGCGCAGTGCCTGCAACGCCTCGATGGTGGCCTGGGGTCTCCCCTCGGCCGGGGTCGCGGCAAAGCGCTCCGGCCCCACCAGGGGCAGCAGCAGGCGGGCCAGCTCGGGGTCGATGCCGGGCCGGTTGTAGTCGAGCACGGTGGGCAGGAAGAGGTTCATACAGAGGCCATGGGGCAGGTGGCAGCGCGCCCCCAGACTGTGGCCGAGGGCGTGCACCAGCCCCACCATGGAGTTGGAAAACGCCATGCCCGCCAGGGTGGAGCCCTCCGCCAGTTGCAGCCGCAGGCCCTTGTCCGTCGGGTGGGCCAGCACCCTGGGCAGGGCGGTGGCAATCTTCTCCACCGCCATCAGGGCCAGGGCGTCACTGACCGGGTTCTTGCCGTTGCCGATGAAGGCCTCGATGGCGTGGGTCATGGCATCCATGGCGGTGGCGGCGGTGATGGGCAGCGGCAGCCCCAGGGTGAAGCGGGGATCCAGCACCGCGAGCCGGGGCAGCAGGAAGGGGGAGGTGAAGGGCACCTTGCGCCCGCTCCCTTCGTCCTTGATCACCGCCACCAGGGTCACTTCGGAGCCGGTCCCCGCCGTGGTGGGGACCACCGCCAGGGGGTTGAGGGGACGGGTCAGACAATCCGCTCCTGCATAATCGAGCAGCCGCTCGCCCCCCAGGGTCGCCAGTATGTTCACCGCCTTGGCGGTGTCGATGACGGAGCCGCCGCCAAGGGCCAGCAGGCTGTCACAGCCCAGCTCCCGGTAGTGGCGTGCGATCCGCTCCACCACGGTGGTGGAGGAGTCCGCCGGGATCTCGTCCCAGATGGCGGCGACCGGCAAGGCCCCTTCGGCCATCACATCGGCCAGCAGGGTGACGAGCCCGCTGCCGCTGACCCCCTTGTCGGTGAGCAGCAGCGGGCGGCCAGCTCCCAATCCCCTCAAGGCATCCGGCAACTGTTCCAGTGCCTGCTCCCCCGCCATCAGCTTGACCGGGCAGAAAAAATCGTAATAACGGCTCATCCCGTTCTCCTCGTGTTCAACCGGTCAGAAGACCCAGATAGATGTGGCAGGCCCGCGCGAGCTTGCGATGCGGGTCCGGGTAGTGGCGAAGCAGGGGCCGCGCGATGAAGGCGGGCAGGATCAGGCTCTGCAACTGCTCAAGCGCTCGCACCAGGTGCATGGCCGCGTCGAGATCCCCCTCCACCAGCAGCCGGTTTTCGCAAAAGGCCTGGTTGATGCCGAGGCGAAAACTGAGGGCGCGAAAGGCGACGGCGGGGTGCTTGAAGCGCACCCGCAGGGGGTGGGGGCCGTCATGGGCACAGGTCGAATGCGCCCTGCCAGCCTCCTCACCGCAGTGCCAGCGCCCCGCGAACTTGTAGAGACTCAGCCCCCGGGTCATGCCGTTTACCTCCAGCCTGATGGTGAGGCCATCCGGCAGGGGGGCAAGCTCGCGGCGCACCGCCTCGTCGACCCGGGCGGCGCGGCACAGGGTGCGGCCGATGATCCAGAGCAGGCTGCCAATCCAGAGGCGCCTGCCGGTGGCAAGCAGGGCGTCAGGGCGCATGGGAACCTCCGCTGATGGCGGACCAGAAGAGGGTGAAGGCGCTCTCCTGCCAGTGGGGGTCTTCTCCCAGTTCAGGCTGATCGACAAAGAGGGAGGCGCAGGCCAGAAACTGGCCCTGGCACACCTCCAGCATCAGGGCCGGCGGGGCCGACATCAGCTCGCCGCTGGCCTGGCCCCGGGCGAGCAGGCTCGGCAGAAAATGCAGGGTCTCTGCCAGGATCTGGCTGCGCAGGGGGCGGGCCAGCAGGGGGGAGTGGAAAAAGCCCAGCACGAACCTGAGCTCACGGGGGTGGGCCTGCATCCAGCCCATGGCCTGGTGCCAGTAGTGGCGGGCCTGCTCCTGGAGCGGCAGGGCGGCATCGGCCTCGGTGATGGCGGCGCCAAGGCGCAGCTTGATGTCCTGGTAGAGGCTCTGGATCAGCACCTCCTTGCTGGGAAAGTGATGAAACAGGGTGCCATTGGCCACCCCGGCCGCCTTGGCGATGCGGGCGGTGGCGGCGCCCTGCAGGCCATCCTCCGCGCACAGGGCCAGGGCGGCATCCAGGATCTGGCGGCGTTTGTCGGTCATGGTTTCTCGCATCTCGCCTCCTAACGCAGGAACAGGGCCATCATCAGCCGCTGGTACCAGCGCCGATAGGGGGGGTGAATGAGGGAGCCTGTGCTGAAGCGCCCGCGGCGCAGCACGGTCTTGGCCTTGGAGAAGGTGAGAAACCCCTCGCGGCCGTGATAGTGGCCCATGCCGGAGGGACCGATGCCGCCGAAGGGGGCATCGTCCGCCGCCACCTGGAACAGGCTCTCGTTGATGGCCATGCCCCCGGCGTGGGTCTCCCGAATGAGGCGGCGCTGCAGCGTCTCGTCCAGGCTCATGAGATAGAGCGCCAGGGGGCGGGGCCGGGCCGCCACATAGGCCAGGGCCTCCTCGATGTCGTCATAGGGCACCAGGGGCAGCAGGGGGCCGAAGATCTCCTGCTGCATCACCTGGCAGTGGCCGGGCACCTCGGTCAGCAGGTGGGGCACCAGTTTGCGGGTGGCGTCATCCCGGGTGGGCGTGACGCAGGGGTGGATCTGGGCGCCGGCCTGCCTCGCCTCCTCCAGCCAGGCGGTGAGCCGCTCGTACTGGGGGGCGTTGATGATGGCGCCATAATCCGGGCTCTCGAGCCCTTTGGGGTAGAGGCGGCGAAAATGGGCCTGATAGGCCTCGATGAAGGCCTGCTCCTGCCCCCTCGGCAGCAGCACGTAGTCGGGGGCCACGCAGATCTGGCCGGCGTTGAGGCTCTTGCCGAAGATCATCCGCTCCACCGCCAGGGCCAGGGGCATGTCGGGGGCGATGAGACAGGGGCTCTTGCCGCCGAGCTCCAGGGTGAGGGGGGTGAGCTGGGGGGCGGCCGCGGCCATCACCAGCCGACCCACCGCCGTGGAGCCGGTGAAGATGAGATGGTCGAAGGGGAGGGCGCTGAAGGCGGCCGCGATCTCCGCATCCCCCTCGATGACCACCACCTCGTCACCGCCGAGGGCCTCATCGAGCAGGGAGCGCAGCACGGCGTTGGTGTGAGGGGTGAACTCGGAGAGCTTGATCATGGCGCGGTTGCCGGCGGCGAGGGCGCCGATGAGGGGCCCGAGGCTCAGCATCACCGGGAAATTCCAGGGCACCATGATGCCGACCACGCCGAGGGGCTGATAGTGCACCTCGACCCTGGCGGGGGCCAGCAGCAGGCCGGAATGACGGCGCTCCGGTTTCATCCACCCCTTGAGCCGTTTCAGGGTGTAGTTGATCTGCATGACGCAGGGGAGCACATCGGCGATCAGGCTGTCGTAGTCGCTGCGCTGGCCGTAGTCCCGGGCCAGGGCCTGACACATTGCCTGTTTGTGGCGCAGCAGCCCCTGCTTGAGGGCGTCAAGTCTGGCGCGGCGGGACGCCAGATCCGGCATGGGAGTGGCCTGGCTGGCCTGCCTGAGCCGATGCAGTTGCTCGGGGAGGGAGAACTTGTCCGTTGAGGCGGGGGTGACGGTGGTGTCCATGGCATGCTCCGCACGAAAAGTGACCGACTGATTAGTCGGTCTAAATCTAGCGATTCGTTGCCGACTTGTAAACCGGGCGAGGGCAGAGGGTGGCTACCAGTGGGGAGCGTTGTCCGGAACTGTGTCCGGGCTCCCATTTTTGAGGCATCCAGATTGGTCTTCTATCTAATAAGGGGTAATTGTGGGTCACCAACTCGGAGGGAGAACCGCACATGACCAGGGAATTGCATAGCCTGCTGGCCCGGCTGGATGACGTGATCGCGCGCATGCCGGACAGTTTCAATACCTATGAGTTTGCCCAGAAGCTGGCGCTGCAACATCAGCAGGAGTATTTCGCCGCAGGCCACTCCCTGGCGGGCCAGGAGAAGAACCTGCTGCGCCTGCTCCACGAGAAGATTGCCCTGGCGCTGGCGAGCCATGAGGGCGTCATCGAGGGGGCCCTGCTGCCCTGCATGACCCCCTGGGGAGAGCGCGCCACCTCGCCCCGCTGGCACCGCAAGCACTGACCCGGCAACAACATGAAAAGGCCCCTCGGGGCCTTTTCATGTTGGGGGTCGCACCTACTGGACCAGCCTGCGGGCCTGCCAGTAGCGGCTGTTCCAGTAGACGTTGTCGAGGCGCGAGCGGATCACGCCCTTGCTGGTGGAGGCGTGGATGAACTCACCTGCCCCGGTGTAGACCCCGACGTGGTACTGCTGCCAGCCGGTCTTGAAGAAGACCAGGTCCCCGTGCTGGAGACGGTATCTGTCCACTGGGCGGCCGAGGCTCGCCTGGGATTCCGTGGTGCGGGGCAGGGTGAAGCCCAGCACCTGGCTGTAGGCGAGCTGGGTGAAGGCGGAGCAGTCGAGACCGGCGCGGCTGGTACCGCCCATGCGATAGGGCACGCCGCGCCACTGCTGATAGAAGTTGTCGAATGCGCCGCTCTGGCGCACGGGAGGGGGAGGCTCCGGCGTGCTGGAGCAGGCGGCGAGAAGCAGGGCCAGCAGGGGCAGCAGCAAGGTGCGAAACATCTCAACTCCTTGATAGGGCACGGGGTTCATCATAGACGATGATCCTGCCTGGAACCTGAATGACAACGGCATTGAGGAATGGCCGCCTGTGGGGGCAGCCACTGGATCACCCCGCCGGTTTGGGGGTAATGAGCGGCGTCAGCAGCTCGGCAATCTTGTAGAAGGTCTGCACCCGGGTGGTGCTGGGACGCCACACCAGGCCTATCTCCCGATAGGGTTTCTCCCCGGGCAGGGGGATAGCCACCAGGTCCGTGTTGTCGAGGATGCCCGCATCTATGGCCATCTGGGGCAGGAAGGTGGTGCCAAGACCGGCCCCCACCATCTGCACCAGGGTGTGCAGGCTGGTGGCGGCGAAGGGGTTGATCTTGCTCTTGTCCCGCAGCCGGCAGGCGCTCACCGCGTGCTCCGTCAGGCAGTGCTCCCGCTCCAGCAGGAAGATGCTCTGGTTGGGCAGCTCCTTGTAGTCGAACGGCATGTGCAGGCCCGCAGCCATGTGGGAGGGCATCACCATGTGGAAGGGATCCTGGCCGACGGTCTTGCTGTGGAAGCCGCCGATCTCCACCGGCAGCGCCAGGATCAGCAGATCGAGCTGCCCCTGCTCCAGCTGCTTGAGCAGATTGGTGGTGGTGTCTTCCCGCAGCAGCAGCTCCAGATCCGGATAGGCCTTGCCGCACACCTGCAGCAGCTTGCTCAGCAGGAAGGGGGCGATGGTGGGGATGCAGCCCAGGCGTACCGTGCCGTGCATGACGCCCCCCTGCTGCTGCCCCAGCTCCATCAGGTCCCGGGCATCGGAGAGCAGGTTGCGCGCCCGCGCCACGATTTCCATGCCGACCGGCGTCATGATGAAGCTCTTGTGATCCCGCTCCACCAGTTGCAGGTTCATCATGTCCTCCAGGGTCTGGATCCCGGTACTCAGGGTCGACTGGCTGACATGGCAGGCCTTGGCGGCGCGGTTGAAATTCTTGTGCTCGTCCAGAGCGACCAGATACTGGAGCTGCTTCAGGCTGGGCCAACGTTGCATAGGAGAAACCCGATCGATGCTATCTATTTGATTTGATTAATCTACCATCGAGAAGCCCCGTTGTCGCCGACAAATCGGTGCCCCCTGGCAGGCGCACTGCCTCACGCACATGGGGTGGCCTGCGCCGATGAGCTGGCGACCCCTGATGCGTCAGGAGCTTATCCCCTTGTGCCGCGCCATTGAAGGGGCGCCGCCATGGGATGTGACGGGGATCGGCCTTCGGGCGGGGCGCCCTGCGCGCAGGAGCGGCCATAAAAAAACGCGCCGGTGGGCGCGTTTTTGCAGAAGGGGGGCGGACTATTCGTCGAAGATACCGAAGTGATCCTTGGCGAAGTTGACCCGCTGCTCCACGTTCATCTTGACCTGACCCAGCTTCTCGATGGTCTTGAGGTTGGGCACCAGGCCGCGACCGTTGGCGATCTGGATGGCAAGGCCCGGACGGGCGTTGAGCTCCAGCAGCATGGGGCCGCGGAACTTGTCCAGCACCATGTCGGTCCCGATGTAGCCGAGACCGGACATCTCGTAGCAGGAGGCCGCCAGGTTGAGCAGGGTGTCCCAGTGGGGCACCTTCAGATCATAGAGATCCAGGCCGGTGTCCGGGTGGTGGCGCAGCGGGTTGCCAAACTGCACCGCCCGCAGGGCGCGGCCGGTGCGCAGGCACAGGCCCACCCCCACGGCGCCCTGGTGCAGGTTCGCCTTGCCATCGGAAGCCGAGGTGGAGAGGCGCATCATGGCCATCACCGGGAACCCCTTGAAGATGATCACCCGGGCATCGGGGACCCCTTCGAAGGAGTAGCCGTCGAACACGTCGTCGAAGTTGATGAGCCCTTCCACCAGCGCCACGTCGGGCTTGCCGCCGAGGGAATAGAGCCCCGCCAGGATGTTGGAGACATGGCGCTCCAGATCCTGGCCGTTGGCGGCGCTGCCGTTGGGCTTGTAGAAGAGGCCGTCCTCCTGGCGCAGGATCACCAGGATCCCCTTGCCGCCGGAGCCGCGGGCCGGCTTGATGCAGAAGCCCGGCCAGTCCTTCACCAGCTCGGTGATGCGAGTCACGTCGTGCTGCTCGCGGATGGTGCCGATGAGTTCAGGCACCGTCACCCCCGCATCCAGCGCGATGCGCTTGGTCTTGAGCTTGTCATCCACCAGCGGATAGAGGCGGCGCGGGTTGTAGCGGCTGATGTAGGAGTGGTTGCGCTTGTTCATGCCGAGGATGCCTGCCTGGGACAGGCTCCACGGACTGGTGTATTTCTGCCAGAACCACATCTGTTACTTGTCCTTACCCGGGGTGGCACCAGACTTCATCTCGTCCACCAGCGGCTTGAAGCGCTTGAGCTCGCTCAGCTTGTAGCCGGTGTAGTTACCCATCAACAGCACGGTCGCCATCAGCACCAGCTGCAGGCCGAGGAAGTTGAAGGTGAGGTGACGAATGAGCTCGTTGTCCATGGCCAGGTAGGCGATGACCGCCACCAGCAGGGAGCCGCCGCCCTGGCGGAACACCTCTTTGGGACCCTCTTCTTCCCACAGGATGGACATGCGCTCGATGGTCCAGGAGAGGATGATCATCGGGAAGAAGGTGATCTTCATGCCGTCGGTCAGCCCCAGCTTGAAGGCGAACGCCGAGAAGATGCCGATCATCGAGATCACCATGATGATGATCGCCGATATTCGGGCGACCAGCAGCAGGTTGAGCCTCGAGAGGTAGGAGCGGATCACCAGGCCGGTGCCGACGATCAGCAGGAAGCCGATGAGGCCGGTGACCAGCGAGGTCTGGATGAAGGCGACCGCGATCAGCACCGGCATGAAGGTGCCGGAGGTCTTGATCCCCACGATGACCCGCAGGAACACCACCATGAGCACGCCGATGGGGATGAGCAGCAGACCCTTGAACAGGGCTTGCTCTTCCAGGGGCAGGCTGTGGATGGAGAAGTTCATCATCTCGGATTTTTCGAACTTCTGGGCCAGGGCCACGTTGACCGGTTGCTCCTGCTCGATCATCGAGAAGGTGACGCGGGAGTTGTGACCGCCGGTGACGTCCAGGAGGGCGCCGGAGTTGTACTCCCACAGCAGCAGGTTGGCCGGTTGACCCTGTTCACCGCTTTGCGGGTTGAACAGCTTGTAGTCGGTCGGGCTGTTGAAGACCTGCAGGTAATCCACCAGCTCCTGACGGCGGCGGCCATCTTCCAGACTGAGGGCGTGAACCACCCGGGCCGGGACGTCCGCGTTGTTGAGCAGCTCGGCAATCAGATTGGCGCGGCTCTTGTGGGACTTGAGCAGCTCGGCGTTCTGTTCCTGCTTCTCGATCTCCTTGATGATCTCGCGGGTCAGGGTGTAGCCGTCGGCGGAGCGCTCCTGGGCGCGCTCCAGGATCTGCTTCATGGCCGTGGCGTAGGGCTCGCTCTCGATCTGCTTCTCGATGGCGGGCGGCTGCGGGTTGGCGGCGGGCTTGGCATGGGCATCGGCCATCATGTCGACCCGGTAGTAGAGCTCCTGACGGCCGGAGGCGGTGCGGATGGACCACTCGGCGCGGGCATCCCCGTCTTTTTCCACGAACGACAGGCCATAGCCCGGGCTCGCGGCGTTCTCGTTCATCAGGGTGAAGCCGGGCTGGGTGCCCGGAATGGCCAGGGAGGCGATGACCGGCTCGCCGGTGGCCTCGAATTCGAGCTTGGCTTCGATGGACCAGATCTGGCGCTTTTCACCCGGCGTGAGCGGGACGTCCAGCGCGATGTGATGATAGAAGGTCATCCCCAGGCCGACGATGTAGAGCAGGGCGACCAGCAGATAGAACGGCTTACGGGAAACCATGGATTATTTCACATCCTTGAGCTTGGGTTTGGGTTGGATATATTCGCGGGCCACGTCGACCACGGCGATGTCTTTGAGGAATTCACGGCCCAGCAGCACGGGGAAGGTCATGTCGCTGCGGTCCTTCAGGGTAAATTCGGCCTTCTCGGTCATGTCGCCGATGCGCACGGCGAGGCGGACCACGGGGCGACGGTCGAGATCGTCGGCGGAAGCCTGACGGACCCGCACGTGACGCACCAGGGGCGCTTCAATCTGGATCTTGTCGTCCATCTCCTGGTGGCTCAGGAAGAAGCGCACCCAGTTCTTGCCGTTGCGCTCGAAGATGGTGATCTCCTGGGCGCTGATGGAGGAGGTGGTGGCGCCGGTGTCGACCCGGGCCTGGAAGGCGTCGTTGGCGGCGTCAACCCAGATCCACTCCGCTTCACCCACCAGCAGCTTGCCATCGACGGTGTGGCCCTGGCTCGGCGCCGGGCACTTCTCGGTGGGAATGGGCATGGCCTTGGGCGGCTCGGGAGGCAGGGTAGCCAGCTTGCTGTCGACTTTCTTCACGGACTCTTTCATGTTGGTGACATCGGTGTTGAGCTGAACCAGCAGGTGCTGTTGCTGCACATACTGCTTCTGTTGCTGTTCCATGGATGTTTGCAGACGTTGCTCGCTCAACGAGATCTCGTTGCGCAGCTCGGCCAGCGTCAGGGTCGGGGCCGGGGGGGCTTTTTCCATACTGACACACCCGCCGAGACTGAGCAGGGAGAGCAGGGTCATTCCTTTTAATTTGCTTTTCATGTCATTCATTTAACTGTGCTTCCTGGAATTGGGTCAGTGTAACTTCCACAGCCGCCATCGGCTAGTCTTTGGCCTTTCTGGCGATCAGTACGGCACGTTTGGGTGCCGGGTATCCTTCGACCGTGAGTGCAGGATTGTGTGGATCCAGATAGTCACTCAGGGACTCGTTAATCATCCAGTCGGTACGACGCTGTTCGTCGGTGCTGGTCATATTCTCGTCGACGATGCGCACCTCGGTGAACCCGCAGCGCTCGACCCAGCGTGTGAGGGCCGCGCTCGAGGGGAGGAACCAGACGTTGCGCATCTTGCCGTAGCGATCGGAAGGCATCAGCACCTGGTTTTCGTTGCCGTCCACCACCAGGGTCTCGAGCACCAGCTCCCCATCGTCTTTGAGCTGGTTGCGCAACTGCTCGATGTGCTCGATGGGGGACTTGCGATGATAGAGCACCCCCATGGAGAAGACGGTGTCAAAGGCGCGCAGCGCCGGCAGCTCCTGGATACCGAGGGGCAGCAGGTGGGCGCGCTGGTCGTTGCCTGCGAAGTGGCGAATGGCTTCGAACTGGCAGAGGAACAGCGGGCTCGGGTCGATGCCGACCGCCAGTTTCGCCCCTTCCCCCACCATGCGCCAGAGGTGGTAGCCGCTGCCGCAGCCCACGTCCAGCACGTAGCGGCCCTGGAGCGGGCTGATGTGGGGCAGCACCCGATCCCACTTCCAGTCGGAGCGCCACTCGGTGTCGATGTGGATGCCGTGCACATGGAAGGGGCCCTTGCGCCAGGGCATGAGCTGGCGCAACAGGCTCTCGGTCTTCTTGCGCTCACCCTCTCCCAGGCTATCGGGGCCGCCGATGGCGACCCGCTCTTTGAGCTCGATCCGGCCGGGGGCCACGACGGGCAGCTTGGCGAGGGCGCGGTTCCAGCGCGGCAGATCCCCGTGCAGGTTGTCGTGCTGCCAGGCGTGCAGCTGGGCGGGCAGGGTGTGCAGCCAGTGGCTCAACCGGTTCTTGGCGATCAGTTGATAAAAATGGGCGAAATCGATCATGGCTTAGTTGGTGTCGCTGGCTTTGATGGCAATCATGGAGCCGAAGTTGAAGCACTGGAACCAGAGGTCCAGGTGGGTGAAGCCGGCGTCCCGCAGGCGCGCCTGATGGACCGCCAGGGTGTCGGTGCGCATCACGTTCTCAAGGGCGGTGCGCTTCTGGCTGATTTCCAGCTCGCTGTAGCCGTTGGCCCGCTTGAAGTCGAGGTGCAAGTCGATGAGCAGCTCGTTGACCTGCTCGTCATCGAAGCGGAACTTTTCGCTCAGGATGAGGATGCCGCCGGGGCGCAGACCGTCAAAGATGCGCGCGATGAGGGCGGCCCGCTTCTCGGGGGCGACGAACTGCAGGGTGAAGTTGAGCACCACCACGGAGGCGTTCTCGATGGGGATGTCGCAGATGTCCGCCTCGATGAGTTCCACCGGCACCTCGGACTTGAAGCCCGAGAGGTGAGCGCGGGCCCGCTCGATCATGGGGTGGGAGAGATCCACCGCCGTGATGTGGCAGCCGGGCTGGGTGACGTGGCGGCGCATGGCCTGGGTCGCGGCGCCGAGGGAGCAGCCGAGATCGTAGAGGCGGCTCTGGGGCTGGGCGTAGCGGGCGGCCATCATGCCGATGGCGGAGATGATGTTGCTGTAACCGGGCACCGAGCGCTGGATCATGTCGGGGAAGACATCGACGACCTGCTCGTCAAAGCAGAAGTCTCCCAGACGGGCGATGGGGGCGGCAAAAATCTGATCGTGCATGCTGACGCAACCTGACAGCCGGTGTGGTAGGCGGCTGTTTTATTCAATTGAATCTTGGGTGGACGGGCATCGAAATGGCGTCGTCACCGGTTGACGAACGGGGTGGCTTGCTCCGGGATCCTTCGGGCTGCCCCTGTTCGCAACGGGCCATGGTCCGGGCCCTCAGGGTGCCGGGCTGGGGTGGGCAACGCATTGCCATGCACCCAGGCCCGGGACCTTACTTGGGGCGCTAGTGTAGAGGAAAGGCGGGCGTTTGTCTTGACGCCAACCCCGGTGGGACCACAAAAAAAGCGGCTTTTTTTGGGGACGGAGAAGGGGCGGGGAGGGGGCCGCTCAAAAGGGCAGCACCCCCTGGCGGGCGCGATCGTTTTCTCCCGGCCAGGGGGCCATCTCCTGGCCGAGCAGGCGGCTGATCTGCCGTGCGAGTTCGGGGGCCAGGGCATTGTCTGCGGTGTGGACAAAGAGGTAGAGATCCTTGCCCTCCTGGAGCCATTGTTTCCAATGTGGCAACCATGGTGGCAAAAAAGGGTGATTGTCCTCGATTTGAGGCAAACCAATCAGGCGCACCACCGGGGCACCCCCCGTGGCCAGCAGATGGACCGGCAACCTGGGTTTCTTGCCCTGGGCATCGATCATGGCGGCCGTGGTGGCGGGCACCGAGAAGAGCGGACGGCTGTCGAGCATGATGCGATTGATGCCCCGCGCCATCAGCATCCGGTTGAGGGCCCGTTCCGCCTCCCCCTTGGCGAAGAAATCGGGGTGGCGCACCTCGAGGGCATAGGTGAAATCCTGGGGCAGCCGCGCGAAGAAGGCATCCAGACGGGCCAGCCCCTCTGGCCCGAAGCGGGCGGGCAGTTGCAGCTTGAGCAGCCCCAGCTTGTCATGCAGGGGGGCCAGCAGGCGGATGAAGTCGCTCACTTGCTTGTCCGCGCTCACCAGATCGCTCTGGTGGCTGATCTCCTTGGGAAACTTGAAGCTGAAGCGAAAGTGGTCGGGGACCGCATCGGCCCAGCGCTGCACCGTCTCCGGGGTCGGCGAGGCGTAGAAGGTGGTGTTGCCCTCCACGGAGTTGAACACCCGGGCATAGTCGGCGAGGTGCTCGGCGGGCCTGGCATTCATCCCCAGCAACTGGCCGGGCCAGGCCGGGTGTGACCACTGGGGCAGGCCCAAATAGAGGCTCATGATGGTTCCTGTCGGCAGGTTGGCGCACTTTTGCCCTCCTTTTTGCGCCAGAACAACAAAAAACAGGGTAAAGGGGGCTGCGGGCCATTTTACCCAAATGGAGGTTTTCCTCTATAATGCCAACCCTTTTGTTTGCCACATTGTCGTAATGCGCGCGACCGAGCCCCCGGGTGACGATGATCGCGGCCCGGCAGTGGCCAGACAACGACGCCAGCCGATACCCCGGCGCCCACTCGTCATCCCGGTCGGGATCGGGGGCATGCCTGGGGCGGCGGCAAGAATCCGGCTCGGGGAGCCGGATGACCCGAGACAGATTTCAAACCGGGCAAGAAGCAGGATCTGGCCAGCTGTGAGACAGACGGTGCTTGCCAGTCGTGCCCGGCGACCCAGGATGAACCGTCTCTCTACCATTTCGAAGGAAGAAGTCCATGCGCTCTATCTATTGCGGACAGGTCAATGAGGCCCATGCCGGGCAGACCATTACATTGTGCGGTTGGGTCCATCGTCGTCGTGATCTCGGCGGCCTCATCTTTATCGACATGCGCGACCGCGAGGGCATCGTGCAGGTGTTCTTCGATCCGGACAAGCCGGACGCCTTTGCCCTGGCCTCCGAGCTGCGCGGCGAGTTCTGCATCCAGGTGACCGGTGTGGTGCGTACCCGCCCCGACTCCCAGCGCAACAGCGACATGGCCACCGGTGCCATTGAGGTGTTCGCCCACGAGCTCACCATCATCAACCGTGCCGAGCCGCTGCCCCTTGACTTCAACCAGGTCAACAGCGAAGAGGTGAGCCTCAAGTACCGCTACCTGGACCTGCGTCGTCCCGAGATGGCCAAGTACCTGAAGACCCGTGCCAAGGCCAGTGCCTTCGTGCGCCGCTTCATGGACGAGCACGGCTTCCTCGACATCGAGACCCCGATGCTGACCAAGGCGACCCCGGAAGGGGCCCGTGACTACCTGGTGCCGAGCCGCGTGCACAAGGGCAAGTTCTACGCCCTGCCGCAGTCCCCCCAGCTGTTCAAGCAGTTGCTGATGATGTCCGGCTTCGACCGCTACTACCAGATCGTCAAGTGCTTCCGCGACGAAGACCTGCGTGCCGACCGCCAGCCGGAATTCACCCAGATCGACGTGGAGACCTCCTTCATGACCGCGCCCCAGGTGCGTGAAATCATGGAAGAGATGATCCGCAAGCTCTGGCTGCACATCCTGAACGTGGACCTGGGCGACTTCCCCATCATGACCTTCGACGAGGCCATGCGCCGCTTCGGCTCCGACAAGCCGGATCTGCGCCTGCCCATGGAGCTGGTCGATGTGGCAGATCTCTTGACCGAGGTGGAGTTCGCCGTGTTCGCCGGCCCCGCCAAGGATCCGAAAGGCCGTGTGGCGGCTCTGAAGGTACCGGGCGGCGCTGAGCTGTCTCGCAAGCAGATCGACGAGTACACCAAGTTCGTCGGCATCTACGGTGCCAAGGGCCTGGCCTGGATGAAGGTCAACGAAGCCGGGAGCGGCCTCGAAGGGGTGCAGTCCCCGGTGGCCAAGTTCCTCTCCGATGCCATCGTGCGCGAGATCCTGGCCCGTACCGGCGCGATGGACGGCGACATCATCTTCTTCGGGGCCGATTCCAAGAAGGTGGTGTGCGATGCCATGGGCGCCCTGCGCCTGAAGGTGGGCCGCGATCTGGGCCTGGTGGAGAACGTCTGGAAGCCGCTCTGGGTCATCGACTTCCCCATGTTCGAGGAAGATGGCGAAGGCGGCCTGGCGGCCATGCACCACCCCTTCACCGCCCCGAGCAACCTGGGCCCGGCCGAGCTGAAAGCGAACCCGGTGGGCGCTTACGCGAACGCCTACGACATGGTGATCAACGGCTACGAAGTGGGTGGCGGCTCTGTGCGTATCCACAACAGCGAGATGCAGTCCACCGTGTTCGACATCCTGGGGATCACCCCGGACGAGCAGCGCCTGAAGTTCGGCTTCCTGCTGGATGCCCTGAAATACGGCACCCCGCCCCACGCCGGCCTAGCCTTCGGTCTGGACCGCCTCAGCATGCTGCTGACCGGCACCGACAACATCCGGGATGTCATCGCCTTCCCGAAAACCACGGCGGCCGCCTGTCTGATGACAGACGCCCCGAGCTTTGCCAACCCGGCCCAACTGGGCGAGCTGGCGATTGCGACCACCGTCAAGGGTGACGAATAAGCCGTTATCGGCAACAAAGGCCGCAGCGATGCGGCCTTTCCCGTTTCCCTCTGGGCGCAACCAGTGTTACTGAAATTTCCAACTATAACGGAGAGTCCCTATGGCAGGTCACAGTAAATGGGCCAACATCAAACACCGCAAGGCGGCGCAAGACGCCAAGCGCGGCAAGATCTTCACCAAGCTGATCCGCGAAATCACCACCTCCGCGCGTCTGGGTGATGCCGATCCTGCCAACAACCCCCGCCTGCGTGCGGCGGTGGCGGCAGCCCTGACCAGCAACATGACCCGCGACACCATCAACCGCGCCATCCAGCGTGGCGCCGGCGGCGGTGACGGCGAGCAGCTCGAGACCATCGTGTACGAAGGGTACGGCCCGGCCGGTTCCGCCGTCATGGTGGAGTGCCTGACCGACAACCGCAACCGTACCGTGGCCGAAGTGCGTCACGCCTTCAGCAAGTGCGGCGGCAACCTGGGGACCGACGGCTCCGTGGCCTATCTGTTCACCAAGAAGGGGGTGCTGACCTTCGTGGGCGCCGATGAAGACGCCCTGATGGACGCCGCCCTGGAAGCCGGTGCCGACGACGTGGTGACCGAAGAAGATGGCACCATCGAGGTCTACACCACCCCGAACGACTTCGGCACCGTGCTGGACGGTCTGGAAGCTGCCGGCTTCAAGCCCGAGAGCGCCGAAGTGACCATGATCCCCTCCACCGAGGCGGAACTGGATGCCGAGACCGCGCCCAAGCTGATGCGCCTCATCGACATGCTGGAAGATCTGGACGACGTGCAGGAGGTGTACCACAACGGCTCCATCTCCGACGAGATCGCCGCGACCCTGTGATCCCCCAGAGCAAAGGGGAGGGCGACCACAACGGTCCTCTTCCCCGGCTCCGACGAGATTGCCGCGACCCTGTGATTGCCTCTCGGGAGCGCTGTGATCCCCCAGGGCAAGGGGAGGGCGACCACAACGGCCCTCTTCCCCGGCTCCGGCGAGATCGCCGGCCGCTCGCGACCCTGTTCAGGTTCGCGAACACACAGGTGCAACACCTTGTTCACCTTCGCAAAAACGGCAGCCCGGGCTGCCGTTTTTTTATGTGCCAGACCGCGCACCTCCCCTTGTGGTTCGATTTCCTCTCTTAATGTTCGCTTAAGTTTGCCGTCCTAGGATGACCCCGTATCTGGACCTCCCTGGCTCTTTTCCTGTTTTTCAGGGCCGAGTGTCGGGATGGTCACCACGAAGCCTGCTGGCAGGTTGTTAGTTCCACTGGTTTGTCGGAGTCTCTCTATGCGTCTCACTCTGGGAGTGATGAAGGTCAATCTGTTGCTGGTGCTGCTGTTTGCACTGGTCTTCAACTGGCCCATTTTCCTGCACTTTTATCGCATTCTCAGCGCCCTTGAACACGTCAAGGCGGGGTTTGTCCTTTCCATTCCCCTGGTACTGGTGGCGGCCCTCAACGCGGTGTTCCTGCCCTTTACCTTCCGTTATCTGCTCAAGCCCTTCTTCGCCTTGCTCATCATGACCGGCTCCCTCGTCAGCTACGCCATGCTCAAGTACGGGGTGATCTTCGACATGGGCATGATGCAGAACATCATCGAGACCAACAGCGGGGAGGCGGGCTCCTACCTCAACGGCTCCGTGGTGCTCTGGTTCCTGCTGACCGGCCTGCTGCCGGTGCTGGTCCTGCTGTGGGTGAAGATTGAGTATCCCCGTCCCTGGTACAAGGGGCTGGGTCTGCGCCTCGGCTCCATCGCCCTCTCCTTGCTGTTTCTGATGGGGGCTGCCGCCCTTTATTACCAGGATTACGCCTCGGTCGGGCGCAACAACAAGTCCCTCGGCAAGGAGATAGTGCCCGCCAACTATGTGCACGGGCTCTACAAGTACGCCCGGGATGTGGTCTTCGCCACTCCCATTCCCTACCAGCAGATCGGCACCGATGCCAGGGTGATCGGCCAGCACGAGAAGCCGACCCTGATGTTCCTGGTGGTGGGGGAGACGGCCCGCAGCCAGAACTACTCCCTCAACGGCTACACGAAGGAGACCAACGGCTTCACCGAGAAGGAGGCCAATGTGGTCTCGTTCAGGAACGTGCGATCCTGCGGCACCGCCACGGCGCTCTCCGTGCCCTGCATGTTCTCGAACATGACCCGGCGTGGCTATGACGAGGCCAGGGCCCAGTCCCAGGATGGCTTGCTGGACGTGCTGCAACATGCCGGGATCTCGGTGCTCTGGAAGGAGAACGACGGCGGCTGCAAGGGGGTGTGCAAAAACGTCCCCACCATCGAGATTGAGCCCAAGGCATTCCCCGCATACTGCTCCGGCAATGCCTGTCATGACGAGGTGCTGTTGCAGGGGCTGGATCAGCAGATCGCCGACATGCAGGGCAAGCAGGGCAGCAAGCTGGTGGCCTTCCACCTGATGGGCAGCCACGGTCCGACCTACTATCGCCGCTACCCGGCCGCCGATCGCGTCTTCCTGCCGGACTGCCCGCGCAGCGACATCGAGAACTGCAGCAACGAAGAGCTGGTGAACACCTATGACAACACCATCCGCTACACCGACAAGGTGCTGGCCCAGCTCATCGACAAGCTCAAGAGCCTGGAGAGCCAGTACAACGTGGGGCTGGTCTATCTGTCGGATCACGGCGAATCCCTCGGTGCCATGGGGCTCTATCTGCACGGCACCCCCTACAAGTTCGCACCGGACGATCAGACCCGGGTGCCGCTCCTGACCTGGTTCTCTCCCCAGTTGCAGGCAGACCGTCAGCTCAATCTGGATTGCCTGCAACAGGAGGCAGCCAGCAAGCGCTTCTCCCACGACAACCTGTTCCACTCCATGCTCGGTATCATGGACGTGCAGACCCAGGTCTATGACGGCAAGCTGGATCTCTTCAAACCGTGCCGGGCGGGGTGAATGGGCCAGAACGGTTGAGCGGCACGACAACCTGTTGCCCCGCACCATGCTCGGCATCATGGATGTGCAGACCCAGGTCTATGACGGCAAGCTGGATCTGTTCAAACCGTGCCGGGCGGGGTGAACCGGCGAAAACAGACCATAAAAAAACGGCAGCCACTGGCTGCCGTTTTCGTATCCGAAGGGGTGGAGCTTACTTTTGCTCCATGATGATCTGCAGCAGATCCCCTTCCAGCAGGGAGCGCTTGACCAGGGCGAAGCCGCCGATGGTGGGCTGATTCTGGAAGCGCGCCTTCACGATGGGCAGGCCGCGATGGAAACTTGGCAGAGACTGGTGCTCGACACAGCGGCGGATGGCCGGGATCAGGATCTCTTCGGCGGCGGTGATTTCACCGGCGATGAGCACCTTCTGGGGGTTGAACAGGTTGACCGTGATGGCGATGGCGCGCCCCAGGTGCTCCCCCACGTTCTCGATCACGCTGCGGGCCAGCTCGTCACCGGCCACCGCCGCCTTGCACACCTCCTGGATGGTGATGTGCTTCTCTTGCAGCGAACTCAGGTGACCGCGGCTGATGAGCTCCTTCACCTTGTCGACGATGGCCTCGTTGGAGGCGATGGTCTCGAGGCAGCCGAAGTTGCCGCAGTGGCAGCGCTTGCCAAGGGGTTCGACCTGGATGTGGCCTATTTCACCGACGTTGCGGTTCTGGCCGAGAAACACCTTGCCCTTGGTGATGATGCCCGAGCCCGTCCCCTGGTGGACACTCACCAGGATGGAGTCCATGCAGTCACGGGACTCGCCGAAGAAGTGTTCGGCCAGCGCCAGCGAACGGGTGTCGTTGCCCACGTAGCAGGGGAGGTTGAAGTGGTGCTCCAGGAGCTTGGCGAGCCCCAGGTTGCGGATCTGGTAGGTGGGGGTGTAGATGACCATGCCGGATTCCGGGTTGACCAGACCCGGCATGGTCAGCGCGATACTGATGAGGTTGCGGCTGCGATCCTGATTGGCGTCGATGAAGGCGCCAATCTCCCGCAGCAGCATGTCCACCACCGGTTGCTGCTCGATCTCGGTCACCTGGGTGATGTGCTGATCGAGCTCCTTGCCGTCGAGGTCATACAGGGAGAGCTGCAGGTAGCCGCGACCCAGCTTGGCGGACACAAACTGGAAGCGATGCTTGATGGTGGTCAGGGAGATGGCGCGGCGCCCGCCGGTGGAGGCTTGCGGCGAGGTTTCCCTGATGAGGCCGTGCTCGATCAGTTGCCGGGTTATCTTGGTCACGCTGGCCGGGGCCAGCTGACTCAACTCGGCAATTTTGACCCGCGAGATGGGCCCCTGCAGGTCAATGAGGCGATAGACGACCGCACTGTTTACCTGCTTGATAAGATCTACGTTTGCTATTTGTCCGCCAGTCATAGTGTCACTGTGTTGTGTAGTGTCCGTTAACCACGGTCCCGCAGACCGCGAAGGCCTGATCAAAGACGGTGAGGTTGGCAATTTTTCCGACCTGGATACTACCGAGACGCGAGTCCCATCCAATGGCGCGAGCGGGGTAAAGGGTGGCCATTCTCAGTGCTTCGTCGAGCGGCAATCCGACCTGTTTGACCAGATTTTCCACCCCTTCGATCATGGTGAGGGCGGAGCCGCCGAGTGTACCATTCTCATCGACGCACTGACCATCGCGGAAATAGACGGTTGCGCCGCAAAAATCAAATTTCTCAAAGCCTTCCGGTGCGCCCGCCGCCGCGGTGGCATCGGTGACCAGCACCAGCCGCTCCCCCAGCATCCTGTGCGCCAGACGCACGTTGGCCCAGTGTACGTGGTGGCCGTCGACGATGATGCCCGCATAGACATCCTTGCGATCGTAGATGGCACCGACCACGCCGGGCTCGCGACCATTCAGGGTCGGAGTCATGGCGTTGTAGAGGTGGGTGGCAAAGCGCATGCCGTTGTCAAAGCCCGCCATGGCCTGGTCGTAGTTGGCGGCGGTGTGGCCGGCGGAGACCAGGATGCCGGCCTCCACCAGACGGCGGATGTGCTCGGGCTTGTTGCGCTCCGGCGCCAGGGTGATCTTGGCGATGGCGTCCGCGTTGTCGCAGAAGAAGTCGATCATCTCGTCGGCGGGCTGGCGGATCTGTTCGGCCGGGTGGATCCCCTTGCGCTTGAGGTTGGTGTAGGGCCCTTCCAGATGGACGCCAAGCACCTCGTTGGGGTGGGCGGCCATGTAGTCGCGGGTGACGGCGACGGCCTGCTTCATGTCCGCATCCGGGCTGGTGATCAGGGTCGGCAGGAAGCTGGTGGTCCCGGATTTCAGGTTGGCCGCCTGCATGGTGGCCAGGGTGTCCGTGGTGATGTGACCGTTGAACATGACGCCACCGCAGCCGTTGAGCTGCACGTCGATGAAGCCGGCGCTGAGGTTGGCGCCCTGGAGGTCAATCTGCTCGATGCCGGCGGGCAGTTCTGCCTGGCGGGAGATGGCGACAATCTTGTCGCCATCAATGACCACGCCATAACCGGTCAGCACGCAGCTGCCGGTGTAGAGAGTGCAATTAGTCAGAGCGTACATGGGAGCTCCTCAGAGGTGCTTGATGTTGTCGGCTTCCAGTTGCTGGAAGTAGCGCACCGTCTTGACCTTCAACTCCATGGTGGAAGGTTCGTCGCACACCACAATCCCTTTCGGATGCAGTTGCAGGGTGGAGATGGTCCACATGTGGTTGACGCTGCCCTCCACGGTGGCCTGCAGGGCCTGGGCCTTGGCGTGACCGACCACCAGGATCAGGATCTCTTCGGCGTCCATCAGGGTGCCGACACCCACGGTCAGAGCCAGCTTGGGCACCTGCTCCATGTCGCCGCCAAAGAAGCGGGAGTTGGCGATGCGGGTGTCTTCAGTCAGGGTCTTGACCCGGGTACGGGAAGCCAGGGAAGAGGCCGGTTCGTTGAAGGCGATGTGGCCGTCATTGCCGACGCCGCCCATGAACAGGTGGATCTTGCCGTAGGACTTGATCTTGTCTTCGTAGCGCTGGCACTCGGCCACCAGATCCTCGGCGTTGCCATTGAGGATGTTGATGTTTTCCGGGCGAATGTCCACGTGATTGAAGAAGTTGTTGTGCATGAAGCTGTGGTAGCTCTCCGGGTGTTCCTTGGGCAGCCCCACGTACTCGTCCATGTTGAAGGTGACCACGTTCTGGAAGCTTACCTCGCCGGCTTTATGCAGCTCAATCAGGCGCTTGTAGGTGTTGAGCGGGGTGCCGCCAGTGGGCAGACCCAGCACGAAGGGGCGCTCGGCAGTGGGTTTGAACGCATTGATGCGGTCAACGATGTAACGGGCAGACCAGAGACCCACCTGGCTGGCAGACTTCAACGGGATCAGGCGCATTCTATATACCTCAGTACGGTTGCCGCACAGGGAGTGACGGCAAGGGACCAGACACGGATTCAAGTTGTTTTATAGCGTAAATAAAGATTGCGAACTAAGCCACATCTATCGGCTACCTTTATCTCTGTTGAGTGATAATGATCACGAAAGCTGGTTTATTAATTTGCGCAGCGAAATAAAACACATAGACTGCCAATCAAGCCTTGATGGCTTATGCGTCGAACGTGATAAGCACTTAATTTCTAGAAAAACACCAACTAAGGAGAGGAACCGTGAACATTCTCGGTTATTTGCAAAAGATCGGCCGTGCCCTGATGGTGCCGGTAGCGGTATTGCCTGCCGCCGCGATCCTGATGGGGATTGGCTACTGGATTGACCCGAACGGTTGGGGTGGCGGAAGCCCTCTGGCTGCGTTTCTGATCAAGGCGGGTGCCGCCATCATCGACAGTATGCCCATTCTGTTCGCCGTCGGCGTCGCTTACGGCATGTCCAAGGATAAAGACGGTTCCGCCGCGCTGGCCGGTCTGGTCGGCTTCCTGGTGGTCACCACCCTGCTGAGCCCGGGCGCCGTGGCCCAGATCAAGGGTATCCCGGCCGACCAGGTGCCGGCAGCCTTTGCCAAGATCAGCAACCAGTTCGTCGGCATCCTGTGTGGTGTCATCGCTGCCGAGCTCTACAACCGCTTCAGCAGCGTGGAGCTGCACAAGGCGCTGGCTTTCTTCTCCGGTCGTCGTCTGGTGCCGATCGTGACCTCCGTGGTGATGATCGTCGTCTCCTTCATCCTGATGGCCGTCTGGCCGGTCATCTACGGTGGCCTGGTGAGCTTCGGTGAATCCATCGTCAGCATGGGCTCCACCGGTGCCGGCATCTATGCCTTCTTCAACCGTCTGCTGATCCCGGTCGGTCTGCACCACGCCCTGAACTCCGTGTTCTGGTTCGACGTGGCCGGCATCAACGACATCCCGAACTTCCTGGGTGGCCAGTCCTCCATCGACGCCGGCAAGGCTGTCGTGGGCGTGACAGGCATGTACCAGGCCGGCTTCTTCCCCATCATGATGTTCGGTCTGCCGGGTGCCGCACTGGCCATCTACCACAGCGCGAAGAAAGAGAACAAAGAGAAGGTTGCGTCCATCATGATCGCTGCCGCCTTTGCCGCCTTCTTCACCGGGGTGACCGAGCCGCTCGAGTTCTCCTTCATGTTCGTGGCGCCGGTACTGTACGTCATCCACGCCCTGCTGACCGGTATCTCCGTGTTCATCGCAGCCTCCATGCACTGGATCGCCGGTTTCGGCTTCAGCGCCGGTCTGGTGGATATGGTGCTCTCCAGCCGCAACCCGCTGGCGACCCAGTGGTACATGCTGCTGGTACAGGGTCTGGTCTTCTTCGGCCTCTACTACGTGGTCTTCCGCGCAGTGATCGCCAAGTTCAACCTGAAAACCCCGGGTCGTGAAGATGACGAAGCCGTGCCGGTACAGGCTCAAACCACCGACCGCACCGAGCTGGCCAAGCAGTATCTGGAAGTGCTGGGTGGTCAGGAGAACCTGGTGACCATCGATGCCTGCATCACCCGTCTGCGTCTGACCCTGAAAGACCGCAGCATCGTCGATGAGCGCAAGCTCAAAGCTCTGGGCGCGGCCGGTGTGGTCAAGCTCGGTGAGCAGAACCTGCAGGTGATTCTGGGCCCATTGGCCGAGATCATCGCCGGTGAGATGAAAGCCCTGCGTTAATCGAGCGACTCGCTCACCTCAAGTCTAAGTCCATTGTTGACATAACTAAGGGCCCCGCCTCGGGGCCCCATATAAAAAAAGCCAAGAAAATCCAACCTTTACTTCAAATGAGAGCAGCAGTTATGAACTTGAAACATTCTCTGTTAGCCATTGCCATGTCTACCGTTTTCGCCGGTCCCGCACTTGCAGCCGATGCTGCCAGGCAAGCGGTGGTCGACGCCCTCGCCAGCAACCTCGTCGTCAAGTACGAAGTCGTCACCAATGACGGTGCCGGCGCCGGTCTTGATTGCCAGGCGCTGGGCTCCGAGTGGGCGAGCTGCGGCGTTGCCAAGCTGCACCTGACCAATACCGGTGCCGACGTCACCTCCAAGGACTGGAGCATCTATGTCTCCTCCATCCGCCGCATCCAGCGGGTGGACAACGACCAGTTCACCATCACCCACCTGACCGGCGACCTCTATCGTTTGACGCCGACCGAGAAGTTCCAGGGCTTTGCCAAGGACGCCACGGTCGAGGTGCCCCTGGTGGTGGAATACTGGGTATTGTTCGAATCTGACATCATGCCGAACTGGTATGTCGCCAGTGAAGGGGCCGAGCCGAAAGTGCTGGCCAGCATGAGCAACATCGACGATGCCAGCACCTACGAGAAGCCGATGCCTGCCGATGGCTGGAAGCGCACCAAGGATGACAACAACATCCTGATGAACAGCGAGACCCGTTTCGCCGCGAACCAGACCAGCACCCTGCTGCCTGCCGGCAAGATTGACGACCGCATCCTGCCAAGCCCCATGAAGCAGGTGGTCAAGGCCGGCCCGCAAATCGACTTCTCCACCATCAAGCTCAATGCCCTTGACCTGCCGAGCGATCGCGCCGAGGCCCTGAAGGCGCAACTGACCAAGCTGGGTGTTACCCTCTCCGACACCGGCTACCCGGTCACCATCAAGCTCGGCAGCAAGCTCAAGCAGGCCGAAGGCTACGACATGACCATCGGCAAGAAGGGCACCGTCATTCAGGGGCACGACGTTGACGGCGCCTTCTGGGGCGCCCAGTCTCTGATCTCTCTGCTGGGGGTTGACGACAAGCTGGTGAGCCAGATGAGCGTCGAGGATGCGCCGCGCTTTGAATACCGTGGCATGCAGACCGACGTGGCCCGTCACTTCAGAAGCCCGGAGACCATGAAGAAGCTGGTGGATCAGATGTCCGCCATGAAGCTCAACGTGCTGCACCTGGGGCTGACCAACGATGAAGGCTGGCGTCTGGAGATCCCGGGCCTGCCGGAGCTGACCGACGTCGGCAGCCAGCGTTGCCATGACGAGTCCGAAACCAAGTGCCTGATGCCGCAGCTTGGCTCCGGCCCCACCAGCGACAACCAGGGCTCCGGTTTCTACAGCAAGGCGGACTACATCGACCTGGTGCGTTACGCCAAGGCCCGCGGTGTGACCGTGATCCCCGAGATCAACATGCCGGCCCACGCCCGTGCCGCCGTGGTCTCCATGGAGGCACGCTACAAGCGTCTGATGAGCGAGGGCAAAGAAGCCGAGGCCAACCAGTTCCGTCTGACTGACCCGGCCGATACCTCCAACGTCACCTCGGTACAGTTCTACGACAAGATGTCCTTCATCAACCCCTGCCAGCCGGGTGCCGCCACCTTCGTGGCCAAGGTGATGGACGAAGTGGCCCAGATGCACCAGGCCGCCGGCCAGCCGCTGACCGCCTGGCACTACGGTGGTGACGAGGCGAAGAACATCATGCAGGGCGGTGGTTACCAGGATCCGGCCGTCACCAAGAAAGAAGACCTGGTGGCCTGGAAGGGCAACGTCGACTCCAGCAAGCAGGACAAGCCGTTCGGCAAGTCCCCCATGTGCCAGAAGATGATCGACGATGGCAAGATCAAGGACGTGGCCGAGCTGCCGGTCTACTTTGCCAAGGAAGTGAGCGAGATGGTCAAGGGCCACGGCTTCTCCACCCTGCAGGCGTGGGAAGATGGCCTGAAGTACGCCACGGATGCCAGCGTATTCGCCACCGACAAGACCCGGGTCAACTTCTGGGAAACCCTCTACTGGGGTGGTTTCAACGAGGCGATGAAGTGGGCGCACAAGGGCTATGACGTGGTGCTCTCCAACCCGGATTACCTCTACTTCGACTTCCCGAACGAGGTACACCCTGCCGAGCGCGGCTACTACTGGGCAACCCGCTTCAACGACACCCGCAAGGTGTTCGCCTTCGCCCCGGAAAACCTGCCGCAGAACGCCGAGACCTCGGTTGACCGCGACGGCAACGCCTTCGTGGCCAAGGGTGACCAGGATCCGGTCAAGTTCAAGGGGATCTCCGGTCAGCAGTGGAGTGAAACCGTGCGCACCGATGCCCAGTACGAATACATGGTCTATCCGCGCATCTTCTCCGTGGCCGAGCGCGCCTGGCACAAGGGCGGCTTCGAGCTCGATTACGTGAAGGGTCGCGAGTTCTCCGGCACCACCAAGCATGTCAACAAGGCCACCCTGAACAAGGAGTGGAACCAGTTTGCCAACGTGCTGGGTCAGCGCGTGCTGCCGAAACTGGACCAGGCCGGGGTGGAATATCGCCTCTCCGTACCGGGTGCCAAGGTGGTGAACGGTGTGCTGGAAGCGAATGTGGATCTGCCGGGTCTGCCCATCCAGTACAGCCTGGATGGCAAGAGCTGGAGCGCCTACGACGCTGCCGCCAAGCCGACCGTGGATGGCAAGGTCTACCTGCGTACCACCAGCTTCGATGGCAAGCGCACCAGCCGCGTCACCGAGCTGAACTGATAGCTAGCCTTCAATCCATAACGCAAGGTGGGTCGCAAGACCCGCCTTTCCCAAGGTCGATGGCCATCGGGTTTGGGAAAGGTTGACTCTGCGTGTGAACCTTTGTTGTGTGTGTTTTGTCTGTTTTTCATCACTTGAGACCCCGCCCCGTGCGGGGCTTTTTTTGACCAGGATCTCTGCAATTTCTCTCGTTTCGCCGTTTTTGGTGCGCCAATGACCCGAATTGGCCAAATTCAGGTTGAGGCAGGGCGCGTAATGAGGGATCATACCCGGCTTGACGGCGGGGGTATGAGGGTGCCAGCCGGCACAACGTCCGCCAGTGACGCATTTTTGAGGTGAGCCATGAGTCAGGCGAACAGCCCAACTAACTTTATTCGTCAGATCATTGATGAAGATCTGGCCAGCGGTAAGCACAGCAGCGTGCATACCCGTTTCCCGCCGGAGCCGAACGGTTATCTCCATATCGGCCACGCCAAATCCATCTGCCTGAACTTCGGCATCGCCCGCGACTATCAGGGTCAGTGCAACCTGCGTTTCGATGACACCAACCCGGCGAAGGAAGACATCGAGTTCGTGGAGTCCATCAAGCAGGACGTCCAGTGGCTGGGCTTCCAGTGGAGCGGCGAGATCTGCTACTCCTCCGACTATTTCCACAAGCTGCACGGCTATGCCATCGAGCTCATCGAGAAGGGACTGGCCTATGTGGACGAGCTCTCCCCGGAGCAGATGCGCGAATACCGCGGCACCCTGACTGCCCCTGGCAAGAACAGCCCGTTCCGCGATCGCAGCGTGGAAGAGAACCTTGCCCTGTTCGCCAAGATGAAGAACGGTGAGATGGCCGAAGGCTCCGCCTGCCTGCGCGCCAAGATCGACATGGCATCCCCCTTCATGGTGATGCGCGATCCCGTCATCTATCGCATCAAGTTTGCCCACCACCACCAGACCGGTGACGAGTGGTGCATCTACCCGATGTATGACTTCACCCACTGCATCTCGGACGCCCTGGAGGGGATCACCCACTCCCTGTGTACCCTGGAGTTCCAGGACAACCGTCGCCTGTATGACTGGGTGCTGGACAACATCAGCATCGACTGTCACCCCCGTCAGTACGAGTTCTCCCGTCTGAACCTCGAATACACCGTCATGTCCAAGCGCAAGCTGAACCTGCTGGTGACCGAGGGGCACGTGAACGGCTGGGATGATCCGCGCATGCTGACCGTCTCCGGTCTGCGCCGCCGTGGTTACACCCCGGCCTCCATCCGCGAGTTCTGCAAGCGCATCGGTGTGACCAAGCAGGACAACATCGTCGAGATGAGCATGCTGGAAGCCTGCATCCGCGACGATCTCAACGAGAACGCCCCGCGCGCCATGGCCGTGCTGCACCCGGTGAAGGTGGTGATCGAGAACCTGGCGGCGGACGAGGTGCTGACGGCGCCTGCGCACCCGAACAAGCCGGAGATGGGGACCCGTGAGCTGCATTTCTCCCGCGAAATCTTCATCGACGAGGCGGACTTCAAAGAGGAAGCCAACAAGCAGTTCAAGCGGCTGGTGCTGGGCAAGGAAGTGCGCCTGCGCAACGCCTACGTCATCAAGGCCGAACGGGTCGAGAAGGATGCCGACGGCAAGGTCACCTGCATCTACTGCTCTTACGACCCCGAGACCCTGGGCAAGGATCCGGCGGACGGCCGCAAGGTGAAAGGGGTGATCCACTGGGTCAGCGCCACTCACTCCCTGCCGGCCGAAGTGCGTCTCTATGACCGTCTGTTCAAGGTGCCGAACCCGGGCGCCGAGGATGACTTCGAAGCGGCCCTGAATCCGGAATCCCTGGTGATCATCGAAGGGGCCCGGGTGGAGGCTTCCCTGAAGGATGCCAAGCCGGAGTTTGCCTACCAGTTCGAGCGTGAAGGTTACTTCTGCGCCGACAACAAGCTCTCCAGCGCCGAGCACCTGGTGTTCAACCGCACCGTGGCCCTGCGTGACGTCTGGGGCAAGGCCGAGGCCTGATAGAAGAGGGCAGGGGAGACCCTGCCGCTTCTGGTCCGGATTGCGGACACAAAAAAGCCAGCATCATGCTGGCTTTTTTATTGCGCCGACCCGGCCGAATCAATCGTCGTGCTTGCAGTCACCGTTGGCGCAGTGGCCATACAGGTAAAGGCTGTGGTTGGTCAGGCGGATGTTGTGCGCCTTGGCGATGTCGCGCTGGCGCTGTTCGATCACCTCGTCGGAGAACTCGATCACCTTGCCGCAGTCGAGGCAGACCAGGTGGTCGTGGTGCTCCTGGGTGGCGAGCTCGAACACCGACTTGCCCCCTTCGAAATGGTGACGGGTGACGATACCGGCATCATCAAACTGGTTGAGAACGCGATAAACGGTAGCGAGACCAATCTCCTCGCCCTGATCGATCAGCCGTTTGTACAGATCTTCCGCACTGGTGTGCTGGCAGTCCGGCTGTTGCAGGATTTCCAGGATCTTGACACGGGGCAAGGTGATCTTGAGCCCGGCCTTTTTTAACGCTTGGTTGTTGTCTGCCATTTCTATTTATTCGCATTCTCGAAGGTGTGGTTATTCTGATTGACTGCCGCTGTAATGGCAACCACGAACTCGCTTGGCCTGTCATTATAGGTCGTAGCCAAGTTAAAAATAAACCCAGCAATTCAAGGGCTTTAGCTCATCAAGCCCATCATGGGAATATTCAGGTCCGCTTGCTCGACCAGAGAATGTTGATACTATGTGACTTCTTTATAGTCTGGTCGGATGAGATCCATGGATTGGCTTTTCGGCAATGCCGCTTGGGTGCGCTGCGCCCTCAACGCCTGGCCCCCCTTCTGGGGCGCAGGCATCAAGATAGAAACCCTGAGCCCCGATTTCCGCTTCTGCCGGGTCACTCTCAAGTCCCGCTGGTGGAACAAGAATGCCAACCGGACCCAGTTCGGCGGCAGCATGTTCGCCATGACGGATCCCATCTACCCGTTGATGCTGATGGGCTATTTCAAGAACCGCTACTACGTGTGGGACAAGGCGGGCAGCATCAATTTCATCAAGCCGGGCAAGGGCAAACTGGTGGCGGAGTTCACCCTGAGCGACGCCAAGCTGGCATCGATCGTGGCGGCGACCGAGGGGGGAGAGAAGCACTTTCCCGAGTTCGAGGTGCAGGTGCAGGATGGCCAGGGCGAGCTGGTGGCCCAGGTGAAGCGCACCCTCTATGTCAGATCCAAGCCCCAGCACAGGGGGGGCTGAATGCCTGCTGCAGATGCAACAAGGGCCCCGTCGGGGCCCTTGTTGCATGAAGAGGGAGGGAGATCAGATCACTCCAGCTCGCCCAGGCACATCTCTTCGTGCAGCTGTTTGCACCAGCCCTTGACGCGCTCTGCAGTCAGCTCGGGTTGGCGATCTTCGTCGATGCCCAGGCCCACGAAGTGCTTGTCATCCACCAGTGCCTTGGAGGCTTCGAACTCGTAGCTCGCGGTCGGCCAGTGGCCGATGATGATGGCGCCCTTGGCTTCGACGATGTCACGCAGGGTGCCCATGGCGTCGAGGAAGTACTCGGCATAGTCTTCCTGATCGCCGCATCCGAAGATGGCCACCAGCTTGTTGTTGAAGTCGATCTCTTCGAGTTCGGGGAAGAAGTCGTCCCAATCGGCCTGGGCTTCGCCGTAGTACCAAGTCGGGATGCCGAACATCAGCAGATCGAAGCTGTCGATGTCGGCCTTGCTGCTCTTGGCAATGTCACGGACTTCAATCAGTTGTTTGCCCAGTTCTTTCTGGATCATCTTGGCGACAGCTTCGGTATTACCGGTATCGCTGCCGAAAAACAGACCTACACTAGCCATAGTGTTTCGTTACCCGTATCTGGTGTTGATGCTTGACGGTTCAGATTGCGATGCCTGCTGCATGAGCAGACTCGATCTGTTGCTTCAGGATAGATTGGATCAGCTCGGCTCGGCTGACGTTCTGTTGCAGCGCAAGTTGGTTCAGGCGCTCCAGCAACTCGGCTTCCACCTTTAACTCGACCCGTTTCAGCCCGTTCTCACGATCGCGCTTGAGCTGGTTGCGCTTGTTGATCTTGAGCTGGGTCTCGCGGGGGAGTGGATTGGTCTTTGGCCTGCCGGGGCGCTTCTCAGTTGCGAACAGATCCAGTGTTGTTCGATCAGTTTGCTGTTTGGCCATACATCACAGATGAAAAGTAGTTAGCCGATCCCTGAGCCTTCCCAGCCCATTTCGATCAGCCCCTTGGCGACAAAACCCGCGCAACCCAGAAACAGCACCAGCCAGACGATGAAGCGGCCGAAGCGGGGCACATTGCCCCGTTTGAGCACGTCCTGAATGGCCAGACCAATCAGCAGGAAGATGGCCACGAAGAACAGTTTCAGGCCCAGACTCTCGATGAGATCGATGTGTTCACTCAGCATGGATTGCGCGCACTCCTTAAGACGGGCGCACTATATCACAAAGGATTTGAAACTGTTAACCGCCTGTCGACAGGAAATCCACAACCAGTTTGTTGAACAAAACCGGCTTTTCCGCGTGCAACCAGTGGCCGGTGCCGGCGATGACGCGGGCCCTGGCGGCCGGGAACTGGGCCATCGCGGCCCCGGTGTATTCGGGCAGCATATAGTCGGAGTCGCCCCCCTTGATGAAGAGTGTCGCGCCTTCGAAGCGGCGTTCATCGTCGGGCCAGCCCATGATGTTGGCGTAGTTGCGCTCAAGGGCCGGCACGTTGAAACGCCACCCCCATCCAGACTCCCCTTTGGCGAAGGACTTGAGCAGGAACTGGCGCACCCCGGCGATCTCGATGTGCTCGGCCAGCATGGCTTCCGCCTCGCTGCGGCTCTGGGGGGGCGTGGCCAGCGTGGCATTGAGCCCAGCAAACACGTTCTTGTGGCGGGCGTGGGGATAGGCCACCGGGGCGATGTCCGCCACCACCAGCTTGCTGACCCTGTGAGGGGCCTGCTTGGCGACCTGCATGGCGACCTTGCCCCCCATGGAGTGACCCACCAGGGCCACCTGTTCAAGTCCAAGATGGTCCAGCAGGGCCAGGATGTCCGCCGCCTGGGCCGGGTAGCTCATCTCGTCCGAGTGAAAGGAGGCGCCGTGATTGCGTAGATCGACGCTGATGACCCGGTATTGTTCGCTGAGGGGGCGTGCCAGCAGGCCGAGGTTGTCCAGGCTGCCAAAGAGGCCATGGATCAGCACGACAGTCGGGCCTTCGCCCTGATCCTTGAAGTTCAATCGTGGGTATTGTTGCAAAATGACACCTTATCGGTCGTGGGCTCTATCGCCATAATTTTTAACACACTGAAAGAAAAGGATTTCATTCCTGATGGGGGGATTTTTTTGTGGTTTTTTTTCAAAAATATCGCCCCGGGATCGGCTATCAGTGCGGGGGATCACACACTTGGCCCGTCATTATGCCGTATTCTCAAGGAGATTCATGCACATCTGTCCGCCCCTTGCTTGGGCTGCCGGGTCTGCCTATGTATAATCGCCGCATCCGAATTTCGACGAGTCCAGCGCATCCCTATGAAAACCATCGAGCTTGATGACGATCTCTACTTCTTTATCGCGAGCCAGACCCGGCACATCGGCGAGAGTGCGTCCGATATCCTGCGTCGCCTGCTGGAGCAACCCGCCCAGGCTGGCACGGCAACCGTGGCGGCCGCGCCTGCGATGCAACCGCAACCCGTGGCCGATGCCATGGGGCTGGAGGCACTGCTGGATTCTGGCGAGCTGCAGAAAGAAGAGAAGTCCATCAACCGCTTCATGCTGGTATTGAGCACCCTCTATCGGGACAACCCGGAAGGCTTCACCCAGGCGACCGAGATAAAAGGGCGCAAGCGCGTCTACTTCTCCCGTGACCCGGAAGCGCTGCGTGCCAGTGGCAGCACCACCAAGCCCAAGCCGGTACCGGAGACCCCGTTCTGGGTGATCACCAATACCAATACCAGCCGCAAGCAGAACATGGTGGCCCAGCTCATGAACAGCATGGGTTATGACGAGGATCTGACGGCTCGGGTGTGCGGCGCCGTTTAACCCATCAATGACTTCAGGCCTTGCCGGGCAAGGCTCAGCTCAAGGAAAACGCCATGGCACAGCATTCCCACGCCGGTCAGCCGGCTCGTCTTTGCGATCTGACCAACATTCCCCGTCTGGTCAGCGCCTACTACCTCAACAAGCCGGACATGAGCCGCCCTGAGCAGCGGGTCGCCTTCGGCACCTCCGGTCACCGCGGCAGCGCCCTGCACAGCGCCTTCACCGAATCCCACATTCTGGCGGTGACCCAGGCGCTGGTGGAGTACCGCCAGCAGGCCGGTATCACGGGGCCGCTGTTCGTCGGCATGGATACCCATGCGCTGTCCGAATCCGCCTTCGCCAGCGCGGTGGAAGTGCTGGCGGCCAACGGTGTCGAGACCCGCATTCAGGCTGGCCTCGGCTTCACGCCGACCCCGGTCATCTCCCATGCCATCCTGCGTCACAACGCAGGCAAACCCGTGGCCCAGGCGGACGGCGTGGTGATCACCCCGTCCCACAACCCGCCGGAAGATGGTGGCTTCAAATACAACCCGCCCCACGGCGGTCCTGCCGAAGGCGAGATCACCAAGTGGGTGGAAGACCGCGCCAACGCGATCCTAGAAGCGGGCCTGGCCGGCGTGAAGCGGATGCCGTTTGCCGAGGCCCTCAAGAGCCCGTTCGTGGTGGAACACGACTATGTCACCCCTTATGTGGATGATCTCGAAAACGTGCTGGATCTGGCCGCCATCAAGCAGGCTGGCATCAAGATCGGCGTGGATCCGCTGGGTGGCTCCGGCGTCGCCTACTGGGACGTCATCGCCAGGCGCTACGGTCTGGACATCGAGGTGGTGAACTACAAGGTCGACCCGACCTTCTCCTTCATGACCCTGGACAAAGACGGCAAGATCCGGATGGACTGTTCCAGCCCGTTCGCCATGGCGAGCCTGATTGCCCTGAAAGACAAGTTCGACATCGCCCTTGGCAATGACCCTGACTACGATCGTCACGGCATCGTCACCAAGGCGGGCCTGATGAATCCGAACCACTATCTGGCGGTGGCCATCCAGTATCTGTTCACCCACAGAACCGGCTGGCCCAAGGGGGCGGCCGTCGGCAAGACGCTGGTCTCCTCTTCCATGATCGACCGGGTAGCCGGCGAGATCGGTCGCACCCTCAAAGAGGTGCCGGTCGGCTTCAAGTGGTTCGTGGACGGTCTCTACAGCGGCGAGTTCGGCTTTGGCGGCGAGGAGAGCGCGGGTGCCTCCTTCCTGCGCAAGGACGGTACCGTCTGGACCACTGACAAGGATGGCTTCATCCTGGCGCTGCTGGCGGCCGAGATCCTGGCGGTGACCGGCAAGGATCCCCAGGCCCACTACGATGCGCTCGAAGCCAGATTCGGCCGCTCCAGCTACCGCCGCATCGATGCCCCGGCCAACAGCGCCCAGAAGGCGGTGCTCTCCAAGCTGGATCCGGCCCTGGTGGAAGCCTCCACCCTGGCTGGCGAGCCCATCCTCGCCAAGCTGACCAAGGCGCCGGGCAACGATGCCGCCATCGGCGGCCTGAAAGTGGTGACCGAGAACGGCTGGTTCGCGGCGCGCCCCTCCGGTACCGAGTCCATCTACAAGATCTACATGGAGAGTTTCAAGGGGGAGGCGCACCTGGACCTCATCCAGCAGGAAGCCCAGCAGATCGTCTCCGCCGCCCTGGCCAAGGCCGGCGTCTGACCCTTACGGCAACAACCCATGTGAAAGAGGAGCCCTGGTGGCTCCTCTTCTTTTTGTGTCGGGTTGACTGCGGATCAGCCGTTGTCGACGCTGCCGGTGGCGGCTTTGCGGTTCTGCCAGCGCTTGAGGAAGGGGCGGGCAGGCAGCTTCATCAGGAAGAGAGAGAGCAGGATGGTGCCGATGCCGAGCCACTGACGGCCATCCAGGGTTTCTCCCACCATCAGCACACCGCAGGAGACCGCCACCATGGGGTTGGTGAGGGCCAGCATCCCCATCACCTCCGGGCCATGGCGTTTGAGTCCCCAGAGCCAGGCCCAGTAGGCCAGAGCCGTATTGAGGATCACCAGCCAGATAAGCCCGGGAGTGGCGTCAGCCCGGGGCAGGGGCATGGGGCCGGCCAGCCACCAGGCCAGCGGGATCAGCATCAGGCCGCCCAGCAGCAGCTGCCAGGCGGTCAGGGCCAGCAGATCGTCCACCGGCCAGCGTTGCATCCAGCGGCTCGACTGGCCGATGAGCAGGGTGGCGAGCAGGGCGCACGCCACGCCGACGGGATCCAGATTGGCAGAGGGATTGAGCAGCAAGAGCACCCCGACGAGCCCCATCACCCCCAGCAACAGCCACTTGAGCGTCGGTCTGACACCGTCTTGCAGCCAGGCCAGCCCCATCAGGATGAGGGGCAGCGTCGCTCCCAACGTACCCGCCACGGCGCCGGGCAGGCGAAACGCCGCCACGAACAGCAGGGCGAAGAAGGCGGTGATGTTGCAAAACGCCAGCAGGAACTGCTTGCTCCAGACGAGAGGCGGTCTGCGGGGATGGAGCAACAGCAGCAGCACCCCGGCGGGGAGGGCGCGCCACACGGCCACCCAGTAGGGGGAGTAGTCGGTCAGGTAGAGACTGACGACGGCATAGGTGCTGCCCCAGAGCAGGGGGGCGAGCAGGGCGATCAGCAGCGGCATGGTTATCTCGCAAAAAAGTATCTTTAAGTAAAGATACATTAGCCGCGAGTTGGTTTATTATCAAGTATCTTCATGTAAAGATAATGGAGCCCGAATGGAGAGTGATCATGTAGATCAGCTGCTGGCCCAGTGGGCCCGGCAGCGCCCGGACCTCGACTGCACCCCCATGGGGGTGCTGGGGCGGGTGGCGCGCATGGCGGCGATCGCCGGGCGCGAAGTGAGCGAGACCCTCAAGGAGTGCGGTCTGCTGGGGTCTGATTTTGATATCCTGGCGACCCTGCGTCGGGCCGGCGAGCCGCTGACCCCGACCGCGCTCTACCAGTCCGCCATGCTGAGTTCAGGGGCTATGACGGCCCGGCTCGACAAGCTGGAGCAGCGTGGTCTGATAAGACGTGAAGCCTCCCCCGATGACAGGCGCAGCCTGCTGGTCTGCCTGACGGAGCCGGGGCGGGAGCTGGTTGACCATGCGGTGGAACAGCACGTGGCGAACGAGCGCCGCCTGCTGGCCCCATTGACCTTGGCCGAACAGGAGCTGCTGGCAGCCCTGCTCAAGCGCTGGTTGTTGGAGAACGAATAGCAAAACGGGCCCATCGGGCCCGTTTTCGTTGGCATTGAGACTGACTCAGTAGCCGCCTCTGGCATCCCTGACGGCAAGGCCAAGCTGCCATACCGCCATGGCGTAGTGGGTGCTGTGGTTGTAGCGGGTGATGGCGTAGAAGTTCGGCAAGCCGTACCAGTACTGGTAACCGGTGCCGACATCCAGACGCAGCAGGCTCGCCTCCTTGTGATTGCCAAGGGAGCCGGTGGGAGCCAGCCCGGCTCCGCGCAGGGTGGCCACCGGGTAGCGGGTCTGGAAGCCGTGCTCGTAGCCGGGCAGCTGACCCTGACCGCGCACCGCCACCGGTTGCCCCTTTTCCCAGCCGTGGGCCTTGAAGTAGTTGGCCACGCTGCCGATGGCATCCACCGGATCCCACAGGTTGGTGTGGCCGTTGCCGTTGAAGTCCACCGCGTAGTTGCGAAAACTCGACGGCATGAACTGGCCGTAGCCCATGGCCCCGGCATAGGAGCCCTTGGGTTCGGTGGGGTCCATCCCCTCATCCCGGGTCATCACCAGGAAGGCTTCCAGCTCGCCGGTGAAGAAGTCGGCGCGGCGCGGGTAGTCAAATGCCAGGGTCGCTAGGGCGTCGAGAATGCGGGTCTTGCCCATCACCCGACCCCAGCGGGTTTCCACCCCGATGATGCCGACGATGATCTCGGGTGGCACCCCGTAGATCTGCTGCGCCCGGTTGAGTTCACTCTCGTATTCACGCCAGAAGTTGACGCCGTTTTGCACGTTGTCCGGGGTGATGAACTTGGCGCGGTAGCGATTCCAGGCGCCGGTCGGGCCGGTGGGCGGTCTGGTGGTGGGGGCCTGGGCGTCCATCAGCTTGATGATCCAGTCATAACGCTCGGCCTGGGCCAGTACCCGGTGCAGCTCGGCGCCGTCGAAACCGTGCTTTTGCACCATCCGCTGCACGAAGTTGTCCACGTTGGAACGATTGGCGAAGTCCCCCTTGCTGACCCCGGGCTGGCTCACCTGTCCGTAGAAGGGTTTGCTCGGCGGCGTCTGGTTGATGAAGGCGCTGTTGGGTTGGGGTTTGACCACGGGCTTGGGCGCCGGCGTGCTGCTGCAGCCGTAGATCAGGGGAAACAGGGAGAGGACACAGACAAGGCGACGCATAGGGTTCTCGTGAGCCTGAAAAAGAGTGCCGTCATGGTAAAACATTGGCGTGCAGGCGCAAGTGCTCCGTGCCGGCGCGTCCCCCCCGGATCCCGTCAGCGCAGGGAGTGGTAGCCGCTCCAGATCCGGGTCAGGGTCGTGATGGCACAGAGCAGGGCAAAACCGTAGGCCAGTGGCACGAAGGCGGCGGGCCAGAGGCACATGAGCACGAAGAGGGCGATGGTTTCGCTCCCCTCGGTGAGCCCGCCCAGATAGTAGAGGGATTTGTGGTGGTAGACGGGGCTCTCGATGCCCCGCTTGCCCGCCATGATGGCAAAGGCCAGAAAGCTCGATCCCGTGCCCATGAAGGCGAACAGCAGAGTGGCGGCGGCCAGGGCGTTGGCCGGGTCGGCGAGGGCAAAGCCCAGCACCACGGCGGCGTAGAAGATGAAATCCAGCGTGATGTCGAGAAACCCGCCGCAGTCGGTGATGCCCATTTCCCGCGCCACGGCGCCATCCAGCCCGTCCAGCAGCCGGTTGAGCAGAATCGCCGCCAACGCCCATTGATAGCAGCCAAAGGCCAGCAGCGGCAGCGCCAGCATGCCGATGAGAAAGCCGGCGAGGCTCACCTGGTTGGCGCTCACCCCGGCCCGGCACAGGGGGCGGGCGAGCGCGGCGAGGGGGCGGCGGATAACCGGGATCAGGTGGCGATCAAACAAGGTGGTGCTCCTCTTCTGGGATGGCTGGGGGGATCAGCTGCAAGATGGTGCCCGGCGCATCCTCTTCGTCGTGGGTCACCAGCAGCGCGGGGATGGCCTGCGTGCGCAGGCGCTCGAACACCAGGGTTCTGAATGCCGCCCGCAGCGGCTTGTCGAGGCGGGAGAAGGGCTCGTCCAGCAGCAATACCCTGGGCTCGGCCAGCAGGGCACGCAGCAGGCTGACGCGGGCTTTCTGGCCACCTGAGAGCGCCCCGGGCAGCTTGTCCGCCTGAGCCTCCAGCCCGACCTCGGCCAGCGCCTCGCGGGCCCGGGTCTGCCTTGCCGCCATCCCCTTGAGATGCGCCGGCATGCCGAACATCAGATTTTCTGCCACCGTCAGGTGGGCAAACAGCAGGTCATCCTGAAACAGGATGCCGACCCCCCTCTCCCGGGGGGGCAGCGGGGTGAGGCGATGTGTGCCGAGCAGGATGTCCCCGGTCAGCCGGATGGGGCCCCCGGGTGGCAGCACTCCCGCCAGGGCTGCTAGCAGGGAGCTCTTGCCACAGCCGCTCGGTCCCATCAGGGTGAGCACCTCGCCCGGGGCCACCCTGAGGGGGGGGAGCGTCAGCAGGGGGGCTCCGTCGAGGAAGAGGGTGAGTGCGGAAGTGTGCAGCATCGGGTCAGGACCTCAGGGCGGGGTTGATGCGCCGCGGCAGCCAGAGCGCCAGGGCATAGATGAAAAGGGGCAGCAGCAGTTGCAGCAGGCCGTAGAGCCCCGCCAGCCGCCGGTTGAGGCCGCTGCCGATGGCCACCGCCTCCGTGGTGATGGTGACGACCCGCCCGCCCCCGAACAGCAGGGTCGGCAGGTATTGGGCCAGGCTCACCGCCGCCCCGACACCGAAGGCGAACAACAGGGGACGGGCGAGCAGGGGGCCCTTGACTCGCCACCAGGCCCCCCAGGGGCTGGCCCCGAGCGTGAGGGCCACCCGGGTGAGGCGCTCGTCGAACTGGCGATAGGGGCCGTGCAGGCAGAGATAGACGTATGGAAAGACGAAGATCAACTGGCTCCAGAGTACCCAGCCAGGGCCTATGCCAGTGAATCCCAGCCCGTCGGTCTGAAGGCGCAATCCAAACAGCAGGCTGGCCTGGGGCAGCAGCAGAGGGAGGCAGACAAGCCAGAGGGTGCGTGTGGCGCGGCGTGCAGGCAACGCCTCGAGGCAGAGCACCGCCAGCAGCAGGGAGAGCGCGGCGCAGAGCAGGGCCAGCCACAGACTCTGCCACAGCAGCGGGCCCAGGCTCGGCAGCAGAGCCAGCCAGTGGTGGCTGCTCCATTCACTCGGCCAGAGGGCGGGAAAGGACCAGCGCCGGGTCAGGGACCAGAGTAGCAGGGCGGCGAGCACCAGCAGATTGGTCAGGAGCAGCCCCCACACGCCGATGCGGGCAATGAGTGCGGGCCAGGGCGAGGCGGGGGCGCGTCGCCCATCCAGCCAGCGTGCCTTGCCGAGGGTGAGGTGGGTCCGCTCCAGCAGCCTGAGGGCGCCAAGCAGCAGCAGGTTGAGGGCGAGCAGCAAGAGGGCGCCACTGGCACTGGCGCCGCGCCAGGCGGGGTCGGCATCCTGATACCAGAGCCAGAGTCGCACCGCCAGGGACGGCGGGGCATCCGGCCCCAGCAGCAGGGCGAGATCCACCACCGCCAGACCATAGGCGGCCACCGCGTAGAGGGGCAGTCGCAGGGCGGGCCAGAGGGCGGGCAGCAGCAGGCGCCACCAGATCCGGGGGGCACTGAAGCCGAGGCTGGCCCCCAGCCACTGCTGGCGCGCCACCTTGGCGGGATCCAGTGCCGCCAGCGCCATCAGCAGCAGGAAGGGAGTCTCCTTGAGGATGAGCACCACGATGAGGCCAAGGCCCCAGGGATCCTTGAGGGTTTGCCAGTCCGGGGGCTGATGGGTGAGGTCAAGCAGGGGGGCGACGAGGCGCAGCAGCCAGCCGGAGGGAGCGATCAGAAAGGCGATGCCAATGGCAAAGGCGACGTGGGGAAGCGCCAGCAGGGGGGAGAGCAGGCGGCGCAGCCAGCGCATCCAGGGACGCCCGTCCCCCTGGGCGAGCAGCAGGACGGTGGCGCCGAGGGCCCCCAGGGTGGAGGCCCCCGCCACCCACAGGCTCAACCCTGCGGAGTGCCAGAGTCCGGGCTGGGGGAGCAAGAGGGATAGATTGGCGGGGGTGAGCCCCTCGATGACCAGCAACAGCAGGCCCCCGGCGAGCGGGATCCCCAGCAGCAAGGCTCCCAGCATCAAAAAGGGCAAACGGAGGAGAAGAGGGGTGCGCGCCTGCATGATGGATCAGTGGCCGTAGCGCTCGGCCCAGGCCGCTTCCAGCCGGGTCTGCCAGCTGGGGTGGGGCTCTGCCACTCCCTTGAAGCGCAATGCCGGACGGGTCTGGCCTGGCAGCGCCTCCTGGCGCAGCACGCTGGGATCCCCCCAGAAGGCGGGGTCGCTCTTGCGCGCCTGGGCGGCGGGGCTCAGCAGGAAGTTGACCACCACCTTGGCCCCGGCCCGGGCGGAGGCATTGAAGGGGATGGCGAGGAAATGGCTGTTGGTGAGCGCCCCTTTCTTCATGGCGATGGCATGGACGGTGGGGGGCAGGGTGGCGTTTTGCACCGAACTCTGGGCTTCCCCCGGGTTGAAGCTGATGGCCATGGCCAGCTCGCCGTCATCGAGCAACTGCCTGGTTTCGGCGGCGCCGGTGGGGAAGAGCCTGCCCTTTCGCCAGAGCGCGGGGTGAAGCTGGTCGAGCCAGGCCCAGAGCGGGGCGGTGATGCGAAGGAAGTCGGCATCGGTCGCCTCCCGATAGAGGGGCGCCGGATCCGGTGTCAGCTCCAGCAGGATCTGCTTGAGAAAGCTCGAGCCGTGAAACTGGGGAGGCTTGGGGTAGGTGAAGCGGCCGGGGTGAGCCTTGGCCCAGGCCAGCAGGGCGGCCGCCGAGGTGGGAGGTGCGTCTACCTGGTCGCCATCCACCATCAGATTGAGCTGGCCTATGCCCCAGGGGGCCTCCAGCCCCTCTACCGGCACGGTGAAGTCTTCACTCACCGGCAGGGCGGTGTCCACCAGGGCCATGTTGGGCAGCTCGTCGGTAAAGGGGGCCCCCAGCAGCCCCTGCTCCTTGAGCGCCTTGAAGTTCTCGCCGTTGACCCAGAGCAGGTCGATGGGGCCGTTCGACGTCTTGCCAGCCTGCTTGCCGGCCAGCAACTGGCTCACGCTCTGGGCGATGTCATCCACCTTCACCTGCACCAGCTCGACCTGGTACTGGCGAGCGATCTCCTGCCTGGCCCACACCAGGTAGGCGTTGATCTCGGGGCTGCCCCCCCAGGCGTTGAAGTAGACGGTCTGCCCCCTGGCGGCCAGCAGGGTCTGCTGCCACGATGCGTCATTGGCGTGGAGCGAGGAGGTCAGCAGCAGGGGGACAGCGGCCATCAGGGGACGGAGCAGGGCGCGAAGTCGGGTCGTGAACATGATGGTTGCCTCGTCAGAGTCAGGCGCCGCGGCGCCAGCGGTGATAACGGGCCAGCAGCGCCAGCAGGCGCCCGGGCTGGCGGGCACGGCGCCAGGCGCCAGCCACGTACTTGTTCCCCTCCATCAGGGTGGGGTAGGGGTGAACGGTGGCGAGGATCTTGCCAAGTCCCAGGCGGTGGCGCATGGCGAGGGCAAACTCGGCGATCCGCTCGCCAGCGTGAGCACCCACTATGGTGGCCCCGAGTATCCTGTCACGACCCGGCACCGTCAGCACCTCGACAAAGCCCCCTGACTCGCCGTCGGCGATGGCTCTGTCCAGCTCGGCCATCTCGAAGCGGGTCGACTCGAAGGGGATGCCTCGGGCCCGAGCCTCTTTCTGGTTGAGGCCGACCCGGGCTATCTCCGGACTGGTATAGGTGGCCGCCGGCATGACCCTGTAGTCTGCCCGAAAGCGCCTGAACTGGCCAAAAAGGGCGTTGATGGCGGCATACCAGGCCTGATGGGCGGCAAAATGGGTGAACTGGTAGGGGCCGGCAACGTCCCCCACCGCCAGGATGCTGGGGTAGTTGGTGGCGAGGAAGCCGTCGATGGCCAGGGTGCCGCCGGGGGCCAGTTCAACCCCCAGCGCCTCCAGCCCGAAACCGCTCACGTTGGCCTCCCGGCCAAGGGCCAGCAGCAGCTGGTCCCCCTCAACCACCAGCGTCTCGTCCCCCCGGCGCAGGTACAGCCGGATGGGCAGGTTGGCGCCTTTACCGTCCATATACCCGGCCGAGGTAGCCTGCCAGCCGAGGTGCAGGGTGACGCCGTCGTGCTCCAGCTGCGCGGCCAGGGCCCCGGCGACGTCCCTATCTTCCCGGGGCAGCAGCTGAGGGCCTTGCTCCACCAGGGTGACGGGGATACCGAGCAGGGCCAGGCTCTGGGCCAGCTCGCAGCCGATGGGGCCTCCTCCCAGCACCAGCAGATGGCGGGGGGGCTCGCGCAGTCGCTGCCAGAGGGTGTCGGAGGTGAGGTAGGGAACCCTGTCCAGCCCCGGCAGTGCGGGCACCCGGGGGCGGGCGCCGGTGGCGATCACAATATGACGGCTGGTCAGGCGCTTGCCGTTGACCTCCACCTCCCAGGGGGAGGTGACTCGCGCCCGCCCCTGGATGCACTCCACCCCAAGTCCTTCATAGCGCGCCACCGAGTCGTGGGGTTCGACCTCCTCGATGACCCGGGCGACCCGCGCCATCACGGCGGCGAAGTCGGCGCGGCTCTGGCTCGGGGTAAAACCAAGCTCTGTGGCCTTGCGCTGTTCAATGGCAAAGCGGGCGCTTCGGATCAGCGCCTTGGAGGGGACGCAGCCGGTATGGAGGCAATCCCCCCCCATCCTGTGCTGCTCGATGAGGGCCACTCTGGCTTTCACCGCGGCGGCGATGTAGCTGGTGACCAGACCTCCGGCACCGGCGCCTATCACCAGCAGGTTGTAGTCAAAACGCGCCGGCTTGCGGTAGGGGGCGTGCAACCGGTAGAGGGCGAGACGGCGCTGCAAGGCACGCATCAGCCAGGGCATCAGGCCGAGCAGGGTCAGGGCGGCCAGCAGGCCGGGGGAGAAGAGGTTGCCTGTGCTGGTGAGGGTAGCCAGCTCGCTTCCCGCCAGCACGTAGACGAGGGTGCCCGGCAGCATGCCGAGCTGGCTGACCCAGTAGTAGGTGCTGACTCTGATGGGGGTGAGCCCCATCACCAGGTTGACCAGAAAGAAGGGGAAGAGGGGGATGAGGCGCAGGCTCAGCAGATAGAAGGCCCCCTCCTTTTGCATGCCGGCCTGAACGCTCGCCAGCTTGTCGCCAAAGCGCGTCTCGACCCAGTCCCGCAGCAGGAAGCGGGCACTGAGAAAGGCCAGGGTGGCGCCGAGGGAGCTGGCAAAGGAGACCAGCAAGAGCCCCCACAGGATGCCGAAGACGGCGCTGCCCGCCAGGGTGAGCAGGGCCGCCCCCGGCAGGGAGAGGGCGGTGGTGAGCACATAGATCACCAGAAACAGCACGCTGGCTGCGACAACATGGCGGTCGACCCAAAGGGCCAGGCGCTCCTGATGAGCCTGCAACTGGGTGAGGCTCAGATAGTGGTCAAGGTCGAGGGCAAAGAAGGTGCCGACCAGGGCCCCCATCGCCAGCAACAGTAGCAGGCGTGCCTGGTTCATCCCTGCCCCTTGTCGAGGGGGCGCTCGGGTTGCACCGGCAACTGGCAGAACCCCTGGGGAGCGATGTCGAGAGCGGCATTGAACTTGGCGGACATGTTCTGGAAGGCGATGAGGCCGGTGAGCTCCACCAGGGCGTCGTCATCGAACCAGGGCTTGAGGCGGGCGGCCTGCTCGTCGCTCACGCCATCCAGCCCGGTCATGGCCTCGGCATAGTCCAGCACGGCCCGCTCCCGCTCGTCGAACAAGGGGCTGTCGCGCCACCGGGCCAGCGCCTCCACCTTGTCGCTGGAGCCTGCCCGCTTGACGAGGGTCATGGCGTTGATGTCGACACAGAAACGACACCAGTTGAGCTGGGAGACCCGCACCGTCACCAGGGAGCGCAGCACGGGGTCGATGGGGGAGCGCTTGCGGTTGATGACGCCGTAGAGGGTGGCGACCGCGGCGAACAGCCTGGGGGAGCGCCCCCAGCACTTGCCCGGGATCAGCACCTGACCATAGTTGCGTTTCTGCAGCCAGAAGAAGGGGCGGATGAACCAGGCGTAGGCCCGGTCCGGTTTGACCTCAATGCGCATCTTGTTCCTCTTTGAGCTTCTCCATCTTGGGCTTGTAGGCCCCGCCCAGACGCTCGTTCAACCGATTCAGGAAATCGATGATCCGTGCCCGGTTGACCCCCAGATCGCTGCGCCCCTGGCGCGAGGCGGAGCGCATGTCGATACGGGTCTCTTTGGGCCCGGCAAAGACCCGCAGGGCCACGTCATCCTGAAACCCGAACCAGCCGGTGGTGACGACGGCATCGATACCCTCGCTGCCCGGATGAACCTGCCAGCCCAGCTCCGTCATCAGTTCCTCTGCTTCCGCGAGCACTTCGACCGGGGATGCCCGGGTATAGAGAGGACCGGGGTTGCCTGGAAATAGTTGCAGGGGCGGGGGGGAGATCGGGAGATCCTCCGGGCTTCTGAGCTGCTCGGCCCACTGGAGCCGTGGCGGATGGTAGGGATCCGTGCTGACGTCGTTGGTGAGGGGGGAGCGCAGCGCCTGGACGAGAAACAGCAGGGGCAACAGCAGGGGAGTGATGCCCCAGATATCCGGCCAGAGGTTGGTGGTGCGGCGATAACGCCAGGGCAGGCGCAGCAGCAGCACGAGGCTGAGGAGGGCGCTGGCGAGACAGAGGATGAAGCCGAGCCACCAGGGCCAGAGATGGGCGCGGCTGCCAAGGGCCCCGCAAAGGGGCAATAGCCAGGTCAGCAGCGGCCACCACAAAGAGCTGTGCATATGAGGGATCCACGGGACAGGATGGAACTATGCCCAGAAGGATAAACTTAATTGCCTGATAACGTTAGTAAATGATCATCAATCCCAGGCGTGCGGCTCAGAGAACCGATGGCCTCGTCGCCCTGGATCAGTTGCGATAGAGCACCTTGATGAGGTGGAAGCCGAACTTGGTGCGCACCGGCCCCAGCACGGTCAGCAGCTCCCCCTTGAACACGGCATCGTCGAAGGACTTGACCATGTCCCCCTTGGAGAACTCTCCCAGATCGCCGCCACGCTTGCCGGAAGGGCAGGTGGAGAAACGCTTGGCCATCTGGCTGAAATCGGCGCCCTTGGCGAGCTTCTCCTTGATCTCCAGACACTGTTTCTCGGTCTTGACCAGGATGTGCTGGGCACAGGCTTTTTTCATCGGAATACTCCTCGGCGAGGGGAAAGGGGGCGCAAGATTACTGCAATTGCGCCTCCACGTCAGCCCCTCGGGCGCGAGACCCGGCTCCGGGGGCCGGTGGCCAGGGGGACCCTGGCCCGGGATTGCCAGAGGATCTCCAGCCCCAGCAGGGCATAGAGGCTCCAGATGGCCAGGGGGTTGAGCCAGTTGCCCCCCATCTGCAGGGTGGCCAGGGCTGCGCTCACCAGCAGCAGGACTATGCCGGGCAGGCGCCAGTGGGCAGACAGGGGGGCGAGCAGGGCCATGCCCAGCAGCAGGGCCAGGCCAAAGGGCAGATTGAGCGCGGTGAAGGCGAGGGCCTGCTGGCCGTTCATGCCGGTCAGCAATGCCAGCAGGGCGCTGCAGCAGGCCAGGAAGGTGATGAACTCGAGTCGGTCGGCGATGTAGTCAGCCAGTTGTTCGCTACGTAGGTGCATGGGGTCTCTCCTGCGATGATTGGGATCAGTGTGGGACAGGCAGGAGCGCAGGGGCAGCGGGATAAATCGATTGAATTGAACGAAGCTTTAGTGCCATCTATTCAAGTGATTGATTTAAACTTATTTTCCTGTTCAATAGCAGGCAGGGTGGGGAAGAGGGCACGGAGCAAGTCGAGGGGGACGGGTTGACGAAACCCGTCGGATGCGGGGTGTCCGACAAGGGTTGTCGCGACGAGCCGGACCCTGCTGCCAGCCCAAGGCCGCCAGGGGAGATCCGGCGTGGCGGGGTCGGTGGTGGCGTTTTGTTCGCCCCTTGCCCGGATTGTGCGCAGTTTGGCTCCTCACACCCGGCTGGCTCCTTGCTGGGCCGAAGCGATCCCCGCACCGGGGGTGGCAGAGCGGCACGCAAAGGGGCCCCGAGCGTGGGATTTCGCCGTCGCGATTATGCTAGGATGAGCGGCACTCGCCCGGGATGAGTCTCGGTATCGTACTAAATAACACAATCTTTAAATCATGTTATTCGGGGAAACTGACGTTTGACAGGATGCTATCCTACTTTTCTCACCGGGAGCACTTCATCCGGGCGATCCCGTCGCCCCGGGCCCGGTCTCTTGCTGCTCGCCCTCGCTCTCTGGCTGATGGCGATGCCCGCCATGGCGGCCAAGTTGACCTACCAGATCAAGGGGGTCAGGGGAGAGCAGAAAGACAACGTCGAGGCCTACCTCAACGCCCTGCCCGTCTACCAGGAACGCCAGTACCGCCCCGCCCGCGCCAAGATCACCGAGAGCGTACAGAAGGCGCTGCAGGTCTATGGCTACTACCAGCCCAAGATCACCCTGAACCGCGACAAGAAGGCGCCCGCCAAGGTGGTGATCGAGATTGAGCGGGGGGAACCCGTGATCATCTCGCGCCTCGACATCCTGCTGGAAGGGGATGCGGGGAGCGACGAGGTGTACAGCGAGCTGCTGGACAAGCTGCCCCTGAAGGAGGGAGATCCCCTCAACCACGGCAAATATGAATCCATCAAGGCGGATCTCGGCAGTCTGGGGCTGGCCCGCGGCTATTTTGACGCCAAGATCAGCAAGAGCCAGGTCAAGGTTTTCCCGGAACAGGGCAAGGCGGAGATCTACATCCTGTTTCGCTCTGGCCCGCGCTACCATTTCGGCGAGATCCGCTATGACGCGACGCCGGAGGCACTGCACCTTATCCGCCCGCTCATCAACATCAAGAGCGGCGACCCCTATCTGGCGATCCGTCTGGCGGAGATGTCCCAGGATGTCTCCTCCACCAAGCTGTTCAAGCAGGTGGACATCAAACCCCTGATCAGCCAGGCCGAGGGCAACCGGGTGCCGGTGCAGGTGACCCTCTCCAACCGGGTCGATCACGAGATTGAGACCGGTATCGGTTATGCCACGGACGTGGGGCCGCGCCTGAGTGCCACCTGGGAGAAACCCTGGGTGAACCGCTATGGTCACCGCCTCTCCAGCACCGCCAAGATCTCGGCGCCGGAAGCGGAGCTCAGCTTCGACTACCAGATCCCGGTGGGCAACCCGCTGCGGGATTACTACTCCCTGCAGGCGGGCTATCAATACACCGACAACAACGACACCCGCTCCGATCTGGCCACCTTCGGGGTGCACCGCTGGACACGCCGACCGGAGAGCTGGGACAGAGACGTCTTTGTGCGCCTGGAGAACGAGCGCTACGTCCAGGGTCAGGACGAGGGGAACAGCCTGCTGCTGATCCCCGGTGTCTCCTGGTCACGGCTGCGGGTGCGCGGCGGTCTGGTGCCGGATTGGGGGGATCGCCAGCAACTGACGATGGAGTTCTCGAGCCCCTATTGGGGGTCCGACATCAGCTTCATGCGGGTGTGGGGGCGCAGCAAGTGGCTGCGCACCCTGGGCGAAGATCACCGTTTCCTGATGCGGGCCGAACAGGGGGCCATCGTCGGGGATGATTTCTCCCTGGTCCCCCCCTCCCTGCGCTTCTTCACCGGCGGCGATCAGACGGTCCGGGGCTACGGTTACGAGACCATTTCGCCACGGGGGGACGATGGCAAGCTGACCGGCGGGCGCTACGCCAGCGTCGGCAGCCTGGAGTACAACTACCGCTTCAGCGAGAAGTGGCTCGGCGCCCTGTTCGTGGACGCCGGGACCGCCACCGTCGACTACAGCGAGGCCTGGAAGATAGGCACCGGGGTCGGGGTGCGCTGGGTCACCCCCATCGGTCAGGTCAGGCTCGATCTGGCGGTGGGCATCTCCGAGGAGGACAAGCCGCTGCGGCTGCACTTCGCGCTGGGGCCGGAACTATGACCCGGCAACCAGGCGCACATCCTCTTCTTTCTCTTTTCTGGCCGCTGCGGCTGCTTTCCTTGCAGGGGTCTGCATCGTGATCTGGGTAAAACGCATTTTCTTGTGGCTCATGGGCCTCTTCTTCCTGCTGCTCATCGGCGTCAGCCTGCTGGGCTTCACCCATCAGGGCAACAAGTGGCTGTGGCAACAGGCCAGAGCCGCGCTGCCCTCCCTCAAGGGGGAGCTGGTGGCGGGGCAACTCGGGTATGGCTGGACCTTCGAAGGGGTTGGCTGGCAGGACGAGCTGGTGGATGTCACCGTGGAGCGGGCCGTGCTGGACTGGGATCTGGGCAAGCTCCTGCAGGGCAAGCTCTGGATCAAGACTCTGGCGGTGACTCGCCCCGTGGTCCGGGTGGCGGAGTCCGAGCCGGTGCCGGAAGAGCCGTCGGAGCCCTTCGTCTGGCATCCGTTGCCGCTCAAAATCCAGGTCGACAGCCTCAAGGTTGTCGATCTCGATGTGGCGGTGCCCGGCGTGACGATCACCCTCAAGGATCTGGATATTGGCGCCGCCCTGGATCGCGCCGGGCTCATCGTGCGCGGCCCCGTGTTCGATGGCCTGAACGTGGTGGTGGCACCGTCCCCGGTGGAGGCGGCCAGTGACAAGGGCGCCAAACCGGCGGATGAGAAAAGCGCCACCCTGGCGGCCGGCGAGGGCAAGGCTGCCCCCGGTGACAAGACGCAGGCCGCAAGCAAGCCCGAGCCCATGGTGCTGCCGGCGGTGCGACTGCCTTTCCCCATCCAGCTGGAGGGGCTGAAAGCCACGGCGTTCCGTTATCAGCAAGGTGAGCTGGTGGAGGGGCTAGACAACCTCTTGCTGTCGGCCACCGCCGAGGAGGAGCGCATCGACATCCGGGAGCTCTCCTTGCGCCATGCCATGGCGGATCTGGCCTTGCGTGGTCAGGTGCGCCTGCACGAGGATTACCCCCTCGCCCTGACTCTGGATGCTAAAGCGCGTCAAGGGCTGCTGGACGGGGAGCTCAAGGGGGAGCAGGTCAATCTCGTCCTGGACGGTTCTGTGGGCAAGCTTGGGCTGGCACTCAAGGCCAAGGGGCCGGTGGGCGCCAATCTCAAAGGATCCCTTGCGGCCCTCGACCCGGATCTGCCCTTCGATCTGGCGCTGGACTGGAAGAGCCTCTCCTGGCCCCTGCACAAGCCCGCCAAGGATGAGCCCAGCTATCGGCTGGACAAGGGCACCCTGAGCGCCAAGGGCAAGCTCTCCGGTTACCAGTTTGCGCTCAACACCGCCGGCAAGGGGACCGATGTGCCCCCCTTCAAGGTGGCGCTCTCGGGCAAGGGGGATCTCAACCAGCTGAGCCGTATCGAGCTGCTGCTGGGGGCCCTCAAGGGGGAGCTCAAGGTCGACGGCAAGCTGGCCTGGAGCAAGGGGGTCCAGTGGCAGGGGACGACCGAATTCAAGGGGATCAACCCGGCGGAGCTGGTGCCCGAGATCAAGGGGGCACTGGCGGGCAAGATCACCAGCCGCTTCGATCTGGATGAGGCGGGCCACTGGCAGCTGGCCCTGCCCGAGCTCAAGGTGGATGGCAAGCTCAACCAGTATCCCCTGGCCTTGCAGGGCAGGCTCAGCGGCAACGACAAGATGGAGTGGACCATCCCGGCCCTGGCGCTGCAAAGCGGCCCCAACCGGCTGCAGGCCAAAGGCTCGCTCACGACCCAGGCCTGGAAGCTGGATGCGGATCTGGATGCGCCCAAGCTTGGGGGTATCTACCCGGGTCTGGGAGGGGACATCAAGGGCCAGGTGCGCGTCACCGGCAACCAGCAGGCGCCGCGCGTGAATGCCGATCTGGTGTCGGGCCGACTCGCCTACGCGGGCACCGTCCTCAAGGAGACCGTCCTCAAGGCCAACGCCCTGGTCGGGGAGAAGCCCGCCGGTGAGGTGGCGGTGACGGTGGCGAGCCTGGCACAGGGGGAGACCAAGCTCTCGCAAATCGCCCTGAACCTGAGCGGCGATCTCGAGCGTCACGGGCTCACCTTGACCATGAAGGGGGATCCCCTGGCGGCAGACCTCAGCCTGAATGGCAGCCTGCGCGGTGACCACTGGCGTGGCGCCCTTGCCGAGCTGAAGCTCAAGACCCCCCTCAAGCGCTGGGCGCTGACCGCCCCCTGGTCTCTGGACCTGGATCTGCCGAAACAGCAGTTGACCATGGGGGATCTCTGCCTCGCGTCCCAGAAGGCCAGTCTCTGCGTCAAGGGGAGCCGGATAGCCCAGTCCCAGGGCAATCTGGAATTTGCCCTGAACGAATTTGATCTCAAGCGGCTGCGCCCCTGGTTGCCGGACAATTTCCGCTGGCAGGCGGTGCTGTCGGCCGACGGGCGCGCCAGCTGGCGCGGCAACCAGCCGACCCTGCACGCCACCGTGCGTACCACGCCTGGGACCTTCGTCGCCGACGAACTCAAGACCGACTACCAGCGCCTCGAGCTCGGGATCGATTTCGAGCGCCAGCAGGCCGCCATCCGGGTCGATTTCGCTTCCGAGCAGATCGGCAACATCGACACCGATCTGCTGATCCGGGATCCCGCTGGCCGCGGCAACCTCGGCGGTCAACTCAGGTTTGACGATCTGAAGCTGGCGACCTTTGCGCCCCTCATTCCCGAAGTGCGCTCCCTGCAAGGGGTCATCTCGGCGGATGCCCGCTTCGACGGTACCCTGGCTGCCCCCCTACTGTATGGCGAGCTGAACCTGAAGGAGGGGGAGGTTCAGACCCACTCCGACATGGTGACCCTCTCCAAGCTGGTGACCCGCCTCAAGATAGAAGGCAACCGGGCCGAACTCGACGGCTCCATGATGGTGGGCAAGGGCCCCCTGGTGCTGGGGGGCTGGCTGAGCTGGGCCCAGCAGCCGGTGACCGGCAGCCTCACCATTCAGGGCAAGGAGCTGGAGGCCCAGTACCCGGGCATGGGCCGGGTCAGGGTGACCCCTGACATCGCCATCTCTCTCGGGGAGGAGACCAGGGTGACCGGGCAGGTGGACATCCCCTGGTCGCGCATCCTGGTCAAGAGCCTGCCAGACAGCGCGGTAGCGGTCTCCGATGACGTCACCGTCATCTACGACGATCTGCCGCCGGTCCCCAAGGCGGCACCGCTGCCCATGGAGATCAGGCTCGCCATCCGGCTCGGGGACGACGTCCGCCTCGAAGCCATGGGACTCAAGACCAAGGTGGGAGGGGCCCTCAACATTCGCCAGGATCCCTCCAAGCCGCTCTCGGGCAACGGGCAACTGGAGCTCAGGGACGGGCGCTTCAAGGCCTATGGCCAGAACCTCATCATCAAGGAGGGGCGGATCCTCTTCTCCGGCCCCATCGATCAGCCCTATCTCAACATCGAGACCTATCGGGATCCGGATACCATCGAGGACAACGTGACCGTCGGGGTGCGGGTGACGGGGCCGGCTACCAAGCCGAAGATCACCGTCTATTCCGAGCCGCAGATGGCGCAGTCCGAACAGCTCTCCTATCTGTTGCGGGGCAAGGGATTGCAGACCAGCGGCGAGGATGGCGGCTTCAACGGCTTGCTGGTGGCGGGGGCCGTGAGCCAGGCGAGCGGCGTGGTCTCCAGCATCGGGGAGTCCCTCGGCATGAGCGACGTGGCCCTCGATACTGCAGGCAGTGGCGATGACACCCAGGTGACCCTGTCGGCCTACCTGCTGCCCGGCTTGCAGTTCCAGTACGGGGTCGGGGTGTTCAGCCCCATCGCCGAATTCAAGCTGCGCTACGAGCTGATGCCAAGGCTCTATCTGCAGGCCATGAGCGGGGTGGCCCAGGCGGTGGATATCTTCTATCGCTTCACCCTGTAAGGGGCGCGGATGACAAGACAGATGCCTGGGGAGACGTTTATCCCCCTCTGCCCGACCTGCTGATGACAGCTGTCGCCAGCAGGTTCGGGGTGAGAGCGTGCATATATTGACGGGAGGCTTGGCCTCCCGTTTTTTTGTAGAAGAAGGGGATTTGTGGAAGGCAGAAAAGCGAAAACCCGGCACAAGGCCGGGTTCTCTGAAAGATGGTGGAGGGAGAAGGATTCGAACCTTCGAAGGCAGAGCCGTCAGATTTACAGTCTGATCCCTTTGGCCGCTCGGGAACCCCTCCACGGGGTATTTTCCTGATTTTTCACTTACTTGACGCACTTGAATGGTGGAGGGAGAAGGATTCGAACCTTCGAAGGCAGAGCCGTCAGATTTACAGTCTGATCCCTTTGGCCGCTCGGGAACCCCTCCCCAAGTGCGAGGC